>PAQU01000009.1 GCA_002709395.1 Roseibacillus sp. | reverse complement strand
CAAATACAGACTTCTTAAAACCCCGTAGCCGGCACAAGGAGCACATCGACTTCCTCCGAAATACAAGCAACTGGCTGATAGGGCGGGAAGAATTGAGTGGTATTGGCCCCAAGCAGGTCAGGTATTACAAGCTTCTCCTCACTCCTCAGAGAGTCTCCTTCGTCAACCAGCTGAATCTCATTTTCGTTCCCGGTTTTTTTCTCCTGATCTCTCTCCTAGTCTGGAATGCCCGGCGAGCATAACTCCGACTCCAGGCCCTTCTCTCCTCAGTCAATGCCCTCCCGGAAAATTACCATAATTCTGGTGACCGCCACCCTGGTGACCGGGGCACTGGCGTGTATTCAACTGGCAAATGATGATCTTGGCATGTTCTTCGGGACCCCACCGCACCCCCCGGGAACAGCACTCTACGAGAACTTCGAATCGAAGGACGTCCACACCGTGGTCCTCGTCTCCGGTCAGGGAAAACGTGCCGAGTTTATCAAACGAGAGGGGGTATGGCACATGGTCTATCCTGCTACCGACCGCGCGAACCAGACCTTCATCAAGGCCACTCTCGACTTTTCACGCAATCTGCTGGTGGAAGACGTTTTGAGGCGCCACGAAATCACTACTGATGATACCGGCACGGGTGGCGACCGATACCGCGTCACCCTGAAGGACAGTGCCCAGAGGGAACTGGTGGACTATCAACTCGGTCGCCATACCGCCTGGCACAGACCTCAAGGGAAGAACGGCAGACTGGCTGAGACCTTCTTCGTGCATCCTTGTGGAGAATCCGCACGACGGCACGTCTACATCTGCTCGGCAGCGGGAAAAGTTACGAGCAGCATCCGTATCCGTAGTCTCCTGGATCGGGACCTTGAGCGTCTCCGTGACCACCGCCCTCTGCTGATTGATGAAACAGCCGTAGCGGGTATCACCATCAGGTCTCAAGAACGTGAGATCGTGCTCAACCGCCCCGAAGCAGACACCAAGAGCTGGACAATGACGAAACCCATTGAATCGCGGGCCAATCCCAAAATGGTTAATGGGCTGATCAAGGGTCTGGCCCAGTTGAATGCCGTCAGAATTCATGACCGGAATTCTACCACCATTCCCCCCCGCCCCCCGGGAGAGTTTCCTCAGCAACTTGAACTGAGAAGCCTTGCTTCGGATGGCACAACAATTTCTCCGGCCAGTATCCTCACCATTGAGCCACCTTCTTCTCCAGAAGCAGATACCGTACTGGCTACCACTGAGCAGCGCCCGGGATTGATTTTTGAGATCCCCCGCAAACCGGTCAGAGGTAGTTACTCTCTCGCCCAGCTTCCTCTCTCTGTTGACCAGCTCCGGGCCCGGACCCTCACCGACCTTAAGATCGCGTCCCTCAGGTCGATGACCATTCACAAGTCATCCAATACACGACCTCTCCGGATTTTTCTTGGGCGAGAGAGCCGCGGGCAGCCACGCTGGATGCTGGAAACCCCCAACGGCCAATCACCCGCCAATGAGACTCTGATCGCCCGGGTTCTCAAAGCACTCACTAATGACGAAGCTCTCAACTTTGCCTCCAATGCTGCAAGCAATCTGACGCGTTACGGCCTTTCTCCTCCAAGCAAGAGATTAGTAATGAACCTCAAGGACAACGAGCCTGTTGATCTGGTCTTTGGCCGAACTGGTGATGGTCGCTGCTATGCCATGCACCAGGGCTCATCTACCGTGGCTGAGATCGACCCCAGAACCTACACTTCCATAGCGGTCGAACCATACCAGTGGCGGGACTCACTCCTCATGGCCTTCTCCATTGTCGACCTTAGCACAATGAAGATCGAACAGTTCCCCCTCACTGTTCCTCTGACGGATCCGGCCTTGACCCTGAAATACAAGTTCCTCACCGAGGACTGGGAGGCCCGGCAGTTTGAAGAAGATGTCAGCCCTGCACTCAACAAGCACCGTGCTAACCAGTTCATCAATTTCATGGAGACCCTCAGGGTCGAGCAATGGCTGCATGAGGAAACCCCGGCTGCTGCCCGCGCCCTCCTCTCGCCTAGTTACCGGTTCACCGCGGTCTTCCGGGAACTCGATGACGAGGGCGATCTCAAGGGATTCCGCGAAACATCATTTGACCTGGCGCCCGCCAGCCGCTCTTCCCGGAACCGGATAATTTACGGAAAAATCAGTGGAAACCCCAATTACTTTGTCCTCAGCATGGACTCCTACCGCCAACTGAAGGCCAGGTTGCTCGACAATGCTGGCTCGTGACGGTAAATGCGTTCTCATCTCCGGGATCGATTCCACTTTCATCCTTTAATCCACTACGGAACACTCCCCCGCAAACTAATGAGCACTCAATTTGACCGCCCCGAACTCCCTGCCCTTGGCATTGTCGCCAACCTTGAAGAGGAGGACCGGAGACTTCTCAGTAACTACGGAGAATTCCTCCCGGTGAATGAGGGTGACACCCTGATCGAGGAAGGCGCGAATCAGGATAGTCTCACCTTCCTCATCTCGGGGCTCCTCCACGTGGTAACTCAGAGGGACGGAAAANTTGCACTTCTTGCTCGCGTCGAGCCAGGGGCCTCAATTGGAGAAGTCAATCTCTTCGACCCTTCCAAAGCCAGTGCTTCTGTTGTCGCAAAAAGCTTCAGTCAGGTCTGGAAGGTTCGGCGCAACGACCTCGATGATTTCCTCAGGTCTTACCC
The DNA here is from genome assembly GCA_002709395.1 of Roseibacillus sp. GTDB lineage: Bacteria > Verrucomicrobiota > Verrucomicrobiia > Verrucomicrobiales > Akkermansiaceae > Roseibacillus_B. The sequence goes on along the minus strand of PAQU01000009.1, from coordinate 38,831 downwards.
TGAGGCTGCAGGACAACTCATGGTCGGACTTCTCACCGAGATGTCCAAGCGTCTCCGCAACATGAACCAGAAACTTTCAAGCGCCGACCTCCAGAACGCCCTTCAGGAATTCTTCCACTAATCATCCTCCTGAGATGCTGGAAATATCCCAGGTAACGACCAATCCATCGGGAGCTCTCCTCCTCTTTTTTGCACTTCTGGTCGCTCACGCGGTAGGAGATTTCGCACTTCAGGGAAATTTTCTCGCCAAGGCGAAAAACAGGAACGCTGATCTTGCCGAATTCTTTCCTCAGGCTCCCCCCCGCGGACTCTGGTGGAATGCTCTCCTTGCTCACTCCCTCATCCACGCTGGTGGAGTCTGGCTCGTTACCGGCATGGTTATTCTAGCCTTCGCGGAACTGGTGCTGCACTCGCTGATCGACTACGCCAAGTCTGAGGGCTGGATCTCCTTTACCGTAGACCAGGCACTCCACTGGTCATGCAAACTCCTCTACGTAGCACTGATCTTCCTGAATTGGCCTGCGGGACTCGACTGGGACCCTCTCTCCTGAGCCCTGGGGCAACTTGCCCGCTGAACCTGATGTCCCAGCCAGATCGATACGCCTCGTTTGTATCTCTGATTCACTTTCCGCTTATTTGTTTGTGAATCCGGACCAGGCTGGATTAGCCTCTAGACCTTCATGGAACTTGACCTGCTGGATGTTCACTTTGACCTGAAGGGTATCAAACCCCGCGAGATCGAAGAGGCCCTCGAAGATCCCTTTGCAGTCCGGTTCCTCCCCGATCGGGATCGCAGTGATGGAGAAACGCGCTACTATGCACTCGGACGCACTGTGGCAGACCGCTACCTGTTTCTCTGTTTCTGCTCTGACGGCAAGAAGGCTCGCGTGGTCGCGGCCCGGGAACTGACCGAAGGAGAGCGGAAGTATTACGACCGCAAATACGCCGAATACAAGTGAGCATGAAATCCATTTCCAGTTGGAGCGACATCCCTGATTTCCAGTCTGAGGAGGAAGAAGCCCTCTTCTGGATAGGGCACGAACTCTCCCCGGAACTTATGAAGGCCTCAGAGCATGTCCCCGACAGCCGCGAGTCCACCACCATAACCCTCCGGTTTGATCCCCGGATGCTCTCCAGGATCAAACGAATTGCCCGGGAGAGATTTCTCAATTACCAGTCCATGATGAAACAGTGGCTGGCCGAGCGTCTCGAGAATGAACAACGCGGCAACGACCGCTGATGCCCCGGCTTAACCCTCCCTCCTGCTGTTTCAAAAGCAGCTTCTGGCTCTTCGCCTTTCTGGGCTGGACCATTACCCTCTGGATCCTTTCCGACGGCCCTCTTCCCGCCCCTTCCGGGCCTCGACTGCCCGGGGTTGATAAAATACTGCATTTCGGATATTTCCTTGGGGGGGCAGGACTTCTTTCGGCCGCACTCTATCTGCAGCGCAGGAACCGTCGTACCGAAATCTCCTGGGGGCGCCTTCTGATGACGGTGGTCATCCTTCTGGCCGCAATCGGCGCCTTGGACGAGTGGCACCAGTCTTGGATTCCGGGACGATCCGGCAACGATCTGGGTGACTGGTTAGCTGATGTTACGGGGGCTCTCGCAGGAAGCCTGTTATTCCGACGCCTGCATCCGCTTCTTCAACCCGCAGAACCCGGCTCCCAATCCTGAGGAGTCTTTGGGGTTCCCTCCGCCGGTAAGAACCTATTATCCTTCCCCGCCCGCCGATGTCTCCAACCGAACGTATATCAGAGCTCCGCTCTCTTCTTGAGCATCACAATCGGCTCTACTACGTCGAGGCCAATCCTGAAATTACGGATCCTGAATATGACAAGCTCTTTCGTGAACTGGAAGAACTTGAAGCCCGGCATCCGGGCCTGGACGACCCCAACTCTCCGACCAGAAGGGTCGGCGGAGCACCCCTCGAGGGATTTGAGCAGGTCCGCCATCCGGTCCCCATGCTCTCTATCGATGATGTCTTCTCCGGAGAAGAAGTCTCCGAATTCTACCAGAGGCTGCAGAAGAATCTCGGCCCCGGGGACATTCCCGTGACTATTGAGCCCAAGATTGACGGGGTGGCGGCCTCCCTCGTCTACCGTGATGGCTCTCTCGATTACGGAGCCACCCGCGGCGATGGAATCACCGGAGATGATATTACCGCCAATCTAAGAACTATTCCCACTCTTCCTCTCACTCTCCCCAGGTCAGCCCCCTCTCTCCTTGAGGTGAGAGGGGAGGTATTCATGCCCAGCGAGGCATTCTCCCGACTTAACGAAGATCGCGAGCAAGGAGGCCTTGCCACCTTCGCCAATCCACGAAACGCAACGGCAGGCACCCTCAAGCAACTCGACTCCCGCGCGGTGGCCAGACGACCTCTCGACTTCATAGCCCACGGCCTGGGCCTTGTGGAAGGGGTCGAACTTTCTGACGAGGAGTCCTTTCGTTCCCTCCTCGCATCCTGCTCCATTCCCTGCAACGAACCGCTGTGGACCGCCAACGGACTCGATGACCTCCTCGCTGCAATCCAAGAACTCGATCATAAAAGGCATCAACTCCCCTACGCCACCGACGGAGCCGTCATCAAGGTCGCCTCCTTCCCCAACCGTGTGACACTCGGGGCCACCTCAAGGGCTCCAAGATGGGCGGTCGCCTTCAAGTATCCACCCGAACAGAAACCAACCCGCCTTCTGGATATCACCATTCAGGTCGGTCGCAGCGGCATTCTCACCCCGGTTGCCGAACTGGAACCCGTAGCTCTCTCGGGCACTACTGTCTCCCGTGCCACCCTCCACAATGAATCCTTCATCCACGAGCGGGACATCCGGATCGGGGATACCGTTCTTACTCACAAGTCCGGGGAGATCATTCCCGAAATCCTCAAGGTGGTCCTGGAGGACCGCCCACATGACTCCGCTTCCTTCTCAATGCGTGAACACTTGAAGGGAAAATGTCCCGCCTGTGACAGCAGCATCACAAGGCGCGAGAATACCGAGGGCAAGGAGCGCCCAGTGGTCACCTGGTGGTGCGAAAATCCTCTTTGCCCCAAGCAGGCGGTTGCAGCCCTGACGCACTTCGCCCAGCGCAAAGCACTCGACCTTGAGGGCCTCGGCGAATCAGTTGCGGTCAAACTTGTTGAATCCGGGCTGGCAACTACGCCCCTCGATCTCTTTTCCCTCCAGACCGAAGAACTCGCCAACCTCTTGCTCGATCCCGCCCGCCTGCAGACCGGCGAAAGCTCAAAACCCCGCCGGTTCGGAGAGAAGAAAGCCCAGTTGCTGATTGAATCGATAAAGAGTGCACCAGTTAACCTTCCTCTTTCGCGCTGGATATTCGCAATTGGGATCCCTCAGATTGGCGAATCAGCCTCCCGGGAGCTAAGCCGACTCCATGCGACTCTCCCGGAAATCTCCTCCAGCAGTCTCCTCCAGACCATTGCTCTCATCGCCGACCTGGAGAGCGAAAGGAAGGAGGTCTCACCACAAAACAAAGAGAACCCTCCCTCCAATCAGTCTGAAAAAGAAGCTCGTCGCAAGCGGCATGAGGAACTCAAGGCTGATATCGCAGAAGCCCAGGCCGGCATTGAGGAATTTGAAGTCTCCCCGGANATTGGAGCCGTAGCAGCCCGCAATCTTCTCTCCTTCTTCCAGGCAGAGCACGGGAAAACCTTCATGCAGCGGTTCGTGCAACTTGGACTCAAGCCACGCTCCGATAACTTCTCTCCCCGTCCTGCCGAGGCTGCCGCCTCAGGCATGATGCCTCTCGCCGGCAAAACCCTTGTGATCACAGGAACGCTCTCCCTGCCGCGTAGTGAATACAAGGCGCTCATCGAGCAGAAAGGTGGGAAGGTCACCGGATCCATCTCCAGAAGTACCAGCTATCTTCTCGCCGGCGAGGGTGGCGGGTCGAAACGTGACAAGGCATCCTCTCTCGGTGTTACCGTCATTTCTGAGAGTGATCTTCAATCCATGATCTCTTGAGAGCATGCAACCCTCCGTGAAAGGCACGGGGTCNCCGCTCGCTTCAAAAGTGTCAAATCAACTCCAGCCCTTTGCTGTTCCCAAACGAGGTGCTACCATGTGGCCGAAGATGACAATGCTTCGCTGGTCTCTCATTATTTTGGTCCTCGCTCTTGGCCTCAAGGCCGAGGAAAGAGTCTTTGAACCCTTCGAGGGTGACGGCTTTGGGACCTGGCAGGAAACCGGAAAGGCCTTTGGGAAAGCGCCTGCCAGCGGAGGACATGGAGACCTGAGTGGGAAAGTGGATGGCTTCGCCGGAGAGTCCTTCGCCAGTTCCTTCGCTGAAGGCATTGCCGGAATGGGATCCCTCACTTCTCCNCCCTTCGTCATTACTCACCCCCGCATAAGTTTTCTCGTGGGAGGGGGCATGGAAAAAGGCCTGACTTCCCTCCAACTCCTCATCGGGAACCGAATCGTCCGGGAAGGAACCGGACAGGGTGACAACACCCTGCGCCCCACGACATGGGACGTGCATGAACTGAAGGGGCAGCAAGCTCGCCTGAGACTGGTCGATGCATCAGACTCAAACGGCGGCTACATATTGGTCGACCACATCCTTTTCACGGACAAAACGAATCCCGTCTTTCCTGATGCGACCCAGGGTGGCAGGCCCTTCACCCCCGGACTGGTAGGCACTGACGCACTCCCAGGGATAACCATTCCGGAAGGCAGCAGACTCGAGATCTTCGCTACCCACGAGGAACACGGGGTTTACTCCCCTACCGCACTTTGCCTCGATGAAAGCGGACAACTTCTCGTGACCGAGACCCACCGGTTTCGTTACGGCATCCCGGACAACCGTAATCACCGTTACTGGCATACCGACGACATTTCAGCACTTACGGTGGAAGACCGCCGGACGATGCACCGGAAATGGGACGAGAAGTATCCCGTCTCCGAAATGACTCAAAAATCCGAGAAGATCCGTCTCCTCGCCGATACCACTGGAGATGGAAAGGCCGACGAGAGCCGCGTTTATGCTGAAGGCTTCAATGACATGCTCGATGGCACGGCGGCCGGGATCTACTCTCTGGAAGGACAGGTCTATTTTGCCTGTATTCCTCATATCTGGTCTCTTCATGATACCGATAACGATGGAGTCGCGGACCAACGCGAGAAGCTAGTCTCCGGATTTGGGGTCCGGGTCTCCCTCTCCGGCCACGACCTCAACGGNTTCGCCCTTGGCCCGGACGGGCGACTCTACGGAACCATCGGAGATCGCGCCATGAATGTCACGACGCGGGAGGGCCTCCAGCTCTCCTACACCGATCAGGGTGCGGTATTCCGCTTTGANCCCGACGGCTCGAATTTCGAGGTGATNCATGCAGGACTACGCAACCCAAAGGAAGTCGCCTTCGACCAATGGGGCAACCTGCTCAGCGTGGACAACAACTCGGACCAGGGTGACAAGGCTCGCATTGTCTATATTGTCGATGGAGCCGACAGCGGTTGGCGCACGGATCACCAGAATCTTCATACCTTCCACCGGGAAATGGGATACCCTGAGCGTCCCATCAATCAATGGATGCAGGAACGCCAGTGGGATGTATCCCATGCAGGGCAACCGGCCTTCCTTCTTCCCCCCATAGACCTTCTTACTTCTGGCCCCTCAGGACTGACCTACCAACCTGGCACCGGTTTCGCCACCCACTGCAAAGATTCCTTCCTCATATGTGACTACCGCGGAAGCCCTGCCTCCTCCGGCATCTGGTCCTTTCGGGTAGAACCCAGCGGAGCGGGTCTTAAAATGGTCAATTCTCGAAAATTCAACTGGGGCGCAGCCGTCACCGACGCGGAATTTGGATACGACGGCAGACTGTATGTGGCCGACTTCGTCCAGGGCTGGCAATCCCACTCCGCTGGCCGGATCTATACGATCTCATCGGAATCTTCGATCTCTTCAGAAAAAACAAAAGAGGTAGCCAGATTGTTCGCCGGCAAGGGATTCAAGACCCTCCCGCCCCTGCGTCTCTTTGAACTCATGAAGCACGACGATTTCCGGGTTCGCTTACGGGCCCAACTGGCTCTGGCCGAACGCCCGGAAGCCGTCCCCTATTTTATTAATGCCACCAGGCAGGAGAAGAGCCGTAAACTCGCCCTCCACGGCACCTGGGGCCTGTGGATCCGGGCCCGCCGCTTCCAGTCCGAGGCCTCCACTGATCGACTTGAGGAACTTCTTGGACACTCCGACGAAGAACTTCGCGCTCAGGCAGCGCGGGCTCTCGGAGAGGCCCCCTTGCAGGATCCCGGACGCCTCATCAATTCCTTGCAGGATCCCTCCCCACGCGTTCGATCCTTTGCCGCAATTTCACTGGCCCGCCTCCAGTCCAAAGCTGCCTTCAACCCTGCCCTCGTTCTTCTCGCTGAAAACGCNGATCGAGACCCCTACCTTCGNCATGCCGGGGTGATGGCACTGCTCGGATCNGGAACCGTGGAACAGATCACCGGCCTTTCCCGGCACCCTAACAAGTCGATCCGCCGAGCCGCCGTGGTGGCCCTCCGCAGACTCCGTTCCCCCTCTCTTATCCACTTCCTTTTCGACGAGGAAGACCCCGGAATCTCTGATGAGGCTATCCGGGCCATCCATGACGTTCCCGTTGAAAACGCCAGACCCGCTGTTGCAGCCCTGCTCGATGAATATGCTCCGGGACAGAAAGGCCGGCCACTTAGCCGCATGATGCTTCGTCGCCTTCTTCACAGCGCATTCCGCACGGGGAAAACCGAGAACTCTATCCGACTCCTTCGTGTCGCTGCAAATACCTCCTTGGACCTGAACGAACGTCTGGAGGCATTACGCCTNATCTCACTCTGGGAACAACCGCCCGCGATTGATCAGTCCCTCGGCCGCTACGCACCCCTCCCCCCCCGTAGAAAGGACGGGCTCAGAGAAGCCCTGGAGCAGGAAATCGCTGTCCTCCTGCGAATGAAGGGAGATATTCTCGCTTCTGCCATCAGCCTTGTCCGCCGGTTCAATCTTCCGGCAAAGGAACTGGAAACCGCTGATCTAACTACTCTCCTCGAAACAAGGGAGCACTCCAGTTCCGTTAGAATCGAGCTCCTCAACCTTCTCTCCTCCAGAAACCCCTCCTCCCTGCTCCTCATTCTTGAAAATGCTTCCCGGGATTCCGACTCCGCATATGCAAACCACGCGCTGAAACTGCTTGCTACACGGTTCCCGGAAGCCGTGATGCCATCCGTTGAAAAGTTCCTCGACTCCGGGAAGCAGTCAAAAATCCAGACTGCATGGCAAGTCCTCGGAAGTCTTTCCAGCGAAAGTGCCAGTAGCAGGATAACCCGTGGACTCAACGAACTCACNACCCGCAAACTCGACCCCGCTATCGCGCTTGAGGTACTGGAATCCGCAGAAAAAAACAAGGATCATCCTTCAGTATCGATCGCTCTTGAGAACTACCTCGCTTCCCTCCCGGAAGATGACCCCCTCTCCGAATTCCTCGTTTGCCTGGAGGGAGGAGACCCTCAGAGAGGAGAGTCAATCTTCCTGACCCACCCAGCGGCTCAGTGCCTTCGCTGTCATCGCGCAGGAAAAGGGCAGGATGGTGGAGACGCCGGTCCAGACCTCGCGGGAATTGGCAGACGTCACAATTCACGATATCTCCTTGAGTCCCTCATCCTGCCAAACGCAACGGTCGCACCGGGCTTTGGAATTGCCTCCCTTACATTTAGCAATGGTGCCAGCATATCGGGTGTTCTCAGCAATGAGGATGCTGATACCCTCGATTTACTCGAGGGTAGGAGTCTCTGGCGTATCAAAAAGAACGCTATCCGGGACAGAAGCAATCCCGTCTCCGCGATGCCTCCAATGCAGGCCCTTCTCTCCAAGCGTGAGCTCCGCGACCTTGTGGCTTGGCTCGGAAGCCTCTCACTTTCCACTCCCGCCACCTCCTCCGAACGATTACCCATGGACCTCGACCCGGATACCCTTCTGGTCAAAGCCCCGGGGAACAGGCCGGGTTCTCCCAATCCCGTAGAAAAGCAGCNACTTACCCAAGAGAACCCAACCCCTNCCGAAAGGGCACCTATTCTCCCCGNGGAATCTCCCCCGGAATCCTTTTCCGGAGAGAAGGCCGAATCAGCAATTGACCCCCGCCAGATGCAAATCGGAAAGGAGGCCTACCTGACCTGCATCGCCTGTCACGGGGACAGAGGCCAGGGAGTACCCGGTCAGGGAGGTCCACCACTTGCGCCCTCTGAATGGGTAGTAGGACCCGTTGAGAATCTTATCCGAATCCAGATGAGGGGGCTCAAGGACAACATAACTGTCAATCATCGCCAATACACCCTCGGCGTTGACATCAATCCGGCCGGAATGATCCCTCTTCCCAGTAGCAATGAGCAGATTGCTGCGGTGCTGACCTACATCCGCAACAGCTGGGGCAACGAGGCTTCTCCCGTCACTCCTGATATGGTCGAGCAATACCGGGACGAAATTGGAGAGCCTCCTCTGAAGGTCGCGGACCTGATTCCTCCTCCGCCGTTACCCAAACCGAAAGCGACACAGACACCATCGACGTCTGCTCCGCCTGCGCGACCAGGCAGCAAATGGATAAAGAGATCCCTCATTGCGCTGGGAGTCGTAGCGTGGTGCGCTCTCTGTGCCATTCCCATCATCAGGCGGATCAGGTCAGAAGGNCAAACCACCGGGAACTAGAAAGTCCACTTTCAGGCATCCTCCATGATATTCCCGTAGCGGTGCCGGGTTTCGCTCACCGTCTGCTCACGCAGATAGTGCAGCAACTCAATCCGCCCATTGGCCAGGACCGGCCAGTCGATAATCTCGAGATGCCGCTCATGGGAGGCCTCCCACAACCTGGCGGACGGTCGCAAGGCGCGGATGCGCTCAATCTCCCCGCTATTCGACACAACCCATCCACAAAAGTCATCGCTGTTCTCCATTCGAGACCTGACACCGGCAATTTCGGCAAGCTCTACATGTTTGTCCTGCCGCAAGCCCGCACTGATAAGAACTTCCACTTTACAAGTTCGTGCTGCCAGAATGACCAGAGCTACCTCTTCGGGAAGCATTTCCCGGGAGCGCACGAGAATCGTTCCACGTCGACGATAACGAAAAGAGTTAGACTCCCCCAGAATCCCGGAGGGATCGTGATCCTCTGAAAACTCTTCGCCCCACCACTTGGCGTAACTAGCTGCAGCAGCACGGATTCTTTCTGTCGCCTCCGGCAATCTCTCGCACAAGGCGTCAACCAACTCTTCGTGAGTCACTTTGGAACCCTCCCGCGGAAGAGACTCCTCCTGCCACCTTGAGAGCTGCAGGAGGTAATTTGGGCCTCCCGCCTTCGCACCCGGTCCAGTTACCGAACGTTTCCACCCCCCGAACGGCTGCCTTTGTACGATCGCCCCCGTTATAGGCCTGTTGATGTAGGCATTCCCAACCTCGACCGCTGCCCTCCACCGACGAATCTCCCTTTTATCAAGACTCTGGAGTCCCCCGGTAAGTCCGAAAAGGGATTCATTCTGCAGACGAAGTCCATCCTCAAAATCCTTTGCCCGCATGAGCCCCAGGACGGGCCCAAAGCACTCTGTATTCCGGTACCAATGGGAAGACTCCACCCCAATCCGTATTCCCGGGGTCCACAGGCAGGGGTTCCCGTCTACCATCCTCGGCTGAAGTAACCACTCCTCTCCTCGCTCCAGACTACGCAATCCTCTTGAAAGGTTTTCGTCAGGTGGCCGGATGACCGGAGTTACAACACTTGCAAGTTCATCCGGACCTCCCACTCGCAGGCTTGAGGCCGCATCACGCAACTGCCGCAGGAAGGAATCATCATCGTAGAGTTCCGCCTCAAGAATAGCGAGGGATGCCGCCGAACACTTCTGCCCTGAATGACCAAAAGCACTTCGGACCAGGTCCTTGATTGCCTGATCCGGATCCGAGGCGGCCGTGATAAGCATTGAGTTTTTCCCACTCGTTTCAGCGAAGAGCCTGAGCGATGGCTTCCAATCGCGGAATAAGCGCGCCGTATCATAGGCCCCGGTGAGAATGACACCACTCACCCGTTCATCGGTAAGAAGTTTCCGCCCCACCGCATTTTCTGGGACCGGGAGAAACTGCAGGGCCCTCTTGGAAATACCCGCTTTCCAGAGTAACTCCACAAGGCGCCAGGCAGTCAANACCGTCTCCGGAGGAGGCTTCAGAATGACTGAGTTCCCCGCTGCCAATGCTGCTACTACTCCCCCACAGGCTATCGCGAGAGGAAAATTCCATGGCGGAGCAACAACCACTACGCCCAGCGGCGTCCGACTGGTGCCATCGTCCAACCCCGGCCCGCAAAGCCCCTGTGCATAGTAATTAGCAAAATCTATGGCTTCATTGACCTCGGTATCCGCCTCAGGAACTGCTTTGCCNGCGTCATGGCCCATCGTTGCAATCAGCATGCCCCGGGCTCTGGCCAACTCGGTGGCAACCCTGACGAGTTGTTCGCCAGGAGTAAATCCGGTCGATTCCAGCCAGGTTCCCACCGCCTCAACCCCGGTCTGGAGAGCCTCTTCAACCTCTTTTTCTCCTCCTAGGCAATAACGGTAAGAGCACTCATCTGGTAACGATGGGTTGAATGACTCAGCCGTAACCCTCGTTCTTCTTATTCGACCCCGGATCTGGATGCCGATCCTGGCAGGAATCTCCAGGGTCCTACGGGCATTACGGATCCATTTCCGGTTACCATCCTGCGTCCAATCGGTATCTGCTTCATTCTCAAAAACCGTCCCCGGCAACTCCCCACACTCATTCCGGCGGTCCTGTTGCCGGGCAGAGACCGCACTCACTCTATCCTTGGCAGCACAAGCCAGCAGGAACCTCTCCCGTTGTTCGTTCCATTTTTCATCTCCCGGACTCATCCCAAAGAGGTCATGCAGAAAATTTGCCGGCGCCGTGTTCTCGTCTAGCCGACGTACAAGATAGGCAATGGCAGAGTGGAAGTTCCCACGGTCCACCACCGGGGCATAAAAGAGGAGGCTGCCCCCAACCTTTTCGACCACCCTTGCCTGATGATTCGCCATCCCCTCCAGCATCTCGATCTCAACCCGCTCCCTTACTTTCTCTCTCTCCCTCAGAAGCAACGCATAGGATACATCAAAGAGATTATGACTCCCCACTCCAATCCTGACTGCCTCGGCATGATGTTTTTCACAGGCATAGTGGAGCATTCTCTTGAAATTCGCATCGACGTCTCCCTTGAACCTGTAAGGAGCCTGTTCCCATCCGTGCACCGCTGCCTCTACCTTTTCCATGGCGAGGTTCGCCCCCTTCACAATTCGAAGCTTAACCCCCGCTCCACCACGAGACCTGCGCCTGCAGGCCCAATCAGTAAGCTTTTTCTGTAATTCGAATGAATCGGGTAGATAGGCCTGCAGAACGATTCCTGCTTCAAGTTCTCTGAACTCATCCTCGCTCAACACCGCTTGGAACGCATCACAAGTCAGATGCAGGTCACGATACTCTTCCATATCCAGGTTCACGAACTTGGGCCTTCCCTGGACGGCGTTCGCCTGAGCTGCACGATACAACTGCCGGAGAGGCTCCTTTACCCTCTCGAGGGTATCTTCATATGCCAACACATTCACCTGACTGAAAACCGAACTGATCTTTACCGAAATGTAGTCGCATCCGGAACTCTCCAGCCGGCGAATATTTTCCTCAAGTCGTCGGGCAGCCTCCTCCTCCCCGAGGATCGCCTCTCCCAGAAGATTGAGATTCAGGCGAGCACCCATCCTACGGCGCCTCGCGACATGCCGGTCCAAGAATCCTTCCTCCGCTGGAAGCACTACTTTTCTGCTCTCCTGCCTCATCTTCGCAGTCACCGCCGACATCACTACTTCCGGGGCCAGACGGGAACCTGCCGAAGCAAGAGCAAGCGCAATCCGTTCATGCAGGGGCAGGTATTCTGGAGCACCTCGACTCTCCAGAAGATACCTGAACTGCGAGGCAGCCCTCCATGCATCACGTGGGCGGAACACCTGATCCGCCATCTCCAGAGCAAATAACTTCCCCGCAGGATCGCCAAGCATCCGATTCATCTTCCACGCCTCGAGACGCTCGCGCAGGCGCTGTCCCCTCTTTGATCCAATGAGAATTTCCTCAGCCAGACTCACTGACTCTTCCGCCAGCAGGGCGTCATCCCACCCTTCAATCGCCGCTCGTTCCAGTCGACTGTAAATCGTATCCAACTTCATTTCCTGCCCGGTCAGGAAACCTGTTCAATCAAGCGACAGCAAGTTCTTCCAACGATACAATTCTACTCCCTCTCCCAAGCCCCCAACCTTATTCACAAGCTCTCCACAACGTTTATGCCATTGCTCGTAGTCCGGGGGGCGCTTGGGATCATCTGCACTGCGAGGGAAGACAAGATAAGTGACCGTAAGATCCGAGACCGGCCGACTGTAAGGGTCTGCATCGGCATTGATTTCGCGTGCCATCCTCAAGGAAGCTTCCCCCACCTTGAAACTTGGTCCGGCATCTCCCACGATAGCTGGATAGACCGAGCGCCCATGTACCACGAGCGCAAAATCTCCAATATTGGGAGCGTAGGGATCACGACGATCAGTCAGGATATTGCTGGGGATCACAATGAATGGGTCGTATTCCGCAATAAGGAAACTCGCGTATTTCATGTCTGCGATTCCGGCTTCCAGCATTTTGATCCTGTTGACCAACCAGTTCTTACGCTCCTTTCCTGTCGCCGCATTCTCAATCTCCTGCCGGGCCTTACCAACGCGCCGCTCCCAACCCTCGATCATGGGATTGGGCGTGCGCCCGGTTTTCCTCCAACGATAACTGGTAAAAGGCTGATAGTTCGTCGAATTCACGATCTTCTCGGGCATTTCGGCAAGCCGGTCCCCATCGGAACCATCTGATACGACATCCATCTCAGCCTGCATCAGAAACAGGCGCTGCCCACTTTCCTCTGACCGAAGATTCAGGATCGTCTCGCAGTCATAGAAGTTGTGTCTGGACAGTACGTCATCCAGGCGCCCCACGTCAGACTTCAATCTTGCAGCCTTATTCGCATATAGCTGACTATACCATGCGGAAACCTTGGCCTGTGGAAGCATGGCCCCAAGCCCGGGGAAAACCTCCGGCAACTGGGGACTGGTCCGGGTCAGGTCTTCCAGAGATGTTGCCGCCCTGGGCATACGCACCTTCAGGGTGTACTCAGCCAGATATGCTTCACGGTCCTTCCGCTCCATCGAAGCGAGCTCTCCCGCAGTGGAATTGAATCCCACCTTAAGGTCTATCCCCTTGGAGAGCCTCCTGATCTCCACTCCATCAGGAGGTCTCAGCACCCCCTTCGGAAACTGGGGGTCTGGATCTTTTTCCAGAGGAGACAACTCCTCTGGACGGGAAACCTGCGTCTTCCCCGATCCGGAATTTACCGTTCTTTTGACCACGACCGGCTCCCGCCCAAGAAGCTCCTTCAACCCCCTCTTGACCTTCCCCCCAAGGGGAGTCAGCAAAAGGACGATTCCAAGAGCAGCCATCAGAATAAGGCCCACACCAAGAATTGCGCTGAACCGCCCGGCTCCCTGACTCTTTGACTTCCTTTGGTTACGGGCCACTGCAAAAAACTCTACTGGTCCTTTTCACTTACACTGCGTGGACGATGACTCATCAGGTAACGGATCAGCGCCATCGGAAGGATTGATAACCCTGCTGCAAGAAGAGAAACTTTCAGCCCAGGGTATGTTCGAGGTTGATCACGCTGCAAGGCGAGCAGGGCATCCAGCACAACCTCTTGCTTTGGCACGAAAAACCATTCCCGGGAAGGACTCTCCTTGGGAGCACCCTGACGCCCAGCTGTTTCCCCGAAATCCGTGTGTACCGGCCCCGGACAGACCGCCAGAACTGGAATCCCGTGTCCCCTTAATTCAAGGCGAAGAGCTTCCGAAAAACTTGTCACGTAAGCCTTGCTGGCTGCATAGACCGCGAAGTCCGGAATCGGAAGCAATGACGCCAGCGAACTCACATTGAGAATCGCTCCGTGCTTGGAACGCAGCATGTCAGGAAGAAACCCGTGAGCAAGATGAGTAACTGCTCCGACGTTCAGTTCGAGCATCTGCTGCACCTTCTCCCAGTCCCCGGTAACAAACTCACCGTAGTCCCCCATCCCGGCGTTGTTAACCAGAAGATCCGGAGCCCACTTACTACCCGACAACTGGCCTATCAGATCCCGGCGGGCGGCTGCTCGCGTCAGATCCACCGGAAACACTGTCACCTCAAGGCCCGGATTCTCGTCACGCAACTGTTCCTCCACCTGCCGAAGTGATTTTTCCCTTCGAGCTACCAATACCATTCTGCGGCAGTGAGGGGCAAGCTGCATGGCAAACTCCTGACCCAGACCACCGGAAGCACCCGTTATAAGGGGGCACTCATAGAGAATTAGGTCTGCCATGAACTTGCTATCCTTGCTTGATTCTACGCCTCCGCAGATTGCCCCGGTGGAACCGGGTTCTCCACCTTGACAACTCGCAGTGGCAACCTGATCACCAATTCTCCATCAATTGTCACATCCACGTGATAAATCCCTTCATCGGGAAACTTGAGACCCTGAAAATTGAGAACGAGATTACGTGTCAGGAAAGGAACTTCATCGGGCACCTTGATCGGCATATCCGCCCGGATCGGCATCTTGGCCGGGTCAACTGATTTTCCGTCTTCATCAATAATATTGATCGTCATTTTGTGCTCTCCCGAGTCTTCAGGAAGAACGCATATCCGCATTGCAAGGGAGCAGTGAGGGTGCACAACGGGAAGTTGTGCTGCGCGAAGCGCGTCGAATGTCCCATTAATGACAAGTTTGCCATTACCATAGTCAGCCGCAAAATCGCAGAGGGTTGCTATTTGAATATCCATGAATTCTGAACCTTCTCTGTCTGGACCCCCGGAGCTGAAACGTCCAGCGTCAATTGAAACCACTAGTCACCCTCCTCAACCGGAATTGCAACGGGGGCGTCATCAACTGGAATAGCAGGCAGAGCCTGCTCAAGGGAGTCAACAGGTTCACCATCTTCTTCCCGCCGTTCCTCAACCGGTATGGCACGAAGAACTTTTCCACTTGGAATGATCACATTTCCCTCCTCATCTACCGGAAGAGCTGCCGGAATTTCTCTTTCGCCATCCTCTGACTCCTCAATCACGACCATTGCCCTCGATGGCGGCCGGATCATGTCCTGAATCTCGCTTTTGAACTCCTCGAAAAATTCCGGTATCATGGGAGCGGCCTTGCGCCCCCCGGAAACATCCTCATCCGGGTCACCCTCATATAGCGCAGCAAATGCAATCCGGGGATTCTCCGCAGGAAAAAAGCCCGCATACCATGCAATCTCCTGGTTGAGAGCAGGGACCCACTGGCCGGTACCTGTCTTTGCGCATACCTCCGCAAAACTGAGCCCGCCTCTCCTCCCTGTTCCCCAGGCGGAATGGGCCACATCATACATTCCCTGATGTACAACCTGCACCGCATCCGGATCGAGATGGAGGGGGTTTCGAGACTCGGGCTCCGACGCCTGCAGCACCCCTCCCGTCGGATCCTGCACCTGCTTGATCATTTGCAACTTAGGCAGCACGGAACCATTCGCTATACCGGCCATGGACTGCGCCACCTGCAGAGGGGTAGCCTCCCAGGCCTGACCGATTGAGTAGTTGGCTGTATCTCCGTCGGTAAAGGGCCTGCCAAAGCGTTTCAGGACATATTCATTGGTAGGCACCCGGCCAGACGATTCCCCGAAAAGAGGCAATCCCGTACGGGATCCATATCCAAGTTTCCGGGCGGACGCGAGAAAAGCACCCGGGCCCGTCTCTATGCCTACCTGATAAAACCAGCAATTATTCGAGCGAGCAATGGCACGGGTCACGTTCATCAACCCCTCCGGCTCGCGTGTCCAGTTCCACATCTTGACCGGAGGCCTCTTCCCCACCTCGATGAACTCCGGACAATCTATCTCCGTCCATTCTTCAACCGCCTTCTGGGTAAGCGCAGTCAAGGCCACTACCGGCTTGAAGCTGGAAGCAGGAGGATAGAGCCCTTGGAAGGCCCTGCCATACATGGGACGGGCTTCATCCTCCGTCAGGGACCGCAGGTCCGCGCTACTGATCCTGGGGACCCATACATTGACATCATAGCTCGGACGAGATGCCAGCACCAGCACCTCTCCGGTAGGAATATCGAGAACCACGAACGCTCCTCGTTTACAGTGATCCTTGAGAACCTTCTCCGCATGCAACTGCCAGTCACGATCCAGAGTGGTTACCACGGTATGACCAATTCGAGGCCTTCGGGTCAGCTCATCCCTTAATTTCCTTCCGTCAGAATCGAAGATTACCTGACGCTCACCGGAGCGNCCGGTGAGCTCCTGGTCCATCGTCTTTTCCAACCCCGCATCGCCATGGGTCTCCTCGAACAGAAGTTCTCCATGGACGATTGGTCCATCCGGAAGTCTGCCCTTGCTTCGCACATAACCTACGACATGAGCAGCTGAATCCCCACCGGGATAATGCCGGTGGTAGATTGGATGCATGACGAGCCCGGGAATCAGCTGCTTCTTGAAAGTTTCCTCCTTCTCGGCGCCAATCAGGGAAGCGGAAAAAACAAGGGGGAGCCAGCGCCGGTGTTTGTAATGCGAAAGCACAACCTCATCCGAGACCTCGTAGTTTTTACCGGCCAGTTTTGCCGCATGAGCGAGACGTTTTTCTGCCCACTCCAGGATCTCCGCATCAACTGGATCAGGGAAATGAGCGAATTGAATGGCAAACTGATAGCCTACCCTGTTTTCAGCCAAAGGCTTTCCGTTACGGTCGGTAATCAATCCCCGGGGAGCAGGGATAGTAAGGGTCATTGTCCTCGCATCGGGGCGGGTCAANACGGAGGCATCCTCTGCCCCCCTGTCATCTCCGGCAGCATCTGCGGGAACCTTTGTCAGATCCTGCCCCAGAAAAAGACCCGGAAGAAGGGCAACNAGGGCTGAAAGGAGGATCCGGTAGTTTCTCATGGCGGAGAGTCGAAACCCTAGCGCACCTCCTCCTATTCAGCAATCCCGGTAATTGACCTCCCCCGTGCTGGAAATTGTCACAGGGTATTGCAGCTGAGAATGTTCCAAGGCAATTTTACGCCTTATTCTGGACCGGAAACCCTCAACCGGATGAACCGAGGGGTGACCCCGTCAGCTGGAAACAGATCTTCCGCCCGGACCCACTCACCGTCCTCGGTTGAACTCAGCACAGACTCGGATACAAGGGCCCGACCGGATTCCCAGACGAGCAGGTCCGAAGAGACCTCCGGGACTATCCTGTAGTCATCGGACAAATAGGGACGCAGATAGACCATGCTCAAGGCTCCATCCCCGGAGATAAAGGGACTGCCAAGGGCCTCAGCATCAGGAAATCCCGGGTCAAGACCCAGGGCAAATTCCACGAGATTGGACATACCGTCCCCATCGACATCGGCCAATCTCTCCGCTTCAGACTGATCCGGATCATCAAAGCGCCGCAAGACCCATGCCTCATAAGAATCCCGGAAGACCACGGTCACTTCCCCTGACCGGGGAGGACCAGCGTCGGGCGTGGCAACCAATGCAAAAGTGTATCTCCCTGCCATCGGCACCGTCACCGTGGTATCCTCATTAGTTCCGTTCCCGAAGTCTACCGCCCCTGGCCCACTGACCTGAATCCAGCCCAACTCTACGTCGGCCGGGTCCAGATCTCCGTAATGAACCGTCGCATCGAGAGTGGCTCCGGCTGGCAGAACCACCTCCTGGTATGCTCCCCCAAAGACAAAGAAACCACTACCACTTCCAGGCGAGCCCCCTTCCACAACACCGGNCGTCCAGCTTTCCCTCGCTCCCCATCTTCCGGGATTGGCTAATTCATCAACAATAACCAGCGAATAACCTTCTCCATCAGTAGTGGGATACCACTCATCTCGATAAGTGAAATCATGAACCACCGCGTTAAGAGCAGCAATCTCCAGACGCAGGCGATCCTCATCATTGTCGAGCTTTCCGGACCACTCACCAACAACATCAATCCCACCACCATAGACCCCCCGGAAAACATCTACATCGGAAACCAATACCGCATATTCGCCAGCAGGCAGAATCATATCCGGGAATTCGAACTCTATTCCTTTAGTAAATTCAACCCCGTCAAGATTGATGGGGAGATCACCAACATTACGAACCTCGATATATTCGGCATCCGAAAAGCGGGAAGGATGATACATGATCTCCGTAATCCGCAAGGACTGGAGAACCATGCTTTCGGCCGTGAGATCGGAGGCATTGGAGAACCCCGGGGTAGGGATGGAAAACCGGGCATACAGATCTGCCCCATCCGTTTCGCGCCCCCGCGACTGATCGGGCACATCGCAAACAATATGAACCCGGTCGATTTCCACTTGATTAACTCCATAAAGCGCCAACCACCCATAGTCGGCACTCAGTTTGAAAGGCAATTCGGACGGACTGTTTGCGTCAGATCCCACCGCTTCCAGAACAGTAAATCCCCCACCAGCAATAAAACTCATGGCAGGAAGAACCGCTCCCCTGGCTGCATTCAGGGGGTCATCGGTGATAAACACTCCACCGATCGAGACCGGCAGCGGATCGGGATTATACAGTTCGACGAAGTCCCTGGTATAGACAACGTCAGGCTTACTCAGCCACTCATTGATACAGACCCCTGCAGGACTGCCAAGGGAGTGCCTCTGGTTAGCCACTCCCGGAGTAGGGAAGTTCAATCCCCAGCTCGTCTCCGCCGGACCGGTCCTTCCTATCGACAAGTCTGTTATCTGCGGCCCGAAGGCTATGGAGTCCACGATTGCTCCATCTGGATTATAGAGCAGAACCTGTTCCCCGGCTCCATTCAGGGAAAAACCGACCCTGAACCCCGGACCCGACGCCGAATCAGCGTAGATCAGNAATCTCTGCCCCGCTCCAATTTCCGCTCCTGCCGGAAAGACAAACTTACGTGGCTCCGATGGATCGTCCGTAATCGAGTATCCCGACAAAGAACGTATCGAACCAGCATTGGACAATTCAATATAATCAGGAAAGCGACCGTCCACCTCATGAGCAGATTCGTTGACTGCAAGTACTTCGCTGAGATAGAGCGTTCCGTGCGAAGACTCCTCGGAGAGCAGGGTGGCAGGGGCAAGCGACGGAGGTACAGGACCGAGCTCTTCGTCCACTATTCCTCTCACGAAGACCCGACGGGCATCCATGAAATCAATAAGATCCTCAAGGACACCCTGGGGCACCCATCCTGAAAGGTGGTTGATCAGGAGAGCATCGAACCTCTCCTTCGAGAAGCTGGACTGGATCAGGTCCCGGAGCGATTGAAAATACCTCGCTCTTATGGAGGGCTCCTCAAACAGGGGTATCAGGGGTTCCAGCGCCTCACCCGACCGAACCATGTCAAACAGGGTATGTTCCGGATTGGTGATCCTCGATCCATCACCCCTGCCCAGAATCGTATCCAGATCATGTGGAATGAACATGAATCTAGGGTCAAGTGCCCCCCTGTAGATACTGTAATCGTCATCCGTCCCGTTACTCGCATTGGTTTCCCCATTGGCAATGAGCGTCTCGACTGCAAACCAGCGCATCCATTGATCAAGATTCGCAACGGCCTCAACCTGATCGAGGTAATCCGCATCGTTATCAGCCTGATTCATTACGCGGAGAAACTCATCCAGGTCCGTCCAGTCATTCTCTGATTCGTTGGTCTGCTTTCCCCATCCGTCACGAGCATATCTCTCCAGATTACCCCCCCTGTAGGCCCAGCTGACGTCCGGGCGCACCTTCTTGTACAGATTGCCCTGCGGGTCTCCTGCCATCTTGTCATCCACAAATTCATAGTTAAGCGGCTGGACGTGGACGAAGCTGCCATAGTCTTCTTCGCTATCCCGAGCTGGATTCTGACCGTTTCTCCTGAACGCGATACGCTTGCTGTCCGGAGCAGGCAGGTCACTCGCCTGAAAGAGTTTCATTCCTATGAACTGAAGCCACGTGAACTGCGTGTTCAGGTTCATCTGGCTTGCACCATTCCACGGCCGGTCACGGGGAAGATTTAACCGCATCGGTGGCGGATTATCCTGACGACTACTCGCCCCCCTCACTCTTAGGCCACACTGGTAGCGAACGACCGGACCGCTGCAATCGTCCGCAATCAGGGTGCAATGGTGCTGTGCATTCGAATCGCGATCGATCCTCGAAAACGCCCGGCTTTCCGTTCTTGTCATTACCACCCGGTAGATTCCCTCTCCTTCCGGATTGGGTTCATCATCAACCTGGTAATGAAGGTTGGCTACCTGTCCGATCGTGGTAGGTGCCGGCCAGGTTCGCACATTACCACCATCCGTCGCTGAAACATAAAACTCCACGACCGTGCCATCTTCCATGGCAGGCAGATTTGCCGCAAATAGCCCATCACCCGCATCTCCGTCATCGTGCAGGCCATCATCCGACATGACGACCGTTGAAAATTCAGGAGCTTCCAGGGAGGACACCCTGTAAAACAGGGTAGCTGACAGCCCCCTTTCCGAAGTATCCTCCAATCGGGCCCGTATTGTTACCGTATCGGTAGAGCGCGGAACCAGAGGAGAGTGCTTAACACCCGTAATCAGGGGAGCCATCTGACTATCCTCCAGAATCGACGAATTGACCGCTCCGGGGGTAGGCCCTCCCTGACTCGCTCGCCAGTTCTGTCCGGACTTATTGGTGAGCGTTGCATGAATGAGTTCAAGTGACTCACCAGTTCCATCATGACCCGCGCTCCAGATCCATCCAGCCTCGCCGGTATCCGTAACCCTTGTTCTCACCGCCCAGTCTCCCTGATCATGGTAACTCACCTCATCAACCTGATTCCCCCTGTCATCAATCAATCTGATACGCTCTCCCCTGTTACTCAGAGAACCAACCCACCCTCCTGTGATGTGATCAACCTCTCCATGGATGGCAGCAAACTCTACAGGATCGGCCGCTACTACAAGAAACTCCCCCGCCGGAAGAGTCAGGTCGGGCAGAGTCAGGCTCACCCCACTTGTAAAACTCCAGTCCTTCATCCTCACCGGGCCATCACCGATATTGAGCAACTCAATAAACTCATGGGCGGGATCAGAACTTTCCGGATGATACATGATTTCATTGATGACAATCGCATCGGAAGCACCGCCAATCTGGATAGTAACCTTTCCGGGACCTGAATACAGGAACCCGTCGCTGACCCGGTAGGTGAAAGTATCTATCCCTGAAAACCCGGGCGCATGACTGTAACTGAACCCGCCATCCCCATTCAGAACCAACTCGCCATGAACCGGGGGACTCATCAGGGAGACCGTAAGGGCTCCGCTATCAACGTCGTAATCGTTTGCCAGAACCCCCGTTGCCGCAGCAATAACCAATTCCTGGTCTGAAATCGCCAGATAGCGATCCTCCACAGCAACCGGCGCGTCATTCACCCCCGTAACCGTAAGATTCACGACTACCGGAACCGAGGACCGCTCCCCGCCTGTGGCAACATAGGTAAAGGAGTCCACCCCATCGAAATCCTCATCGGGTGAATACAAGAAGGATCCATCGCGCTCCAGGGACAACGAGCCGTGAACCGGGGGAGTCAGCAGAATTGCAACGAGATTGTCATTCTCGGCATCGCTGTCATTACTCAATACTCCCTCGGCAGGAAAAACATTCCGTGGGACATCCTCTCTTACAAGATAGCTGTCAACCACGCCCACCGGGGCACGGTTGAGATAAATTGTCACCGTGGTCTCGACCGAGTAAAGAACTCCATCAGTGGCACGGTAGGTGAAGGAAACCGAACCAGGGCTGCCATCTGCCGGGCGATACAGAAACGACCCCGTCGGACTTAGGATGAGATCCCCCTTCTCCACATCATCGACCAACTCAGCCATGAGAGGAGTCCCATCAGGGTCAAAATCATTCGCGAGAATGCCATCGCGCTCATCCACGATGATCCAGTCGCCGGGATCCGTGGCATACGTATCGGAAATCGTTTCCGGCGCATCTGCAGCGTTGATCACATTGAAGGTCACGGTTTCCACTGAGGAAATTGACTGCCCATCTGAAACCCGGTAGGTGAAGGAATCAGGGCCGAAATAGTCCCGGTCCGGAAGGTAGGTGAACGACCCGTCTTCATTGAAGGTCAGGGCTCCGTGGAAGGTTGATTGCACAAGACTCGCGGTCACGGGGTCGCCGTCCGGGTCTGTATCATTTGCCAGCACCCCCTGTTCGGGGTTGCGGGAATATTCCACATCTTCACTGGGCGAATAGCTATCCGGCCGCGTTTCCGGAATATCATTATCCCCTGGAAGGACATTGATCACCACTGTTCCGGACGAACTGGCTGATCCGTTGCTCACCTGGTAACTGAAACTGTCTTCCCCTTCAAAATTCAATCCAGGCATGTAGACGAACGTCCCATCCTCATTAAATACGACCTCGCCATTGGATGGCTCGGTTTCCAGAACCGCCGTCAGACCAATCCCGTCCAGGTCGAGATCGTTGGCAAGCACTCCGTTTCTAGCGTCCCGGGATACTTCCAATTCAAGATTGAAGCTTATATCAGAACTCTGCCGGTCACTCTGGTGAATCTCAACCGCCAGGGTATTATTTCCCTCCCTGAGCAGAGCGGGAGGAACCGGAGGAAACTCAATCTCCTCGTCGCCGTCATCATCCGCACTCCGGGCAAAATCATCATAGGCAGGATTATCATCAATGTTATCGATACCGATTTGTGTGCCATTGAGATAAACGACGACCCCGTCATCGCGAAAGACCCGGCAGACGGCACTCAACACCGCATCGGCCTCCGAGACCGGAAAGGTTCGCCTGAAGTATGTGGTAGGATTCTTGTTTCTCGCGCTTCCTCCGAATCCAACCCGCGTCTCCTCGTCTCCATCCCCATACCCGAGCTCAGCGGGACCGCTGTCCCACTGTGAGTCGTCATAATCAGGATCACGCCAGGCGCTGCCGAGGTCAGTGCCGGTGTCATTGAACCTCCATTCCGCACCGTATGGCACCACAGCCTCCTGACCTCCATTTGACCCTGCCGTTACCTCAACCGCAAGAGGCTCATTCTCCCGGGCCGTATAGCTATCATTCCCGGCAACGGGAGCATCCGGGCGCGGCTCCACCACCAGGGTGACCGTGATCAATCCGGACTGGAGAAGTCCATCGCTCGCCCGGTAACTGAAATCGTCCGTGCCAAAGAAATCGCCATCCGGAGTGTAGGTAAAGGTTCCGTCCGAGTTAAAAACCAAGACCCCATGTTCTACGTCCCCCTCCTGAATCGCGCTCAATTCCAGGTCCTCAAGGTCACTGTCATTGGCCAACACTCCGTCTTCTCTCAGACTCACCAGGAGAGAGCCGTCCTCAGCCAGTTTATAACTTTCTGGATTTGCAACCGGGGCATCATTTACCGCTGCGACCTCAATTGTCACCGTCGCCTGGTCAGAAGCCCCACTCGTATCCGTCACCCTGTAGGTGAAACTGTCTGTCCCATGAAAGTTATCTTCAGGAACGTAGAGGAAGACCCCGTCCGGAGCCATGTTGACAACTCCATGCACCGGCAGATCGATAACCTCCACCGAAGCATCGGGCTCAACCGAGTCGTTGCTCAGAACTCCCCCCACACTCTCAGTCCCCTGCGTCACCGAAACATCATCGAAGTAGACATTAACAACCTCATTCGTTCTGCTTGTGCCGTCGCTGTAGGCCCCCAGTGCAAATGTATGATTGCCCGCCTGAAGCGACACATTGAAAGTTGCAGATTGCCACCCCGAGTCTCCTCCGTTGTTGATACGCACCAGGGAGTTATTCGTGTCATTGCCATAGCGCACCCCGTCAATTTCAAAGACCGCCTCCCCGAACTCGCTTGGTTCAAGGGGATCGGAATTGACAAGACGATATCGGAAGCTGATCTCCAAAACTGCCGCAGCTGCCAGCGTAAAACTCTGCATGAAGGCTCCCGAGGTCGCATGGGGACCCGGCACGATCCGGTTATCAAGTCCTCCGATGGTAACATGCAGGCCTCCCCCTGACTCCCCTCCTGACGGGTCAAGAATCCCAGTTGCGTATTCTGGCTGATCCGTTCCGAAGGCATCGTCCACGAAAACAAATCCCCCCGTTAACCCTCCACCTCCCCGCAGACTGATATCGAGTCCCGCATCTGAACTCCCGAGACTTCCCTGGTGCACTTCAATCGCAACAGTATTCCGACCCGCGACCAGAACTCCCCCGACATCGAGTTCCACATCAGTATACACCGACTCGTTTCCATTGCCGGCAAGCGTATTGGTCCCAATCGCTGAATCCGGCATGAGAATCGACCCGGCCTCCTCCCCGTTGATGTAGATGACACAGCCATCATCAACCGCAAGATTGGCTATCCATTTTTCTTCGGCCGCCTCCTCCTGTGTAAGCACGAAGGTATTCCGAAAGAGATAGGTTGTTACTGAATTCTGCCCGTTTGGCCCATCGCCTATCCCGCGCAGCAGATCAGGGGTATCCGCAGGAAAAGCCTGCACGACTCCTCCCTGCAGGGGAAGCGAACCCGACGACCAGGGACCAACGGAAGACGACGCGATATCGAAATCCACACTGCTCCAAACTCTCCCAGCGTCATCCGTAGGATAGTCATGATTCGCTCCCAACTGATTCTCCAACCTGTCGAGATAGTCCCACTCACCCTCAAATTCCGGAACAACCCCTCCTGAACTCTGGTCAAAATCGGCCGAAATGATCGGACCTGACCGGGTATTGAGAACGAGGTCCTCGGTCGCATCATAGCTGTCGTCCACTGCCACTGGAACAGCAAGACCCACTGCCGCAATCAGAACCCCAAGGGAAGCAACAGCCCAGACCAGGATACGGGGGCAGATAGAATACGGGTTGGAATTCTCCATCGAAATCGCAATGAGGGGGGGGCAGG
This sequence comes from Roseibacillus sp., assembly GCA_002709395.1. Taxonomy (GTDB): domain Bacteria; phylum Verrucomicrobiota; class Verrucomicrobiia; order Verrucomicrobiales; family Akkermansiaceae; genus Roseibacillus_B. The sequence continues at coordinate 13,832 of PAQU01000009.1, read as the reverse complement.
GCTGACGTGTGGAGAATACCCTAGAACTGCATGCATTGCACGGTCAATACGCGGAACAAGTCCACGTTCGGGGCGAGTTCCCTGACCCGGACTCGCTTCCAGTCCCCCTCCCGGGTTACCGACTCCAGTTCATTGAAACTGTCTTTCGTCCTGGGCCGATTTTAATGGGAAGGAGGAGAACACCAGATCTCGATTCTTCTCATCAAACAGATGGCTACGGCCGTTCGTCGTCACCATGCCTGACTACGGATTGGTTACCGGTCATTTGCCCCCTTGACCTGCTGCCGTGGCAGGACCTTTTTGCCTGTTCTTTCATCACCAACTTTCCGAAGCTATGCCCATCCAGCCATGCCTGAGTTCAACACCATTGCCATCATACTCCTGATCGCCCTCCTTCTTCTCTGGAACCTCGATTTCCTCGCTACTTTACTCAATCTCGGCTCCCTCAAACCGGAACTACCCCGGGAACTGGCTGACGTCTACAATCCGGAAAAGTATGCCAGGTCACAGGAATACGCCCGCGCCAATTCCCGCTTTGGAATCATATCATCCATCGCTTCCCTGACCATCCTTCTCACCTTCTGGTTTTGCGGAGGGTTCGCATGGCTGGACCAATGGAGTCGCTCTCTGGGTCTTACGGATGTCCCTACTGGCCTCGTTTACGTCTTTGCCCTGCTTCTCGGCAACTATCTCCTCAACCTTCCTTTCACGGTCTACGACACCTTTGTCCTCGAAGAGAGGTTCGGATTCAACAAGACCACGCGAAGAACCTTCATCCTCGACCAGGTCAAGTCCATCATTCTCACTGCCCTCATCGGCGCACCTCTGCTCGCCGGCATTCTCCTTATCTTCCACCAAGTTCCCCTGGCGTGGTTCTGGGCTTGGCTCGCCTTCAGCGCCTTCATGCTGGCTATTACCTACCTCGCTCCTTCTCTCATCATGCCGCTCTTCAATAAGTTCCAACCGATGGAGGACGGCGAACTGAAGGATGCAATCTACCGTATGGCAGAGGAATGTGATTTCCCCCTTACTGAAATTACGGTCATGGATGGGTCGAAGCGTTCAGCCAAGTCCAATGCCTTTTTCATGGGATTCGGAAAGAACAAAAAAATCGCGCTCTACGATACTCTCGTCGAAAATCACTCAACCGAAGAACTGGTCGGCGTCCTTGCCCATGAAATCGGTCATTTCAAGCACAGGCATATCATCCAGCGCATTGCCCTCTCCATCCTCCAGTTTGCGGTTCTCTTCTACCTTCTTGGTCAAATCATCAATCCCGAGAGCGTTTTCGCACAACAACTCTTCCTTGCCTTCGGTATTCCTATTGAAAACATCTCAGCCCATGCAGGACTGATTTTCTTCTCAATCCTGCTCAGTCCGGTCAGCCGTCTTCTCGGCATTCTTCTCAACGCATGGTCCCGCAAGCACGAGTTTGAGGCAGACGCCTATGCGGCCGGTGCACAGAAGACCCCGGAGCACCTGATTGCCGCCCTGAAAAAACTTTCCGCTGACAACCTCTCCAACCTCACCCCTCACCAGCTCCGGGTCATCCTTGATTATTCACACCCACCCGTTCTCACTCGGATTGAGGCCCTTCGGAAGGCTCCGCTGGAATCAGTTACATGAACAAGGCCCTCCTGACTCATCTGGGATCCGCCATCGCAGGAGCGCTCATTCTCCTCTGCATCCCCGGCGTTTCAAAACGCCTGTTTCATGACAAGGGAGCCACCCCCGACCTCCCCACTCCTCCCCACAAATCTGCTCGTTCATCTGCACTCTCTCCAGATTCGCTGCAATCTTCTGCATCCCCGAAAGCCCCGGAAGAGCAACCGGGAAAGGACAACCTTGAAGAGCTCTTCGATATCGCAGACATCAGGATTCCCTCCCGCCCGGAACTGGAATCATACCTCGTTGCCAACAACCACCCCGCTGAGGGATATCTGGCAGCAGGAATGATTCTGCAGGATTCCGGTCTCATGCGAGAAGCCCTCACCCGGGATCCCTCCAACCCTCATATTCTCTTTGCTCTCGCCTCCCGGGACGATTTTCCTTCCGCCGATCGTATTGAATGGGCCCGGCAACTCCAGGAGGAGCAACCCCGAAACTCCCTCGCATCCTATCTCCTTGCCTCTCTCACATGGAATGACAATCCCAGGACTTCAACTCTTCAGTCTCTCGCGCAGGTCGCCGACCCACAGGAATTCCATAGCTTTACCTCCGAATCAATGGTCGCACTCAATGACCTCCTTCGTGCAACTGGATGCAATCCCGGCGGCGCAGCCCTCTATGCCACCATGGCCGTGGATATGGCGCACCTTTCTCCCTTGCTTGCCTTGAGCAGAAACCTGCAGGAGCACGCGATGCAGGCTGCTCCCGGGGAAGCAATCCAGGCAAGGCAAAGCAATGCCGCCCTCGGCTCGTCACTTGCTGGCGAAGGAGATCTTATTTCGAGACTCGTCGGCCTCTCCATCCAGCGTAATGCCTATGCAGAACTTCCACCGGAGGCCCCATTGCCCCTCGCCGGAGTTGAACCGGAAGCACTGCAACTTTCCATCGAGCAAAGCCGGAATCATATCCGGGAGCTCTCCAAGGCAACAGAAACCCTCCGCACCTCGCCAGAACTGGTCGAAGGATATGCCACACGTGCGCTGGTCCTTGGTGAAATCGAGGCCCTCCGATGGCTGGATTCCCGTATTACGCCACCCAGCGAGTAAGAAAGCGCGGATTCCCGGCAGGCAAAATTCAGGCCTCTTCCTTCAGCGGTATTGCAATCGCCTCGCATTCCTTCTCCCACCCTGGAAAATTCCATGTATTGGGAAAGCCGCGGCATTGCAGAGGCTTTACGTCATGGATGCGGCATCGGTCCCCATCAAGCATGACGCACTCGGTAGTCCCCTCCTTGTCTCTCAGTGACAAACCGGTCCGGTTACCCCTTATTCTGGTGAATTTCTCGATGAAATCCGGTTCGGGAACACCCAGAAAGGATGCGATCCCGGTAATTTCCGCATCATTTATCCGCACATCACCTGGCCACTTGCAACATGCGGTGCAGCGCTGGCAGACAAAATGATACCGGGGCTTGCGGGGCACGAATATAAAATCTCAGGTTGGAACAACCAGATCCCGGAAACTATGGCTCCTCCTGACGGGAAACAATCCAGGGGAAATTGAAGAGGATTACCTGCTGACGTAGGACGGTCCCTGAGTCGTTATCAGGTCATGGTAATACTTTACCTTTGCCTGAAAGCCACGCCACTTCCTGCCAGGCTTGCCATTATCAAGAAGGAAATGCGGACAGTTCTTGTGTGGCGGATTCATCCCATAACGCGGCCAGTGATAATGCGGGACAACCTTCGAAAGCGGGATGCTGTACTTATACATCAGGTAGGCAGCCAATTTCGCAGTCCGGTCAATGGTCCGGATCCTGCTGTTCCCCCGGTGCTCGCACATTTCGATTCCGATCGAATATTTATTCCCGGGACCGTTGAGATCAGCATGCCTCCCTGTCACATTGGTGGGCAGGTGCTGCACCGCCACGTTCTGGTCGGTAGTGTAGTGCCATGAGAGACTACCCAGCTTACTCCGTTTCAGGGCCAGGGAGTGCCGCCATGGATCGGCACCCTTGCTCCAGTTCTGGGTGCTGTGAATAGTGATATAGCGAGGTCGCATGGAGCTCTGACCCCGACGCCCACGTGCGCTTTTTGGCAGGTAATCCTTGTGAACCCTCACCTCCGCCAGAAGGGCCAGAGGAGATTTCCGGGGAACGATGGGAGCCGGGGCACTTACCGGGACAGACTGATACGCCCGGGCAGGAGCAACTCTCGTCTGCTGTCCACCCTGATAGTAGGAAGCATAATTATAGTGGTTTGCTCCGGTAAAACCTCCCCGGGGAGAGACTCCCTTGGAGCTGAAATTCCCAGTCCCCGAGCAACCTGACAATAGAAGCGAAGCTGTGAGGGAAGTTGTAATTAATGAATTAGCGAGGGTATTCCCCATGTGTGTAATTTCGATTATCTACAGGTTATTAACAAAATAGCTAATTATTCACATTTGTGAAGATCTAAGTTGCACGTCCCTCCTCTCCCTGCCTTGGTTGGGCGCGAATCAGCTCGGATTCCTCAATTCCATTGATTTCTTCCCCGGCGGAAGCACTGGATTTCGCCTGGCACCACTGTGCCTTGAAGCAACTGGTTTCGCCCTCTGAAAAAGGGCCATTACTCACTCTGGGCCCGATTGAGGAACCCGCCCACGCCTTCCTTTGCGCCCTCGTTACCCGAACCGCGACCCCTGACTCCCGACTCTGGATTCTCGGGGGGACTGCCCGCCATCGAGAACGTCTGGCCACGGAATTGACCAGCTGGAATGTCGAATCCCTGATAATCCCCGATCCCTCCCCCGGGGATTTTGACTCGCAACTGGAGGACCCCGAGCACGACGCAGAACGACTGGCTTCCTTTCAGCACCTTCAGGGGCTCCCCCGGGACAAAAGACTACCCGTGGTCATCGCCTCGGCAGAGGCCCTTGCTCACGAGGCTCCATCTCCTGGTGAGTTTGATGCAGCCGTTGTCCAATTGTGTGTTGGCCGGGAACACGACCCCCATGAACTACAGGAGAAATTCCTGGCGGCTGGACTTGAAGAAGTAGCACAGGTCCATGCCCGTCAACAATTCGCACGACGCGGTGGAATAATCGATGTGTTCTCCATCCATTCCGCCTTTCCCCTGAGGCTGGAATTCTTTGACCGGGAACTGGAATCCGTCCGGGAGTTTGACCTTGATTCACAGACTTCCATTCGGCGCCTCGATCATGCCGACCTGATTCTCGAGCCGCCCTCCATGGGCAAAACTCTGGCAGACTGGTTCCACGAGAGTGACCTCATTCTCTCGCTGGAGGAAGGCAACGATGATGCTGACATCATCTTCACCGATGACCCTGCCGCAGGAAATTCAAATCTGGAGGCTTACAGCACTCCCTTTGCTCACTTTGACGCTGGGGACTTCATCCTGCACGAGACCCAGCAAAGCACGGTGTTCCACCACATCAACGACTGGCTTACTGAAGGATGGACTGTCTGTATCGCATCCGCATCCGATGGAGAACGGGAGCGTTTTCGCGAACTGAGCGGAACCCATCTTCCTGAAGAGGGCTGTCACTTTCTTGAACTCTCGATTCCCGAAGGTTTTGTCCTGCCCTCGGCCAAGCTGGCCATTCTCTCTCTTGCCGAGTTGCTCGGGCGCTATCAGTCTCCCCTGCGAACCGGTCGCCTGCAGCGCCTCGAAAAGATCCGTTCAACATCCTCTGCCACCGAACTGGATCAACTCGATGACGGAGACCTCGTTGTTCACGCCGACTACGGTATTGGCCGATACCGGGGACTGACCCGGGGAGAAGAGGAGGACGAGGAACTGGTCATCGAATACCGGGATGAGAGCACCTTGCACGTCCCAATCGGCCAATCCTACCTCGTTTCCCGCTACGTCGGGGTTGGAGGAAAGACCCCTCTTCTCAGTCGTCTGGGTGATGGTCGCTGGAGCAAGGTCCGCAAATCTGCGGAAGCTGCCATCATGGACTACGCGGCCCGCCTCCTGCGGACACATGCCGAACGCGACTCCCAGAAGGGCCATGCTCATCCAGTCGACAACAGGTGGATGTGGGAATTCGAGAACTCCTTCCCCTTTACCGAGACACCCGATCAACTACGGGCAATCTCCGAGACCAAGGAGGACATGGAGTCCAGCCAACCCATGGACCGTCTCATCTGTGGCGACGTGGGCTTCGGAAAGACGGAAGTGGCCATCCGGGCCGCCTTCAAGGCCGTCACCGGTGGAACACAGGTCGCTCTTCTGGTGCCTACCACGGTCCTCGCGGAACAGCATTGGAGAAGCTTCCGGGAGCGCATGAGTGATTTTCCCATCCGGATCGAACTCCTCAGCCGCTTCCGGAGCACTGGCGAAATCATGGAGACCCTCAAGGGGGTTTCCAACGGGAGCGTAGACATTGTCATCGGCACCCACCGACTCCTTTCCAGTGACGTTTCCTTCCAGAACCTCGGGCTCGCAATCGTCGATGAGGAACAACGCTTCGGAGTAAAACACAAGGAACAGTTCAAGGAACGCTTTCATCAGATTGATCTCCTTACCCTCTCAGCCACCCCTATTCCCCGTACTCTCTACTTCTCCCTCATGGGAGTGCGGGACATGTCCACCATCGACACTCCTCCTCCCAATCGCATTCCAGTCCACACTACGGTATGCGCCCATGATGAAAGGGTCATCCGGGACAGTATTCGCCGCGAAATGGAACGCGAAGGACAGGTGTTTTTCCTGCACAATCGAGTCCAGAGCATTGAGATGGTGCGAAAACGACTGCAGGAACTGGTTCCGGAGGCCCGCATCCTGGTCGGTCATGGCCAGATGGGGCGAGAAGACCTTGAAAAGGTCATGCATGCCTTTGTTGAGGGGAAGGCGGATGTTCTCCTCTCCACCACCATTATCGAAAGCGGAATAGATATTCCGAACGCCAACACCATCATTATTGACCGAGCTGACCGCTTCGGACTGGCTGACCTCTACCAGTTGAGGGGGCGAGTCGGTCGCGCCACCAGAAGAGCCTACGCGATTCTCATGCTCCCACGTGACCAGATTTCTACCGGTGATGCGAAAAAGCGGGTCAGCGCCATCAAGCAGTATACCGCACTCGGATCCGGCTTCAAGATCGCCATGCGAGACCTTGAGATCCGGGGAGCTGGAAATCTTCTTGGAACCCGGCAATCGGGACATATCGCCGCAGTGGGGTTTGATCTCTACTGCCAGTTACTTCGCCAGTCTGTGGACAGATTGAGCGGACGCAGGGTCGTCCGGAGAAATGATGTTATCCTGCGAGCTGACTTCCTCGCTTTTTCGGAGTCCCGGCATGAAGCGCATGACGGCAAACAACTTCCCGCTTATATTCCCGCGAATTACATCGCTGACTCAAAGGTCAGGTTGGCAGCCTATCGAGAACTGGCGAGCGTGGCCACACCGGGCGAACTTCTTGATTACGAGAGCAGACTGAGCGATCGCTTCGGAAGAATCCCCCTGCCGGTTCTCAATCTGGTTCAGGTCAGCCGGATACGACTCGAAGCCGCTGCCGCTGGAGCCGAAAGCGTTGAAATTCGTGGCGACCGCCTGATGGTCCAGCGTAATGGGGGATTTATCATGATCGACAACCTGCACTTTCCCCGCTTGAGATCGGGGGATCCGAACGGTATGCTTGCCGAAGCAGTCGAATGGTTAGAAACACTTAATCGACCATGAAATTTCTCCTCTCCGCAACCATCATTCTGGCGAGTCCTCTCATCGCCGCTCCGGTTCCTCTCCTCAGGACCGCCGCCACGGTCAACGGCAAGATGATCACTACCCGGGAGGTAGAGCAGCAACTCGCGCCCACTGTCTCGATGCTTCTGGCGAAGTATCCCCGTCGCGGCGACAAATTCCGGGAAGCCTTTGCCGAGGCACGGAATGAGGTTCTCGATGAACTCATTGAACACAAGCTGGTCCTCAGCAGCCTTGAGGAGAAAAACCTGCAGATTCCGGAATACCTCGTAAAACAGGATGTCGAACGCTTCATCCGCATCAACTTCAGCGGAAACCAGGAGGAGTTCCGGAAATACCTCAAGTCCATCAGGATGACCCGGCGGGAATTTGAAAAATCCCAGCAGGAAAAGATCCTCGTCCAATCCTTCAAGCGTCAGCAGTTCAAGGATGTTGCGCCCGCTACTGATTCCGAAATCAAGGAGCGCTACCAGAAACGATCATCCGACCTGAGGGACCGTTCCAAGGACGTCATTACATTTCGCAAGATCTACATTCCCTCCATCGACCAGGACAACCCGGTGGCTACCCAGGAAGATCAACTGGCCCTCGCCGAAAAACTGGCCGCTGAAGTAAAGGGCGGAGCTGACTTCTCCTCTGTCGCCAAGTCTCACTCCGCCGGGGCCTTTGCTGACAAGGGAGGCCTCTGGGAAGACACCCTCCGTTCTGATCTTGAAGTCGGTTTTGCTGATATCGTCTTCGATTCACCCGAAGGGGCCATCGTGGGTCCGATCAAGGACAGGGTGGGATTCACAATCGTCCAGGTCGTCAAGATCAGCACCGGACCGCTCCCCCCGTTCGATGCTGAGATGCGGGAACGCATGCGCTCGGAAGTTGAAATCGAAAAGCGTTCCGGCCGCTATGACGAGTGGATCAAGATGTTGAAGCGCAACGCCATTATCCGGCGTAATACGTGACGCCCCTTCCTGCAGGGATCAGGACTATCATGCACACCGCTGTCTACGCTGGGAGCTTCGACCCTCCAACAAATGGTCACCTCTGGATGATTCAACGCGGTCTGGAGCTTTTCGACCGCCTCATCGTTGCGATTGGAACCAATCCGGGGAAAAACTACAGCTTCAGCGTTACAGAGCGCCTCGAACTGCTGGAAGCCTCTGTCCCCTCCTGTGAGCGTCTCTCCTTCTCACACTTCGACAATCGCTATCTCGTCGACTACGCCAAGGAGCAGGGCGCAGCTTATATCCTGCGCGGGGTGCGTACCGCTGATGACTACGAATACGAGCGTGTCATGCGCCACATCAATGCGGATCTCGCACCCGAAATAGACACCATCTTTCTCATGCCCCCCCGTGATATTGCGGAACTGAGTTCCAGCATGGTGAAGGGACTGATCGGCCCCGAGGGCTGGGAAAATACCGTGCGCCGCTATGTCCCGGACCCGGTTTTTGAAGCCCTCTCCACTGCAGACAAGGACGTGTAGGGGCATTCGTCTGTCGACTGTTCCCGCTTCGCACTTTAACCTTTTCCCCATGCAAACCCTCGCCATCGCACTGGGCTCCCTTGTCCTCTATCTGGTGGCCTATCACACCTACGGCAGGTTCCTCGCCCGCCGGATCTTCAAGCTCGACCCTTCTGCCCGGGTTCCTTCAATAGAGATGGAGGACGGCAACGACTACGTCCCCACCCGCAAGGGTATCATCTTTGGCCATCACTTTACCAGTATTGCAGGAACCGGACCGATCGTCGGACCCGCCCTCGCCGTCATCTGGGGCTGGGTACCAGCTCTCCTCTGGGTTCTCTTCGGATCCATTCTNATCGGTGCNGTCCACGATTTNGGNGCNCTCGTNGTCTCNATCCGCAACCGGGGCCAGACCGTGGGAGATATTGCCGGAAGAGTCCTCAGTAAACGCACCCGTCTCCTCTTTCTCTCGGTGCTCTTCCTCTCCCTGACGATTGTCCTGGCGATCTTTGGACTGGTGATTGCCAGTGTGTGGGATCTCTACCCACAGTCAATTTTCCCCTGCCTTATCCAGATTCCACTCGCCGTTCTGATCGGNGTCTACTTGCACCGGCGGGGCGTCAACATTCTCATCCCCTCCATCATCACCCTNGGCCTGATGTATCTCACGATCTTCTACGGAAACGTGGGCGTTCTCGGGGCCTTCAACGAACTGCTCGGGGGCGAACCCGGAGTCATCGACGGAATTCCGACCATAGCNTGGGTAGCGATCCTTCTGCTATACTCCTACATTGCGTCCGTCCTGCCGGTCTGGACCCTTCTTCAGCCTCGNGACTTCATCAACTCTCTCCAACTCATCTCCGCTCTTGGACTCATCGTGATTGGCCTCGCGGTGGCAGGANTCATCGGAGGGGCACCCATAACCNCTGGGGGTGAGCGCCAAAGCCTTGAGATCGTCGCCCCGGCCTTTCAGGCAACTCCCGAAGGGGCTCCCTGGATCTTCCCCTTCCTCTTCATTACCATCGCCTGCGGAGCTATCTCGGGGTTTCACTGTCTCGTTTCGTCGGGAACATCCTCCAAGCAGGTCAAGTGTGAATCGGACGCCCAGTTCGTAGGTTATGGGTCGATGCTTACCGAGGGGTTCCTCGCCACCCTCGTCATCCTCGCCTGTGTGGCTGGCCTGGGCTTGGGCGCAAAGGGCGCAGATGGCACCCTCCTCGGGAGTGCAGCCTACGATGCCCGCTATGGATCGTGGGCCGCAGCGGGCGGCCTGGGCGCCAAGGTTGGAGCTTTCGTCGAAGGGTCCGCAAACTTCCTGAAAGCCCTCGGACTTTCGGGCCCCTTCGCCATCGCCCTGATGGGTGTCTTCGTTGCCTCCTTTGCCGCCACCACCCTCGACACTGCCTGCCGCCTGCAGCGCTATGTGGTTCAGGAACTGGCTTCGACCTTCGTTCCAAGGAAATTACCTGCGCCTTCCAGCCATCCTCTCTCCATTCTTACCAATAAGCACGGAGCCACCATCTTTGCCATTATTCTGGCCGGCGCCCTTGCAGCCCTTCCTCCCCCGGGTGCGGCCTGGACTCTCGACTCCGCCGGTAAAGGCGGCCTGATTCTCTGGCCTCTCTTCGGGGCCACCAACCAGCTCCTCGCCGGACTTGCTTTCCTCGTCATCACCTTCTGGCTCTGGCGCCGGGCCCTCCCCGTCTGGTTCATCGTCCCTCCAACTATCCTGATGCTCGTTCTTCCTGGCATCGCGATGGGCATCAAGGTTTGNGAATTTTTCCAGAACTCCCAGATTCTTCTCGCTGTCCTCGGCCTCTCCACCATTGCCCTACAGCTCTGGATCATTTTCGAGGCAGTAACCGCGTGGCCCAGGGTCCGGGGTGTCATGGAAGATCTCTCCGGTTCAACCGAGTCGCTTCCTAAGGGAGGGCGAAGCTGCTGACGCCGGGGCTGCTATCTGCTCCGGTCCATCACCATTCCCCCGCAACCTGCCATTCCTCCAGCAATTCCTGGGGGCANTCATCGAGGAAACGTGAGGGCCGCTGGATCACATCCCCGGAATAGCTCTTGGGATTGATCTGGGGATAGGTCAGGTAAAGTTCATCCTTGGCCCTTGTGATCGCCACGTAAAACAGGCGTCGTTCCTCCTCAAGCATGTAGTCATCATCCGCGTCCAGCACCCGTCCATTAGGAAACATCCCATCAGTCAGCGNGATCACGAAAACAACCTTCCACTCCAGGCCCTTGGCCTGGTGGACGGAAGAGAGCACAACCTGCTCCTTATCCTGTTCCGCCTTGCTTCCACTGGGATNTCCATCCACCGCCGACATGAGCGAGAGCTGCGCCAGGCATTCGAGGATATCATCGAAACGGTCCGAGTAGCTCATCAACTCCTCGAGATCCGAACGCCGGTTCTCGTAGTTATCGAAGGACTCCCGCATAACCTCGTCATAAACCCCCTCGAGGACACTGAAGATCATCTCGGAAGGACGGGCGAACCCCTCCTCCGTCACCAGTTCATCAAGGGTATGGCCAAGCTGCTCCCAGTGACTGGCGGACTTCTTGGGCACCGGGAGCTCATCGAGAATATCGGAAAAACAGGTCGGTGGTTCCTCCGACGAGGCATGAGGTGTCGCAGCCCAGCCCCGCCAGAGCTTGTCGGCATTCTTTCCCCCGATTCCGGGCAGGAGACTCACCATCCTCTTGAAACTGACCTCGTCCCTTCGATTGGTCACAAAACGCATGAAGGCNGCCACATCCTTGATATGNGCCTGTTCGAAAAAGCGTAGTCCGCTCGTGATCTGGAAGGGAATGCCCCGGTTCCGGAGCTCCATCTGCAGGGTCATGCTCTGGTGGTGTGCCCGGTAAAGCACTGCCATCTCCTCCAGTTCCACTCCCTCGTCCCGTAACTCCAGGATTCTCTGGGCCACGAACTGAGCCTGGGCACTCGGGTCTTCCAGCGGAACCAGGGCCGGCATCATCGCTCCACCCTCCCGCGCCGCCTGCAGGTCCTTTTCGAAGCGATGTCGGTTGGCCTTGATTGCCGAATTTGAGAGATCGAGGATTTCCGGGACGCTCCGGTAATTCTTCTCAATCCGGTAAACCTTTGCATCCGGGTAGCGCTCGGGAAAACTCAGGATATTATCCATGTCGGCTCCCCGCCACGAGTAGATGGACTGGGCATCATCACCCACCACCATCAGGCTCTGGTGTTCCCCGATCAGCAGGTCCACCAGTTCGCTCTGAACCTGGTTGGTGTCCTGGAATTCATCCACCAGGACGTACTGGAAACGCTTCTGGTAGAGACGTCGCAGCTCCTCATCCTTCTGCAGCAACCGGAGGGTCAGGACCAGCAGGTCATCGAAATCCATTGAGTTGATCTCACGCTTCTTCCTGCGGTAGCGTTCCTCGACCCGCGCGATCTCCTCCCCCCACTCTTCAAAGTAGGGATAGCGATCCTCCAGGAGGTCCTCGAGGGCGATTCCCGTGTTCTCAATCAGGCTGAAGATCGAGATCAGGACATCGGGCTTGGGAAAGCGCCGCGCAGAGGTATCGATCTCACACTCCACGATAACCGTGTTCATGAGCGACTTCTGGTCGTCCCGGTCCATGATGGAGAAGGACTTGGTAAACCCGATCTCTTCCGCATGCCGGCGCAGAATCCGGTTCCCTACCGAGTGAAACGTCCCCCCCCACATCTCGCTGACATCCCGGGGAACCAGCGCCCTCACCCTCTCAAGCATCTCCTTCGAGGCCTTGTTGGTAAAGGTCAGCAGAAGGATGTTGCGCGGCTCGATACCCCTGTCCAGAAGATAGGCCACCCGGTAGGTCAGCGTCCGGGTCTTCCCTGATCCTGCCCCTGCGATGACTAGCGACGGCCCCGGAGGCGAGGTCACCGCTGCCAGTTGCTGCTCGTTCAACTCCTCGGCAAAGTCGATCCCGGAGCCACCAGTGGTGGTCGGACGCTGCAGGGTGTACTCGCGCGCCATCGCTTCAAGCTGAGACGTTTTATTGTTCCGAGGCAGCTTCCCTCGTCGAACTACCACTTCCCCCCTGCTCAGAACCTGCATCTACCGCTTTCACGTGATCAAGGTAGGATTTGAGCTCTCTCTTGACCACCGGAAGCAGGACATAGACGCCGATGAGGTTGAACAGGCTCATTGCGAAGAGCATGCCATCCGAAAAGTCCAGAACCTTGCCGAGACTGAGAGAAGCTCCCACTACCACGAACGCACAAAACAGGAATTTATAGATCAACTCTACAATCTTGCTCCTTCCAAAAAGATAACTCCATGCCTGCTGCCCGTAATAGGACCACGATATCATGGTGGAGAACGCAAACAGGACCACACACCCAAGAAGAATATATCTGAACCAGGGAACTACACTTTCAAATGCCGCGGACGTCAGCTGAATCCCACCATCACCAGCAGAAAATTCATGAACAGGTGCCGTAACCACTATCGCCAAACCGGTCATCGTGCACACAACAATGGTGTCCATGAAAGGCTCCAGCAAGGCCACCAACCCCTCTGAGGCCGGATGTTTGGTCTTAACTGCAGCATGAGCGATCGGAGCTGATCCAAAACCGGCCTCGTTGGAGAAGGCCGATCGGCGGATTCCCTGGATAAAGGCACCAATGAACCCTCCTGCTGCTGCCGTGGGCGCAAAGGCCTCCGTCACGATGGACCTGAATGCAGTCGGCACCTCCGCCATGTTAGCCCCAAGGACGATGATGCATGCCGTTACGTAGATAAGCGTCATCATCGGCACCAGCCTTGATGTCACCGTGGCGATCCCGCTGATCCCTCCAATGATGACAAGCGCCACAAGAATAGCCAATACTGCTCCGAAAACCCATCGGTTACGGCTGAAAAACCCTTTAGTCCGCTCCACTTCAGCTTCTTTTGCCAGGACATTCGCGGTCGCCGCCTTGATCCTCTCTGAATCATCCTCGAGTTGGGCCTTTTCTACTTTGAGAGATTCCTGCACCGACGAGAGGGCTTGACTCGTTCCATCATCGGCCCACCGGAACTTTTCTTCACTCTTCTCGCGCT
>PAQU01000008.1 GCA_002709395.1 Roseibacillus sp. | reverse complement strand
TTCCGCAAATTGTGCTGCCTTCGTCGGAGCAACCCCCGATTTCAGTGACATCGATCCCGTCACCTACAATCTGTGCCCAGACAGTCTGGAGAACACCTGGCAGGACGATACCAAGGCCGTAGTCGCGGTGGCCTACGCCGGGCAGTCGGCGAATATGCCGCGGATCGCAGAGATCTGCCGGTCGAGAGATGCGGTGATCATCGAGGATGCATGTCACGGGACCGGAGGAGGATTCCAGCATGACGGAAGCAGCTACAAGCTCGGAGCTCACCCGTGGGCGGACATCACGACCTTCTCTTTCCATCCGGTCAAAACCCTTACCACGGGAGAGGGGGGAATGCTGGTGACCGACAACGCGGCTTATGCCGAAAGAGCACGACACCTGCGCTCCCACGGCGTAACGCGTAATCCCGATAAGTTCGAGACTCCAGATTCAGATCCCTCTCTCCTCTCGGAACGTGGAAGCTGGTACTACGAAATGACCGAACTCGGTTACAACTACCGGATTACCGACCTCCAGTGCGCCCTCGGCCTCAGCCAGCTGAAGAGACTTGAGCAGTTCATCGAGCGACGACGCGAAATTGTCTCCACCTACAATAGCGCCTTCGCCTCAATCCCTTACCTGCAGACACCCGCCACCCTGAACTCCGATGATTCCGAGGAAGTGTCATGGCACCTCTATACCACCCAGATTGATTTTGAACATCTTGGCCTGACGCGGACCGCTTACATGGATCGCCTCAGGGAACACGGTGTCGGGTCTCAGGTTCTCTACATCCCGGTTCACCTGCAGCCATACTATCGGAAAGAATTCGGATATGGTCCGGGCAAGTGCCCCAACGCCGAGAACTATTACGAAAAGGCGCTGAGCCTGCCGCTCTTCCCGCAGATGACCGATGACGAATTGAACCATGTAATCGATACGGTTACTGCCATCCATCAATAAAGCTTGCCATCTTCCACTACCAGCGTCACGGCCATCATGCAGGCCCGCATGGGAAGCTCCCGGCTCCCCGGCAAGATCCTTATGGAGGCAGGTGGAAAGACATTTCTTGAGCATGCCTTTCAAAGGCTCAGCCTGGCCGGAAATATTGACCAGTGCGTCGTCGCGACTACAACCGACGAGCGCGATGACGTGGTCGTAGACTTCTGCTCCCGCCATGGATGGCCATGCTCCCGGGGGCCGGAAAATGATGTCCTCACCCGCTACTACCAGACAGCGATCCGGTTCCCTTCCGATATCATCGTCCGGGTCACTGCAGACTGCCCTCTGCTGGACCCATCCCTGATTAACCAGGTGGTCGAACTTCTTGCCGCGGATTTCCCCGGGACCGCCTACGCGTCCAATACCCTTGATCCACGCCATTTCCCTCGTGGCTTGGACGTCGAGGCCTTCACCTCCGCAGCTCTCGAGGAGGCATATCAGGGTGCCCGCGAGCCCTTCGATCGCGAACATGTCACCCCCTTCTTAAGAGAACGCCCTGAACAGTTTCCCCGGAAGGCTCTTTCCATTGAGGATGATTATTCAAGTCATCGCTGGACCCTCGATACTCCCGAAGACCAGCAGTTGCTCAGCCGGATTCTTGAACATCTCCCGGATCCAGAGCCTTGGCAAAAAATCCTTTCCCTGGTCGAGGACAATCCGGAATGGTCAAAACTGAATGCAACGATCCGCCAGAAGGCCTGATACCTTGAAAGGACCTCTACTTGCCATCAGGGCCGATGCCTCCCGGGAAAAAGGCACGGGCCACATCATGCGTTCCCTCGCCCTGGCACAGGAATGGCGGAAGCGTGGGGGCAGGTGCATCTTTCTCTGCAGTTCCCTGCCAGACGCCCTGCAGCAAAAAATCGAAGACGAGTCCTGTGAGCTCCATCGGCTGAGCCATTCCGGAGGGACCGCAAAGGAGGCGGCGGAAACCTCTGAAACCCTGCAGCGCCTCCACCCTCGATGGTTGCTGGTAGACGGATACTCCTTTGATGTGGCTTATCAGAGAAGACTACATCCACCCCAATACTGCCGAATCGCCTGCATCTCGGATTTCGGACCTGAGGACTTCCACTCTCCGGACCTTGTCATTCACCCCAATATCGCCATCACAGGTGACTACGATACCGGGGGAATGAATCCAAGGGTCCTGGCCGGGCCTCAATACGTTCTACTCCGTAGTGAGATCCGCCGCATCCACCCCAGGACGGTAACGAAGTCGGCTGCCAGGATCCTGATTTCCGTGGGCGGCTCTGATCCCGGTGAGGTTGCTATGTCCGTGACAGAAACGCTGATTGAAAAAGGGGTTACTGAAAGAGCTGCTATCCGGGTGATCCTCGGACCCGCCTACCCCGAGGAAGGACCCATGGGGCACATGGAAAATCCAGCGGTCGAGATTGTCCGGGCCCCTCAATCCATGAAGGAGCACTACGACTGGGCCGATACCGCGATAGGATCCCCGAGCACGACGGCCCTTGAACTAGCTCACCATGGCGTCCCCTCGGGTCTCATTGTGACTGCTGGAAACCAGCTCAAGGTTCTGGAGGCCATGCAGGACATGGACGTCACCACCTATCTTGGAGATGCAAGGGAGTCCGTAGAATTGCAGAACCTCGAGGAACTACTGGATGGAGAGCAACGCATCCCCCGGGCGCAACGAGCCTCGGAGCTGATTGACGGCAAAGGCCCCGACCGTTTGTGCGACGAGCTCGGACTTCCATCTCTTCAGTTGCGTCCCGCCCAAGCAAAGGATGCGCGGGATCTCTGGAACTGGGCTAATGACCCCGGGACCCGTGCCGCGTCTTTCAATCCCGGGGAAATCTCGTGGGAAAGCCACCTGGCCTGGCTCGACAAACAGCTCACTTCTTCTTCGGTGGCTCTTCTTCTTGTTGAGTCCAGCCTCGGCAGGCTCGGGTCAGTTCGCTTTGAAACAAACCCCCGGGTGCCCGATGAAAGTATCATCTCGGTAAACTTGGCACCGGAGTTCCGGGGCATGGGGCTGGCTCCCCTGATTCTGGAGAGTGGAATTGATGTTTATTGCGCTCAGGGGCCGACCCGGACCATCGTGGCATGGATCAAGCCGGATAATACCGCGTCGATACGCACTTTTACCCGGGCAGGATTTACACGGGATGACACCAGCACCCCGCAGGATCGGATCAAAATGACGCTCACCTCTCCTCCGGCATGAACAACATCGAAATAGCGGGCAGGCTCATCGGGCCGGAACATCCATGCTACTTGATCGCTGAACTTTCGGCCAATCATGGGCACCGCATCGAAAATGCCCTGAAGCTTATCCGCGCAGCCAGTGAGGCCGGAGCTGATGCCATCAAACTTCAGACCTACCGGGCTGACACCATCACCCTGGATTGTGAATCCTCCCTCTTCCAGATCGGAGAGGGGACGGCCTGGGAGGGACGGCGGCTCTATGATCTGTACGAGGAGGCGCATACTCCGTGGGAGTGGCATGAAGAACTGTTTGCTGAAGCGCGCAAACTGAACCTTCATTGCTTTTCTTCCCCGTTTGATCTCACCGCCGTGGATTTTCTGGAGAACCTTGGAGCCCCGGCTTACAAGATTGCTTCCTTTGAAATTGTCGATCACGAGCTGATCGCCGGATGTGCCCGCACTGGCAAACCCATGATTATCTCCACGGGAATGGCGGCCAAGGAAGAGATCGCAGAGGCGGTTCAGGTCGCGAGGGATAACGGCTGCTCACAACTCGCTCTTCTGAGATGCGTCAGTGCCTATCCCGCGCCACCGGCAGAGATGAATCTCTCTACCATTGCAGACCTCCGCGATTCATTTGGTTGCCCCGCCGGACTCTCCGACCACACCCTGGGAACCGCAATTCCTGTTGCCGCAACTTCGACCGGAGCTTCCATCATTGAAAAGCACCTCACTCTTGACCGCTCTGCTGGAGGACCCGATGCGCACTTCTCCCTCGAACCTAATGAGTTTGCCCTGATGGTCCGCGCGGTTCGCGATGCTCAGGAGGCAATTGGTCACCCCTCTTACGATCTGACAGAATCCCAGAAGGCCTCCCGCGTCTTCCGTCGCTCCCTGTTCTCTGGCCGCGATATCAAGGCCGGGGAAACCATGACAGCTGAAAATGTCCGCTCCATACGCCCCGGGCACGGACTCCTCCCAAAGCACCTTCCCGAAGTTCTAGGCAAAACAGCCAAGCAGGACATTCCTTTCGGAACACCCCTTTCATGGGACTTAATTGAATAATCCACGCCTGCCAGGGGGTCTTCTTCCCCGGATCTGCTCCACCTACCTGGCCGACTTCCTCCAGTCCCGCCAGAGCCACCGCATCGTTTCAGGAAAGATGGCCCCTCCGTGCTTTCCACTATGGCCGCCCTCCCCCCAGACCGTCTTGTGATCATACTTCCGGAACTGAAGGGCCTTCTCCATCTGCAGGTTGCCGAGCCACCAGTTTCCATGGGCATTGTCCAGGTCGTTGGAGCCATCCTGTAGAAAGATACGCAGCGGCTTGTTCTCCGTCTTTCGGATCAGGGCCGGATAGACGTGCCCGCCCCGGATATTGGTGAAACTTCCTATATGACTCACCACCTTGCGGAAGAGGTCGGGGCGTTCCCAGGCCGCGGTAAAGGCACAGATTCCACCAGAACTCATCCCACAGATCGCCCGGTTGGCAGGATCATCGGTGAGATTATAGTCCTTGCCGACTTCCGCGAGGATCTCCTTCTCAAGAAAGGTCGCGTAATCCGCACTCAGGGAGTCATATTCCACACTGCGGTTTCTTTTCACCCCCGGAGGAGCCTTCCACCCCTGCCGCCCCTCAATCTTGTCGGTAAAGAGGCCCGGATTGAGAAATATTCCGATTGTAACCGGCATCTCGCCCCTGTGGATCAGGTTGTCGAAGACAACCGGCACCCGGATATCACCGGATTCGTCCACGTAGGCGTGGCCATCCTGAAAAATCATCACCGCGGCGGGTTTGCTCCCGTCATACTGCGAAGGCACGTAAAGATACCACTGCCGCAGGGTTCCCTTGAGGATATTGCTCCTCCACTCATGGCGGCTGACCTTTCCCCTCGGGATGCCATCCTGGCGCTTGGAATCAGGACCATGGGGGAAAGCAGGCGGATTACCCGAGCTCGCTGGAACCAGGAGAAGGCTCCAGCAAAAGATGAAAAGGAGGGAAAAAGCAGGGCGCATCATCTGGCAACGAACTGAGGTTATTCCTCCGCTTCTTGTAATCTGGCCAGCCGGAAGCGCACTGAAAAACGATCTGACCCCGTAATTCACCCTGAAAGAATGCGCGGCTGGCCCCGCATGGCTGCTTTCCTCCGAACAGTCACTCCTTTCCCCGGCAAGGAGTTTTCTTTTTTGAACAAAAGAATTAAGCCAAAACGCTAGAAAAGCAGCACTTAATCTTAAAACCCGAAAAGTGATCTCCCCCTCATCCCTGCGAGATGCTATGCCTCGCTGAAACCGCATCGACCCCGGTAATCCCATGAAAATTCTGCTTTCTCTCCTCCTCCTTCTCAGCGCCGGTAACACTCTGGTCCTGGCAGGACCGGCACTCCACCTGGACACCTCGACTCTCACCCCCTCCACCACTTTCAAGCTGAGTTTCGAGAAACCCATGGTGTCCCCGGATCAGGTCGGCATGACCGTGCCCAACAACCTGATGAAAATCGAACCTCCCCTCGCTGGTGACCTCAAGTGGATCGAACCAAACGTCGCCCAGTTCGAACGCAGGGGAATTCCTGCCATCGCCACGACCTACCAGTTCTCCATTCTTCCTGGTTTCAAGCACCTTGATGAAACTGTGATCCCGGAAACCAAACTGAGGGCTCTCCGGACAGCTCCCTTTCAATTTCAGACCAGCGACTGGCGGGGCAACGTGCAACGACCCGTCTTCTTCCTCCGGTTCAATGACAGGATCGATCCCGCGACGACTTCCGGGAAACTGTCCTTTCGAGACAAGAAGGGCCAGACCGTCGGCGCTACGGTGCGTCAGGGTATTTACGGGGACCTCGGCAATCGGAGCGCCCTCGGCCCTGACTGGAGACAGAGTTTCCAGTCCTGGAAGGCTCCCGACCCCGCCACCTTGGAGCCGGAAACCGAGATTCCAACCGCCATCACGGTTTCCCCGGTTCATCCTCTACCGGTAGGTGAGGGCTGGAGGCTTGTGATTGCTCCCGGGATCAAAAACAAGGCCGCCACCGCGTCCACGGTAAAGGCCACCGAACGATGGGTCGGGTCGGTCAGCGCATTCGAGGTCGCTTCCATCCAGGCAGTCACCCGGCTCGACTCCAAGCCTTATATCAGTATCGGGCTTTCCAAGAAGCTCCCCGAGAATGTGAAGGCTTCCGACCTCGCCCCTTTCATCGAGATCGAACCGGTTCCTGCGAACATGGAGCTGGAGGCTGGCCGGAGCCTGATATCCATCAGGGGAGATTTTGCCAGCAGATCGAAATGGAAGGTCACCATCAAGCAGGGGATGACCGCCTCCGATGGATTAATCATGCTCAAGTCCAGGAGCGCAGAAGTTCGTTTCAGGCACCTTGTGCCCATCCTGGCTGCTCCAAGCTATGCCGCTGCCCAGCTGGCCACCGGAAATCGCACCTACGAGATAAGAACGGTCAATATCGCCCAGGCCCGGATACGGGCCAAGCGCCTGACGGGTGAGGATGCCATCCGGGCTCTCCAAGGCTACCGTCATTACAGCGGGAATGGCCCCCACAAGGAGCGAATCAGGGAACGTCATGCCATCCCCTGGTCCCTGATAGCAGGCGAAGCGATCTACGACCAGACCATCCAATTGACCAACGCCCATGACACAACTGCCCCCATCGAGATCAAATGGGATGAAGTCCTTGGAGCCGGCAAGACCAACGGTCTCCTCTTCGTCTCCGTGGATGGGGAGCCGAAGCCGGGTATGGAAAGCCCCTTCCAGAAGACCAGGTCCACCCAGGTCTACATGCAGCTCACCGATATTGGGCTGGCCTGGAAGGTCAACAAGGAGAGCGCTTTCATCTACGCCTACTCCTGCGAGACGGGTCAACCCCTGGCCAACGTCAACCTCGATGTCTTCGGAGAGGACGCCCGGGCCCTGCAAACCACCCAGACCAACGAATCAGGAGTCGCCCTCCTTCCTCGCTCCCCGGAACAGCGCCACCTCCGCGCTTCCCTCGGTCAGGACAGCATGATCATCGACTTTGATCGCAGCATTCCCACGGTCTCGATGTGGCGCTTTCCCGTCAATACGGAGTGGAGTCCCCAGGTTCCCGACAAACGCACTGTCCTCCTCTTTACGGACCGCACGCTCTACCGACCCGGCGAGGAGGTTCACCTCAAGGGGATCGTCCGCCGGATCGAGGAGAACCGGAGCATTTTCGACACCAGCAGGGAAGCCCAACTCCTGATCCGTGATTCTTCCGACCGCATTCTTGAGGAACGGGAAATCACGCTTTCTGACAAGGGAAGTTTCAATTACAGCTTCACCCTTCCTCCCCAAACGGTGGGATATTTCAGCATTGAGCTGCTGTGGCCCGACGAGGTCGCCGCGGCCGAGGCGATGGAGAGCTGGTACATCCGGGAGGCACACCTCAACAACGCCCGGTTCACCCATGGTATCGCGGTCCAGGAGTTCCGGCGCAATGCCTTTGAAACGGAGGCCGGATTCGTCGACTCCGGGAGCCATGACGCCGTGAAGCTGTCGCTCAAGGCCAACTATTTTCAGGGACAACCAGTATCCGGGGCCGACGTGGAATGGTTCTATCGCAGCCGGGAAGCTGGATTTTATCCCCCCAACTTCCGCGACTATCTGTTCTGCGACCACCGCTCCTACGACGCCTATTACTGGTCTCACTACTTTGGCTACGGTGGAGATTCCTATCGCCGCTCCTTCGGCACCCGGGAAGGAACCTCAACCCTGGACCAGGATGGCCACGCAAACATCACCTTCGACCTCGAGGAAATAGATTTCCCCTCCCCCCGCACGGTGAATGTAACAAGTGAAATCCGCGACCAGCGAAACCAGACCCTCTCCGCCGAGGCGGCTACCACCGTCCACAGCTCCGATTATTACGTGGGAATCTCCCGCCTCGACAAACTCGTCCGGGTCGGGGACGGGATCAAACTGCGCGCCGTGGCGGTGGGCTCCGACGGCAAGCTGCTCACCGGAGACCCGGTTAACCTCAACCTGCGAATCGAACGTGAAATACACGAACAGATCAAGACCAGGACCGCGAACGGGACAATCGCCATACGCAACGAGAGGAAGATTGAAACCGTCCTCGAGAATCAACCCTTCCAGATCAACCCCGGGGAGGCCGCTGGCGGAGGATCCGTTCTACCCTTCAACCCTGAGCATGCGGGACGCTATATCCTTACCCTCTCTGGCAGCGATTCCCANGGACGCTCTATCCGGACCTCCATCACCCAGCGGGTCTACGGCTCCAAGGAATATCCCTGGGCCTACGAAAACGGAATGCTCATCAAGCTCGTTCCCGAGAAGAAACGCTACCGCCCGGGAGAAACTGCCCGCATCCTCGTGCAGTCTCCCATCGAGGGAACTGCCCTCGTGACCCTTGAACGCGAAGGAGTTCATCGCCACATGCTGAAAAAGCTCACCGCCGAAAACCCGGTGGTGGAAATACCCCTTACCGACGAAGACGCTCCCAACACCTTCGTCTCCGTCCTCGTCATCAAGGGATCGCAGGACAACCTGCGCAAGCACAAGGAGCCCATCCTTCGCCTTGGTTACTGCGAACTGGCAGTCGAGGTCGTGAAGGAACGCCTGGAGGTCGAGCTCAAGATCCCGGGGGACTACCATCGCCCGGGCGAGGAAGTCACCATCGAGGGCCTTGTCCGTGACCATGCGGGCAACCCCGCCAGTGGGGCCGAGGTCACCATTTATGCTGAAGACGAAGGCACCCTTGCGGTAGCAGGTTACGCCAACCCTGATCCCGTCGGTCTGTTCTACGCAGCCCGCAGTCTCCGCACCGAGGCAGGCACTTCCCTCGGGAATATCATCTCCGAGAATCCCGCCCAACGCCATACCTTCAACAAGGGCTTCTTCATTGGAGGAGGTGGCGAAGATTTCCTCGGCAACCTTGAGGGTCCGGACGTGCGGAAGGACTTCAATCCCTGTGCCGTCTGGATGCCCGCCCTCGTAACCAAGGCAGATGGTCGATTCAGGATAGAGTTCACGTCCCCGGATACCCTGACCCGTTACCGGGTCATTGCCGTGGCTCATCATGGGGCGACACGCTTCGGGCGGGAAGTTTCCGGATTCACCGTGAAGAAACCTCTCATGCTGGAACCCTCCACCCCGCGCTTTGCCCACCAGGGCGATCGCCTGCAACCCAAGGTCCTCGTTCAGAATGCAACCTCCTACACGGGCACCTGGGACATTTCCCTCAAGACCGGCAGTATTACGAAATTCGTCGAGCACGACGAAAAGAAGGAGACGAAATCAATCACCATTCCCGCCGACAGCAACGCTACCGTCACCTTTGACCTCGCCTTTGGCGAAACCGGTCAGACGGACTGGCAGTGGACCGCCATCCCTCGATCCCTCGAGGGGGTGGCCATCGATGAAAAGCTTCGCCGGGAACTCTCCGATTCCGTGGTCAGCAACTTCGCGGTCGAGTATCCCATGCCCCTGCTGAGGGAAACCCGGTTCATCAAGTTCGAGAACCCGAGCGCCCGGCAGGATATGCTGGAAGGTCTCTCCAGGAAACTGCTCGAGGGCCGTGGTGAAATCGAACTGGAATTCGGGCGCTCTCTCCTCCTGGAGGCCGGCGGAGCACTGGATTTCCTGCTGGGCTACCCCTACGGCTGCGTGGAGCAGACGACCTCCAGCACCATCCCCTGGATCGCCGCCCTGAACCTTCGTGAGGTCGCCCCTGCCTTCCAGAAAAAGACCGTGAGGGAAATCCGCGACAGCATTCAGGCCGGTGCCGATCGACTCCTCTCCATGCAGTGTGACGATGGCGGCCTGGCCTACTGGCCAGGAGGAAGCACCTCTGAGGTATGGGGATCTGCCTACGGAGGGATGGCCCTTGTGCTCTGCAGGGAAGCCGGTGCCAGCGTCCCGGAAAGTTCCCTGCAGGGACTGCGCACCTACCTTGCCGGGAAATTACGTGGAGTGATTCAGTCTGGAGACTGGTGGGATATCGAAACTGCCTGCCGGAGTTGCTACACCCTGGCTCTTACCGGGGACCCTCAGGTTTCTTATCATAACAAGCTCCTGGAAATACAACAACGGCTCACTCCCAATGCCCTGAGCTTCCTTTCCCTCGCGGTCGCGAAATCAGGGGTAGAAAACGCAACCACACAGGCCCGGGAAATCCTCACCCTGCAGACGGAGCAAAGAGCCCCCAGCGGACATTTCATGAGCTTCCACCCTGTCGAGGCCTGCAGGCTCCTCGCCCTCGTCAACAGCAACCCGGAGTCTCCCGAATGCGATGAGGCCATTTCCCGGATTCTGGAATCCCGCGGGCGCCGCTCGGGACACTGGGGCACCACCTGGGGAAATGCCTGGACCGTATTCGCCCTNGGGGAGTATGCCCGCCTTGTCGAATCCGGGAATGCTCCCCCGACCATCACCCTGGAAACTGATGAAGGACGCCAGCAATTCGTCCTGAACGATCAGTCCCCCTCCGCGTTCATCCGGATCCCGCTCCACAAGGGGCTGAAGGCCAATGCTGCTACCTCCACGCAGGGATTTGCCCGGGTGAAGCTTGCCTCCAAGCCCGAACTGGCGCCTCAGCAAGCAGTCTCCAGCAATGGCTTGCAGATCCTGCGCCAATACCATCGCGTGCTCCCAGATGGGAAAACCGAACGACTNGATCAACCTGCGGTGGGAGATCTCATCCGGGTGGACCTGCAGGTTACCATGCCGCGGGACGGCACAAGATATCTTGCCATCGACGATCCCCTCCCTTCCATATTCGAGGCCGTCAATACCGAGTTTGCAAGNCAGGCCGGGCGCCTGCGAAAGGAAGGCAACTGGCGGATCTCACATCAGGAGATTCGTGATGACCGCGCAGTTTTCTTTATCAACCACCTGCCCCGTTCGGGGAGCTACACGCTGTCCTATCACGCCCGCGTGACGTCTGCAGGGTCNGCGGTTGCTCCACCCGCGAAGGTGGAAGCCATGTATGAGCCGGAATTCTTCGCCCTCTCCGCAAGCCGTCAGTTCACCACTCCCAACCCACTCAAGGCCGCCGCCCGCTGATACCGGAGNAATCTCTCCCATGATGGTCTTTCTTCCATGGTCCTGCCGCAGGATTTCTGTCCTCGCCCTGATCCGGTGGCTGGAACAGAAAGGACCCAGTCGCCCCGGGCTGGGACGCAAATGCCTGCTCTTCGCCTCCCTCGGAGCGGTTGTCTGGGGCGTTCTCCCCCTCGGATTCAACCTTCCTGCCTCCCTCGAATCAGGGCCCCGGCATTCTCCCCGGATCCTGGACCGCCACGGAGTGCTGCTCGATGATATCCCCCGCGCAGACTTCTTCCGCCATCAACCGGTCTCCCTGGGGGAAATACCCCCTGCTCTTCTCGATGCCACCCTNGTTGCGGAGGACAAGCGCTTCTTCAGGCACGNTGGNATGGACTACNTGGCCACCGCCAGGGCCACCCGCGACCTCCTTCGCAACCGCAGGATTGTTTCCGGGGCCTCCACGATCACCCAGCAACTGATAAAAATCAGTTCCGCACCGGCGAAGCGCAATATTCTCACCAAGATCCGTGAAAGCCTCGCCGCCCGCCATCTTGAGTATCGCTGGTCCAAGCAGGAGATCCTCACCGCTTACTTCAACCGGCTTGATTACGGCAACCATCGGCAGGGATGCCGGGAAGCTGCCCGGTTCTACTTTGGCAAGCCTCTCGGGGACCTCTCCCTGGCCGAATGCGCCCTCCTTGCTGGCCTNCCCCAGTCTCCAAGCCTGCACAATCCCATNCGTAATGAACAATCCGCCCTCCACCGTCGCAACTGGATCCTGACCCGCCTGGCGNAGGAGCGGGACTACGACCCCCGGCAGATCGCAGCGGCCTTGCAGGAACCCCTCAACATCCAACGNACCACTTCCGGGGAAATCGCCCCACACGTAACCTCTTCCCTGCGTAACCAGCATCAGTCCATCCGGACGACCCTTGATGCCGGCCTGCAGGAAAAGGTGACTGGAATCGTAAAGGANGAACTCACACGGCTGAAGAAATTCAACGGACACCAGGCCGCCGTGGTCGTTATCGACAACAGCTCCGGGGAAATTCTCTCCCTCATCGGCTCCGGNGACTTCAACAACCCGAGGGGAGGACAGATCGACGGCTCGCGCGCTCCCCGTTCCGCGGGCTCNACCCTGAAACCCTTCACCTACCTCCTNGCATTCCAGAGGCGCGGCCTNTCGCCCGGAAGTATCATCGCCGATATCCCCACTCCCTACCGCACCGAAGAAGGACTGGACCTGCCGGTCAACTATGACCGTAAACACTACGGACCTGTCACGATCAGATATGCCCTCGCCAATTCTCTCAACGTCTCCGCCATGCGGACCCTCAACGACCTCGGAGGACCAGCCCCTCTCCGTGAGCTCCTTGTCAGGGCCGGCATCCNCACTCTTGACAGGCCGGCCGGAGAATATGGTCTTGGTCTTACCATCGGGAATGCAGAGGTCTCCCTCCTGGAACTGACCAACGCCTACGCCACCCTTGCCCGCCTCGGCATCTTCAAGCCGGCATCCCTGACCTTCAACCANACCAGCCCTCCGGGCCAGCCCCCTTCTACCCGGATCGCAGATCCCCGCGCTTCCTACCTTATCGCGGACATTCTCAGCGACAATGCGGCCCGTTCCTCCGCCTTTGGCCCTCGATCCTCACTCCGCCTGCCCTTTCAAGCCGCCGTCAAGACAGGCACCTCATCCGACTTCCGCGACAACTGGTGCGTGGGCTTCACCCGGGACCTCACCGTCGGAGTCTGGGTGGGCAACTTTGACAATACACCCATGCGCGGGGTCTCAGGATCCAACGGAGCCGGACCCATCTTCAATCGCACCATGCTCGCCCTCCATGAAAAACACGAACCACGATGGCTCACCCGCCCGGAAGGACTGACCGAGATCACAATCGATAGCCGCACTGGCCACCACTTCCCTTCCCCCCCTCCTCCCGGCCAACCCTTCAACACCCGGGAACTTGCCCCGGTCCGGAACCTTCCCGATCCCGTGGATCGAAATGATTACGACCACCTGGGACGGGCTCTCATCAACCAGACTTACCTCGAGTGGTTTGCCAGTGCTGACAACCACCGCCGGGATGATTTCGCATTGACCCCGGAGCGGCCACTCGATCTCTCACCACGCATCATTTCACCCATGGACACCGCCACCTATCTCCTCGATCCAGAGCTTCCAAGCGGTGGCCGTTACCTCGAACTCCTCAGCAACCTCCCCCAGGGCGCCCTCTGGTCCTGCCCCACCCTGGAAATCGAGGGAACCTCGGCCCTCCTNGTCCCCGGTCGTCATGAGATCACCCTCACCGACTCCGAAACCGGGACAAGGGTCTCACAGAACATCGTGGTGGAGAGCCTCTAGGCTGCGGATAATTACCGGGAGCAATACCCCTTCTCTCTTTTCGAACCACCCGCACCCGGTAGGATCAGGGCATGTGCCGGGCTCAACTGCACCTCCCTGTCCTGCTCTCCATTCTCTTCTTGGCAGCCTCCCTCCTTCCGATGTTTCGTTCCGGGGCCGTGAATGAGAAAGACACCCCTCCCGCAGACGCCCCCTTTCTCGTCGTCCTCGGAATCGCCCAGGACGCCGGCTTCCCCCAGGCTGGATGCCGCAAGGAATGCTGTGCCCGGGCATGGGCCGACCCGGAACAACGCCGCCACGCGGTCACTGTTGCCATTGTCGATCCAAAATCCGGGGAGCGCTGGTTTCTCGATTGCTCCCCGGACTTTCCCGAGCAACGACGTGCCCTGAACCAACTCGCGCCACCGGAAACCCTCCCCGGGATCGACGGCATCTTCCCCACCCACGCCCACATCGGTCATTACACCGGGCTCCTCTACCTCGGGCGCGAAGTCATCGGTGCCCGGGGAATCCCCGTTCACACCATGCCCCGCATGCGGAAGTTTCTCGAGACCAACGGGCCCTGGGACCAGCTGGTCGAACTCGGCAACATCACCCTCCGGGATCTCACCGCCGGAAAGACTGTCAAACTCAACGAGCGTCTCAGTCTCACCCCCCTCCTTGTTCCCCACCGGGATGAGTATTCCGAAACGGTGGGCTTCCGCGTGACCGGCCCCTCGCGCTCCATCCTCTACCTCCCGGACATAGACAAGTGGACCCGCTGGGAAACCAGGATCGAGGAAGTNCTCCAGACCGTCGACGTGGCCTACCTCGATGGCACCTTCTTCGCGGACGGGGAACTCCCCGGCCGCGACATGTCCAGGATCCCCCACCCCTTCATTGCCGAGAGCATGGAACGGTTTTCCGGCCTCGACGCCACCGGGCGCAACAAGGTGCGCTTCCTCCATCTCAACCACACCAANCCCGCCCTCGACCCGGAGAGCGAGGCAACCCGGGCCATCAAAAAGGCCGGCCACCACGTCGCCCGGCAGGGGGAGCAGGTCGAACTCTGAGCACTCCCCGCCGGAGCAGCCGCTGACCCCCGGGGCTATGTCACTCTGCCCTNTTGTGCCTCCTCCCGCTGGCTGTATACTTATCCCAGCATTAAGAGTGGTCCCCGATCCGCAAGGTGAAGNGNCCCGNCNACCTGGCGTGGAGACGCCAAGGTGCCTGTGCCANNTGGCACGATGCGCGGCTCGAAAGGGCTGAACGAATTTCTCCTCGGTCGCTTCGGCGGCTTCCGTTCAGCTTGGCTGCGGCTCCGATGCATCTCCATCAAACTGGAACCTGTATCATGAGCAATACCGTCACCATCCGCCCAACCGTCCGTCTCGTTAGCAAGCCGCGGACGGCCCATCCCAACCACCACCTCTTCAACAACAACGGAATCTGGTGGTGCCAGCTCACGGTCCACCATGGACCGTTCTCAAAGCGCCTCCGCTTCTCCCTCGAAACCCGCGACCTTGAGCAGGCCCGGACAAGCAGCGACCGCCTCTTCGCCCGTCTCGTTCCACAACCCCACGCTGCCTGAAGCATGTCCACGTCACCATCTCACCCCACTATCAACCTCGACGAGCTGAACCACCGGCACATTCATGGCGTCGATAAGTATTTCCGCATGTATTCCGGAGCAGCCTCCAGTCTTGAGGCTCTCACCGACGACCTCATCGAACTTCGGGTCGAACTATTCAAACAACGGTGGCCTGATCCCGTAGAACGCGACGGAATCGTCTTCGCTGTCACAAAGCCCTGGCGATACAATAAGGAGTTGGCCAGCTACCAGCGGTTGCGGATTCGGGTTTACATGCGTCTGGCGCCAACGGGATTCTGCTGCCTCCCGGATCGCTTCAGAGACGATCCCAATGGGGAACTTGCCAACACTATTACCAATACCATCAAAAACCCGATCCGCCAGATCCAGGAACTCGGAAAACTCCCAAAACCCTTCTTCGCCGAATATACCGGAAAATTTCCCCTCGTAGATCCCTCGGACTTGAAACGTCTTCCATCCTTGCCCGAACGCTCGGAGACTTCTCCCTTCTTTGTTATCCTCACTGGCTCGGCAGATGACGTTCGCGTGTTCGGTGGCAACAGATCACGCGAGCATTGCGAGCGCATCATCAAGAACACCCGCTCCTTCGCAGAGGATGCGTGGACCAAGCTTGTTGAATTCCCGTCCAGGGAGGCAGCCTTGGAGGCATACGGGGATGCGTTGGAGATCGCTTCCGGGCAGTTGGATCGCGATAACCCTCCCACAGCCGGACACGATTCAAGCAACTGAGGCGCTTACCCTTCTTCGCACACCATGATTAGTTAGCCATCTGGCGGACAGGGTGGGATTCGAACCCACGGTACCGTTTCCGGTACACACGCTTTCCAGGCGTGCCCGTTCGACCACTCCGGCACCTGTCCTGATGTGCAATCGTAATTGCGAGCGGGAGGCGGACCCTACTGATCCANGGGCCTGTTGACAACGGGAATAATCAGGACCCTGCGTCCTAGAAGGAAGCTGTCAGCCCCACGTGAGCCTGCGCCCCGTCGCCACCCTCCAGAGGCACCCCGAAATCTGCCCTCAGGTTGAGATGNCGACCNACCTGCGCCCGCAGGCCTGCTCCNANGCTGGTGAGCGTCTCGCGGNCCTCGGTGGTCTCGTCCNTCCAGCCTCCNCCATGGTCNAGAAACCCGAGAAACTGGACCTGGGCCGGNAACTTATCGCCTGTCGGCAGGCTGATCGCCGGGGCCCGGACCTCGGCGGAAAGGAGATACCCCCGGTCGGCCAGGAATTCCCGCTCTGCGAATCCNCGCACCGTGGCATGCCCACCCATCGCAAGCTGCTCGGTGGGTAGAAGCGCCCCGCTCCCCAGCTGGCATTGTCCCCTCGCCCTNAGGGTCCACGAACCGGGNAGGCGCCNGGTCCAGGTCGCCCGGGCTCGTCCGTATAGATAGCTCGCTTCCGCACCGGGACGGAACGCCTGGAAATCNTCCGTCGAATTCCTGCCGCCCAAGTNCCCCGGACTACCCACCACTGAGGCATTCAGCTCAAGTCTGCCGTGGCTCGCAAACCGACGACTGGCCCGGTAATTGGCCCGGAACTGGGTTACCTGCACCCCCGCCCCGAGGATTCCCTCGATCCCTCCACCATAAACCAGGAAATTATCGGAGGACTTGACCTCCACTCCTGCCGTAAGCTCCTGCCGGAAATCGTTCCANCGNTTCAACTGGACCCCGTAGAACGCTCCCAGCTGCCAGCTGGTCCCGTCCGAGTCTATCGATACCCCCTGCAGAAACCCCTGAGTCGAAATCTCGGCCCAGCTCCCGGTCAGGCGCAGGAAGTGGTGCCGCGCATGCAGGGGGATTTCCCAGCTGAGAGAGTGCGCACTGAGATCCCCGAACGAATCGCCGGTGGTTAACTGGTAACTGAGCAACTGGTCCATCCCAAGGGCATTCCCCCAGTTGAATCCCGCCAGAAAACGGTTCTCCCCGGCCGCCTCGGCTCCACTGTTCTCGTAGCCGGCATAGACCCGCCAGGGGCGCCTCTCGCGAAAGGCGAAGACGAGGTCCGCCTCTCCCGGACCCGGACCCGGGGCGGCATAAAGACCAGCTGGACGAAAGGGGTTACGACTGAACCAGTCAAGATGGCGCTGCAACTCACTGGTAAGAAGAACCTCTCCCCGCTCCAACCGGACTGCACCCGCCAGCAGCTCATCATTGAAAATTCCGCCCACTTCCATCCCCACCGAACCCACCAGGCCATCGATGATCATGAGTTCAACCGTGTTCCCGGCAAGGTCCTGGTCCGGCGCGTAGACATCAGTCACCGGGCGATCCTGGCTCTCATAATAACGAAGAACCTCTTCGATCAGATGGTCGAGGCCATTCTCGGTCAGGGGTGTTCCCAGGAAGGGTCGCAGGGCCTCGGCCAGACCCCCGTGATCCACGCTGAGTCCCACGGCCTCGATCCGCCCCTTCGGAGGAAATTCCTTCTCCACCCCGGCCCCGTTTCCGGAACCAGTCAGCTTGATCCTCGCAAGGTTGGGAAGGAGAACCACCGAATCATCAACCTCCGCCCGAACCACCGGCTCACGCTTTCCGAAGGGCAGGCGCCCCTCCGTCTCTCCTTCCAAGCCCCGGGGAGCCAGTTCGCTCTCGTTCTGGGCGAAGAGCGGAGACATTAGGATGACGCAGGGAAAAAATGCAGATACGACTGTGACAATTCTGCTCATTCTTATCGACTAGCGCAGGAATCCTGCGGCTCCCCCTCCCCCTTGGAAAGACCTTTCAGCCTACCTCAGATCCAAATCCTGCCGCAAACGTCCTATTTCCACAGGCCCTCCCATGGGATTCCCCGCAACAACGAATGCCTCTCCAGCTTGAAATCTCTTCCCCCGCAGGGCTATCCTTTCCCTTGAGGCGCCAAGGAGATTCCCCGAGGCTCTCCCCGACCCTTGATTCCTCTCATTCCAATTTTTCTGAAAATCGACCCGGACCGGTTCCGGTTGGAGCATTACAACAACAAATGATTGCCGCCTCCCGCCGCTCCTTCCTGGTGGCCACGATCCTCATCGTGGCCCTCTCGGCGACCGTGCATGGCAGGATCGTTCGCTATCAGACGGCGATCAGGAGCCTCGCCAATGGATCCGCCACCTTCCGGACCGTGGATGCCATCCCGGCGCGGGATGAGGCGAATCCCGCACGCGTCTTCACGGGCGGATTCTACAGTGACCAGTTCCAGATCGGCACCACCGTGCCCGGGGTGACGAGTAAAAACCGTGAGGATGGCATCCTCGCCGCCCTGACAAACGACCCGGAAACAGAAACCTGGGAGACCGACTGGTTGCTCACCGTCGACTGCGAGGGAGGCGATGCTGTCATCGATGACATCGCCATGGGACCGGATGGGCTGCTGGTGGTGGGAGGCACCTTCGAGAACCTTGCCCAGTTCNAGCGTGAGGGACAAAACCCCGTGGTCCTCAATGGCAACGGCCTCACCAGCTTCATCGCTCTGGCGGATATTGCNCGGGGCACCTGGGTCCGCGCCCAGATCGCGCCCGAAATGGTAGTGCGCAGCGTGGCCGTCGACGGTGCGGGAACTATTTTCGTGACTGGTCCCGGCAGCCTNGCCCGGAGCTACAGCGCAAGCTTGCAGGAGCTCTGGAATATCGAGGAGCCCCCGGGCACCCTNTACCCTCATGACATTGCAGTNGGAATCGGCGAGGACCAACCCTTCGTCTANGTGCAGGGAGTCCTCGGCACGCAGGGCAACAATGACCTCGACGTATTCGTCGTCCAGCTGAACAAGGCCTCCGGGGAGACCCGCTGGAATACCCGGATCAGCTCCCTGGGAGGCAGTGAACGNCCGGGCGGACTCGCGGTGGATTCCCGGGGAAACCTCCGGTCGGCCGTTTCCTCCGATGGCCTCGGGCTCACCGTCGCCGAGACCCCGGTGAAGGACAATCCAACCCAGGCGGCACGGCACGCCCACCTTCTCTTTCTTGAGCCCGAAGAGGGCAAGCTCATCAACGACCGCCTCCTCGGAAACTCCAACGAGCCCCAGGGAGTCATGGAACCCCATAATCTCGACATCGACTACGCGGGCAACACCTACGTTGCAGTCAGTTTCTCGGGGTCGTTCCGTTTCAGGCAAAAANACCATGCCGGGGTCGAGGATTCTGCGGTCATCGTGACCGATGCCCGTGCAGTTCCCATGCGCTTCATCGATTCCGANGGTAACGCCCGTTCGGAGGGCCTCGACGTTGCGGCTGCCGGCCGCAACCTCCAGTTCCTCGTTGGAGAAGTCCAGGGGACTACCGTGGAATTCTTTGGGACTAGCCGGGTCGAACCTGCCCAGGTCAACAAGGCCTTCCTCGCCATCCTCGAACCCCCCGCGGACCAGCAGCGCTACCTGATCACGGTCGAAACAACCGAGGAACTTGAAGCCCTGACAAGCGTGATCGATGAATTTGAGGGAGAATCCTATCGCGTAATCGACGAGCCATCCCCCAACAACCCGCAGCGCCGGATTCACCTCGTGGCGACCCATCTCACCACCGAGCAATTCGCCCTGCTTCCCCAGAACATCCCGGTGGACAGGATTCAAATCGATCGTGAGCTGACCCGGAATGGGTCGGTCGGTGGGGCGGACTGGGCNATGCAGTATCTCAACGGTCCCGATGGGGATTTTGATAGCCCTGACGATAATTATTACTACTCCGACACCGACTGTGAAATCGTCCTGTATCTCATCGATACCGGGGTTAACCTGGCCACCGTCGCTGACTGGGGATGGTCTTCCATTATTGGTCCAGTGGACGAGCAAGGCGACCCCCCAGTCGGTGGAGGTGGGGCCGCATACACCACTCCGGATCTCAACCACGGTACCGAGATGCTCAGCATGATTGCNAGCGTCTCCCGGGGAACACCCATCACNGTAGTGAACTATAACATCTACCCCGATCCGCTTGTTCCCACCACCGTCTCCGACCTTATCAGCGCTATCAACCAGGCCAACCTCCACAAAGGCTTGAACCATCCCGACAAACAGGCCGTCTTCTGCATCGCGAGCAGCACGACCGACCCGGGCANCACCTACCCNACCCTGNTAAGCGCAATCGAAACATCTGTCGACACCTACAACGCCACGGTCCTGGTCTCTGCGGGAAATGATGATAAAGATGCCTCGAATTTCACTCCTTCCTTCCTCGGCGCAGAGATCGAGGGAGTCATCTGCGTGGGCGCCATCAATTCCAAGGGAGCCCAGGTCAACGACACCCGGACCGGTCCTGAAATGTGGGCCCCGGGAGATGCGGTCGAGACCATCAATGCCGATGGCTCTACCTCCGATATGTCCGGAACAAGCGCTTCCACCGCCCTCGCCGCCGGGGCAGCCCTCATCTACCGGAGCGCCAACCCTTTCCTCATGGCAGCGGCTACCGAGGAAGCAATGAAGAACTCAGGGACCGCCGGATTTCAGGGAATGCCTGCTAGCCCGGACGGAGAGCCAATGGTCTATGTTCCTAATCCCACCGACCCTGGCTCCGCAGATCTGCTCAATCACATGTCCTACGAAGACTGGGCCGAGTGGTACAGCTACCTAACTCCCCTCGATGCCGACGGCGTGGATAATTTAACAGGAAATGACATCGACTCTGATGGTGATGGATGGACGGACAAGGAGGAATATTTCTTCCTCGGATCCGATCCCAGCNNGGGNACACCCGGCCAGCCCCCTTTCGATACCGGATCGGGCAGCGGCTACCGNAACTCGATTCTGGGCTGTTACCGGGTGCACGAGCAGAGCGCCCTGGTCTTCGACTTCCCCCTGACCTGCTACCTGATCGACCAGCAAAAGCTCTCGGACCTGCAAAANGACGGNGCCGTAAACTCCCTCCTGCTGCGTGATGGATCCGAGCTGGTCATCGANCGNACCAATGATCCCGAAGCCGGGATCTGGGAGACGTGGCCGAACATGGACCAATTGGAATCAGATCATGCTGCCGTCCCGTCCGGCCTCGGACCCGATACCGCCATCATGCGGTTTGCAGTCGACCTTCCGGAGGACGCCGTCGATTTCTATCTCTACCGCATCCGGATAACCCCTCCTTCTCCCTAGGACCCTGACCCTGCATGCGGGACATCCTCATCATCCTTCACCGGACCATTCTTCTCCTGGTCTCCGCCCTTGTTCTTCAGGACACGTGGGCGGAAGAGTCTCCCGAGGCCGGGTCCGAAGTTCCCCCTGACCCCGTTGCGCTCCTCCACGAGGGCCGCTACGAGGAGGCCCTGACCATCTTGGAAGAGTTGGAGCTCCTGTGGCGGGAGGAAATTGCCAGGGAGAATACTGATCAGAACAGGCGGGGTCTGTTTAACAACCTGTGGTTCCGCGGAATCGCAAAAGAAGGACTCCAGAAGTTTGACGAGGCCCTCGACTACTACCGGCAGGCGCATGAATTGATCGAAACCACCGAATTCCTGCCCGATGACCTGGCCAACTTCCTCCAGATGTCCGGCGGAGTCGAGGCCAAGGCCGGCCTCTACGATAAAGCTGAAAAGACATATCTGCAGGCCATCGAGCAACGTAAGAAAATCGAACCCGCCACCCGGGAGCCAGGGCTCTCGATCAGTC
This sequence comes from Roseibacillus sp., assembly GCA_002709395.1. Taxonomy (GTDB): domain Bacteria; phylum Verrucomicrobiota; class Verrucomicrobiia; order Verrucomicrobiales; family Akkermansiaceae; genus Roseibacillus_B. The sequence goes on along the minus strand of PAQU01000008.1, from coordinate 6,898 downwards.
AGAATACCCTGGGACTTCTCTACCTCACTACTGGCCGCTACCAGGAGGCGGGGCAGCTCTTTCGCGAGGCGTTTGCCAAGTCAGAAGCACTCAGAACTGAAGAGACGAATTACGACGCTCTTGAATTCCAGCACGACTGCCTCGGCAGATACTTCTATGCAATGCGGAGCTACGCCAAGGCCGCCCAGCACTGGGAAGACGCAAAGTCATATGCTCTTTCCACCGGAAAGATCCGGACCCACCCGGTAATCATCAATCTCACCCAGAACATCGGACTGGCCCTCCTGAGACTTGGACCCGGGTCACAGGATGATGCCCGCCGCTATCTCCAGGAATCCACCGGCTTCGCAAGGGAGCTATGGGAACTGGAAAAATCCCCGTACAATACCCTTCAGTTCGCCTCTCATCTCTCCAATTTCGGCCAACTCGAACTGGCCAGCGGGAACAATGAAAAAGCCCGAACCCTGTTCAGGGAATCTCTCGATCTCGCCGGCGAACAACTGGGAAGCACCCCTCGCTTCCTTGCTCCCTACCATACCAACCTGGCATCCTCGAACCGGCACCTGGGCAACTACAAGGAGGCCCTCGCATCCTATCAAAGATCGATGGAGCTCTACCGGACTTCCGTGGGAACCCGCCACCAAGCTTATATCGAGGTCACTAACGACTACCTTGAGACGCTTCTCCTCTCGAACACCTCCCGGGAGAAAGTCGCCACAGAAACCAGGGAATTCACCTCCCAGGCTCTCCAGCTCTTCGATGACATCATCGCCTTCGGCACTGAACGTGCCCGTCTGAACTGGCTCCGGGAAAACCAGCTGCTCAACCTTCCCTGTTCCCTCGGGACTGACCCGTCCTTCATTGCAGAGACCATTCTCCGGACCAAGGCTCGCGTGATCGACAGCCTCCTTTCCGAGCAGCAGAACTCCGCCCGGGATCCGGAACTTGCCCAACTCCGCAGGGAGCGTGAACAGAAGCAGCGCGAACTTGATGACCTCCTCTTCAGTAACGAAGATCAGGACAGAATTTCTACCGTGAACGGGGAGCTCTCCGCCCTTGAGGCCCGCTTTCACAGCTCCGGGGCCACCCCAACCGCCGTAGCGACGACCTGGCAGGAGGTCCAGGAGTCCCTGCCCCCACGTTCCGCCTTCGTCGAGTATGTCCGCTACTCCGACCTCAATAACCCGGGACCAGACAACCTCTCCTACGGGGCACTGCTGATTCTCCCCGAGGGAGAACCCCACTGGATTCCCCTTGGAACCGACCGGGAACTGACCACATGGCTCAGTGTCATGAAGAGCCGCCTTAACTACCGCAGCTACCTCCTCAGTACCGGGAAAACCACCTCTCCGCCGGCCCTCCGCATGAATGCCGCCCTCCGCCGCCTCTACGACCTGTTCTGGGCCCCGGTCGCCGCCCGGATGCCCAAGGAAACGGAAACAGTGGGTGTGTCCCCGGATGCCAGGCTCAACTTCGTCTCCTTCGCCGTCCTCCTCGACGAGAAAAACCGTTTCCTCTCCGAAAAATACCGCCAGCTTGTCTATTATGCCAGCGCCCGGGATCTCCTCGTTGAGCAAGATCTACCCTCCCTGCGGGGAGGGCCCTGGTCCCTCGTTGCGGTCCCCGAGTTCGAGACCCATGAGGGCGTCTCTGATGCCGAGAAAGAAAGCACTGATGTCCTCAGCAGGGTCGTGATGGACACCATCGAAGGACTTGCCGACATCCCCGGGGTTCGCCAGGAATTGAAGCTCCTCAGGAAAATCATGCCGCGTCACCGGGAGGGGAGCTTCTCCATGAACTCAAGCGAGCAGGAGCTCCGTCGACTCTCCGATAGCCCCGTTGTCCTCCACCTCGCCACCCATGCCTTTCTTCTACCGCCCGCGGATCAGGCCGCCTCTGCCGAGTTGCAGGACTTCAACCAGGCACCAGACCACTTCTATCGCAGCGGCCTCGTGCTGACTGAGGCCAAGAAGGCCCATGCCGCCCGGGCCAGGGGAGATCGTGTCCCCTTTGACCGGGACGGGGTCCTCTTCTCGAACGAAGTCCAGAACCTGCCGCTCCAGAATACCAGGCTGGTCACTCTCTCCTCCTGCGACTCCGGGATGGGCGAATCCGTCCGGGGTGATGGCGTCCTTGGACTTCGCCGGGGATTCACCCTCGCTGGAAGTGCCGCCATCCTCCTCAGTCTCTGGCCTGTCTCGGATGACAGCACTCCGGCATTCATGAAACACATGTATCAGCTTTCCCTCGCTACCGACCAGATCGGCCAGTCCCTGTGGGAAACCCAGCGTCGGAACCTGTCTGGGATCGATCCTTCCGATGATGCCGCAATGGAGGAAGCGATCCTACGCTACGGGTGCTTCGTCCTCTGCCAACGTGGACCCCTCCCGGCTGCCGTCGAGATGCCGGAAATCAGGGAGCCCTCAAGGACCAGGTGGGCGCTGGCGCTGGCAATCGCAGCGGTCCTCGTCTTTTTCGTAACACGGAAATGGCGGCAGGAGAAAAAAGCCTGATAAGCGGGAGTCCGCTGCCCACGTGATGCCCCCCTGGCCCAGCCTCACGCGGAACTTGAATCTCGGGACGAGGGACAGGACAATCCCCCCATGTTCCGCCTCTACCGGACCCCTTCCGGCATTCATCTCGAGCACGATGACGCCCAGCGCGATGTTGAGCTCTCCATCAATGAGCTCTTCCGCGCCTCCGACCCCGTGGCTTTCCTGGAGCAGGCCTGGGAAAAAGGAACTCCTCGCGGAGACAAGCCCCCCATCCTTCTCGCTCCCATCGAATCCCAGGAGCTGTGGGCTGCCGGCGTCACCTACTACCGAAGCCGAACCGCCCGCATGGAGGAGAGTGAGGAAGCGGGCGGGGACCGTTTCTACGATCTCGTTTACGATGCCGAACGCCCCGAGCTCTTCTTCAAGGCTACCGCCCGCCGGGTGCGCTCCCCGGGCCAGACGGTCGGCATTCGCTCTGACTCCAGCTGGGATGTTCCCGAGCCCGAACTCACCCTCGCCATCAACCAGGAGGGCCGCGTCTTCGGTGCAACCGTTGGCAACGACATGAGTTCACGCTCCATCGAGGGCGAAAACCCTCTCTATCTTCCCCAGGCCAAGGTCTACTCCGGCTCCGCGGCGCTTGGGCCCTGTCTCCTCGTGGGCAGCCTGCCCGGTCCGGAGGATGAGATCGTGCTGAGCATTTCGAGGGAGGGCGAGGAAGTGTTCCGGGGCTCCACCCCCCTCTCCCAGCTCAAGCGTGGTTATGAAGAACTGGCTGGCTTCCTCTTTCGCGAAAACGATTTTCCCGATGGGGCCCTCCTGATGACCGGAACCGGTATCGTTCCCGATCATCCCTTCACCCTCCAACCCAATGATCTCATTCGCATCTCAATCGATGGGATCGGGACCCTCGAAAACGCGGTAGTGATGGCGGATGATCTCCAGAAATGACCAGCAGAGATAAATCGCCATTAGCGAGCCATTCGTGCAGAATGAGCCGGCAGGAATCCTCTCCAAGTTCCACCCAATGCCCCGGGATGATGGACATTTCTACCATAAGTCGTGCACGGCGCCCATAGAACCGGTCTCATCCTGAAATATCCCTTTCATGCCCGATCCCATCCTTGATTCCCCCTCGTCAGAGATTTTCACCATCCGGACTACTGCCTCCGGCCCCACGGGAGCGCTCCCCTTCACAGGGTCCTTCCTGAAAGCCTCTCCCAGCGGTGACGTCTTTGGCTGGACTCAGGACGCCGGGATGGGCTGGGACCCCTCCTCCCTTGGAAGCCCGGAATTCCTGATGCTCTCGACCTCCGGGGGGATTCGGAATCCCGATGGCACCCCTGTCGCCCTTGGTTTGCATACCGGGCACTGGGAAGTCTCCCTCCTCATGGAGGAGGCCGCCAAGGTCTTCCAGTCGGCCGGGGCCATTCCCTTCGCAGTCTTCTGCAGCGATCCCTGTGACGGTCGCTCCCAGGGGACCACCGGGATGTTCGATTCCCTCGCTTACCGAAACGACGCCGCCATCGTCCTGCGCCGCCTCACCCGCTCCCTGCCTACCGCGAGGGGCATGATGGGGGTGGCGACCTGCGACAAGGGGTTACCCGCCATGATGATGGCCATGGCCGGGAATGGTCACCTTCCGGGGATCCTCGTTCCTGGCGGTGTGACCCTGCTTTCCGAAGAGGGAGAAGACCTTGCCAAGGTGCAGTCGGTGGGAGCCCGCTTTGCCCATAATGAGATCGAACTTCAGGCTGCCTCCGAAACCGCCTGCCGTTCCTGTGGATCACCGGGAGGGGGCTGTCAGTTCCTCGGCACTGCCGCCACCACCCAGGTGGTGGCCGAGGCTCTGGGAATGACCCTTCCCCATGCCGCCCTCGCTCCCAGCGGATCAGAAGCCTGGCGGGACATGGCCCGGCGTTCCGCCCTCGCTCTCATGGGGATGACCCGGGACGCGGTCCCGCTCTCCTCCATCCTTACCGAAGCCTCCTTCCACAATGCCCTTGTCCTCCATGCCGCCTTTGGAGGGTCCACCAACCTCATCCTTCACATTCCAGCCATCGCCCACGCGGCAGGACTGCCCCGACCTACCGTGGACGACTGGCAACGAATCAACCAGAAGGTCCCCCGCCTCGTTGACGCCCTGCCCAATGGTCCCCACGGCTACGCCACCGTCCAGGTGTTCCTCGCGGGAGGGGTTCCCGAAGTCATGCTCCACCTCCGGGATCATGGCCTCCTGGAACTTGATGCTCCGACCGTGACCGGCAGGACCATCGGCGAGAACCTTGCCTGGTGGGAGCAGTCGGAGCGTCGTCGCCTGTTCCGGGAGAAGCTCACCTCCCTGGATGGAATCGATCCTGATGATGTGATCCGCCCACCTGAAAAAGCCTTCCCCAGCACAGTCACCTTTGTGCAGGGCAACCTCGTTCCCGAGGGCGCCGTGGTAAAGAGCACGGCCATCGCCCCGGAGCTACTCGACGAGGACGGGATCTTTCTTCATGAGGGTCCCGCCCGCGTCTTTGTGTCGGAGGAAGCAGCCATTGCAGCCCTCAAGTCCACCGGGGAGGACCGGGTCCAGGAGGGCGATGTACTCATTCTCGCCGGCCTCGGCCCCCTCGGGGCCGGTATGCCAGAAACCTACCAGGTAACCTCCACCCTGCGATATGCCTCAGTTGGGAAAAACCTCGCGGTCCTCACCGACGCCCGCTTCTCCGGAGTCTCCACCGGTCCGTGCCTTGGGCATGCCTCACCGGAGGCCCTCGCCGGAGGTCCGCTCGGGAAACTCCGGGACGGGGATCCTGTCCGGATTCACATCGATACCCGTAAATTGGTCGGCACGGCCGATTTCACAGGCAACCTTGAGGAATTCCTCAAGCGGGAAACCCACCCCGGCCTTGAGCCCGATCCCCGTCTTCCCGCTGACACAAGGCTCTGGGCCGCACTCCAGAACGCCTCGGGAGGGTCCTGGGGCGGCTGCGTCTATGACGTGGAGGAAATTATCAAGCGCCTTTGATCAAATCCCCCGGGAGGTCACTTCCCGTCCGTCCCGGCTGGTCGGTAAAACCAACTGGGAAAAGGCGCCCCCTTTCCTCCATCGATCCTGCGGTGGTAAAACTGTCTTCCCCGGTCTTTCAGTAAAGGGATGGACATCCCTGAGGTAGCCTCCAGCTGGGCAAACAACCGCTTGTTCATCTTCTCCACCTCCACCTTGTAGGCAGGGTCATTGATCAGGTTCTTCTGCTCCCGCGGGTCGCTCTTGAGGTCATAGAGCTCATTCACGTCCCAGACGCCATGATAACGTATATACTTGAACCGTTCTCCTCTCAGGGCATGCACCGTGGGTGTCTGGGGATAGTTACGCTCCCAGTAATACTCGTAGAGCAGTTCCTTTCGCCAGTTAATCTCCTCTCCTCCTCCCCCCCGACGAGCCAGGGGCAGGAAGCTGCTCCCGTCCATGAAGTCCGGTAAAGCAACCCCTGCCGCCGCCAGAAGAGTGGGAGCCACATCGATATTGGCCACCATTTCCGAAACCTCCGCCCCGGCCTTCAGGCCTTCGGGCCAGTGCGCAATCATGGGGATACGTATCGACTCCTCATAGGCACAACGCTTGTCGATGAGGCCATGCTCCCCAAAGAGAAATCCATTGTCCCCCAGGTAAAGAACCAGAGTATCTTTCAGTGCACCCCCAGCCTCCATTGCTGCCACCAGCTTGCCTACACTTTCATCAACCGCGACCAGGGTCTCACAATAGCGCTTGTAGTACTTTTCCAGGTTGAGGTTCATGTAATAGGCAAATTCCACCCCATGGCGCGAGTTACGCTGGTTCTGCACCCAGCGGGGAACATCCCGAAAAGCCTCCGGCTTGTCCACCCACGTCACCGGAGGCTGAAAGGGTTCTTTCTCGTACCTGAAGGCATGACGGTTTGGGGGAAGAAAATCAGCGTGTACCGCCTTGTGCGAAACATAGAGAAACCAGGGCTTGGTTTTTACGGATTCAGTATCCTGGCTCTCCATGCGTGGTCGCAACCACTCCAGGGCGTAGTTCGTGAGTTCATCGGTAATGTAGCCCTTCTGCGCCACCCGGGTTCCGTTCACGTTAAAACCGGTCCGGTTAGCCTGAGGCACATACCGCCCCTTGACCTTGAGACCCTTGTCGAAGGGCCAGTAGACGCCCTGCCCCTTGAAGCTTACCCAGTGATTAAAACCCCGCTGCTTTTCATCGGTATCTCCCATATGCCACTTTCCGATAAAAGCAGTCTCGTAGCCCGCCTTCTGCAGGAGCTCAGGAAAGAAGACGAGATCCTTCCGAACTGGATGGTAGTTATCCACCACCCCATGGTTGTGCGCATAGCGCCCCGTGATAATAGAGGCCCGGCTCGGCGAACACAGAGAGGTCGTCACAA
>PAQU01000007.1 GCA_002709395.1 Roseibacillus sp. | reverse complement strand
TGCTGGACGAGCCCACCAACCACCTCGACCTGCTCGCCCTGCTCTGGTTCCAGAGGTATCTCAGCAACTATCCCGGGGCCATCCTGATGATTTCACATGATCGTGACTTCATGGATGCCATCGCGGAAACCGTGGTGGAGATCGATGAGCAGAAGCTGATCTCTTACCGGGGAGATTACAGCAGCTATCTCAGCGAGCGTGAGGTGCGCTATGAGCAGAAACTTTCTGCCTGGCGGAACCAGAAGAAGGAGGTTGACCGGATCCAGGAGTTCATCGACCGTTTTCGCTCGGTTGCTTCCAAGGCATCGCAGGTGCAGAGCCGGGTGAAACAGCTCGAGAAGATGAATACTCTCGAGAAGCCGAGGGCGCCCCGGAAGGTCTTTAAGTTTCATTTCCCAAAGCCCCCACGAAGTAATCAGAAGGTGATCGAGCTGGAGGGGGTAAGCCAGGCGTATGGGGAGACGAGAATCTACGAGAATCTCGATCTGGTGGTGGAACGGGGTGATCGTACCGTCCTGGTCGGGCCAAATGGAGCCGGCAAGTCCACCCTGCTCAAGATCATGGCCGGCATTGTCCCGATAGATGGTGGTGAGCGCAAGGTGGGTTATGCCACCAAGCTCGGTTACTACTCGCAGCACCGTTCCGAATTACTGAACGAGGGTAATACGGTCCTAGAGGAGATCTGCACCACTGGAGCGGGCATGCGGGAAGAGGATGCCCGTGGGTTGCTGGGTTCCTTCCTTTTTCGCCGGGAGGATGTTCATAAGAAGGTCAAGGTCCTTTCAGGTGGAGAAAAGAGCAGGCTCAACCTGGTCAAGTTCCTGGTTGATCCCCCTAATCTGCTCCTCATGGATGAGCCGACGACCCACCTGGACCTCCTCTCGGTCGAGGCCCTCATTCAGGCTCTCAAACAGTATGAGGGATCGCTGGTATTTATTTCCCATGATGTCCATTTCATCCGCAAGCTGGCGGAATCGACGTGGCATATCTCTGACGGACAGGTGACCAGGTATAGTGGCGGCTACGATTACTATCTTGAGAAATCGGGTCTCCTGGATGACGAGAAGGGTGGAATCACGGCCTGATTCCCGGCGGATGGGGCCCGAATTGGAGGGCTTCGCCATGATAAGCGGCGTTCTTTCCGGGGTCCTGTTCCGGATGGGGACTCATCTTTTTTGCGGAAAAGTGGAAATCGGGCCGGGGCCTTCCGGTTGGGATGGGGATGCGTTGTGCAGGAATTACTACCCTTGCCCTCCTGAGCCTCGGGACGGCAGAGGCTATCGTAGTAGATGGCCCTCCTCCGGAAGAGGGAGCGGGTTTACTACCTGTTGCGGCGGTTGCCCGGATCCATACTCCCCTCGGACTCATTGCTTCGGGTACTCTCCTGCCTGGGGGGCGTTACGTCCTGACCGCTGCACACGTAGTTTCCGATATTCCGGGGGACAATATTTCAAGAGGACTGGTTGAATTCCCGTCTGGTGCAGGCAGACCTCGAAGCCGCTGGAAGGCGGTTCATTGTCATCCCAAGGCTGCAGAGCATCGGGTATGGGATGCAGCCCTCATCGAGCTGGCCTGTCCCATTGAGGCGGATGTCATCGAGGGGCTGCCGGTCACGACTACTCCCGTTGCAAACGATCTGTCGGTTCATTTCGCGGGCTATGGGAATCGAGGCAACGGCCTGCAGGGAGACTTCCAGTCTCCGGGAATATTGACTCTGGGGCACAACTGCTTCGACCAGGAGCCTACCCCGGAGCTGTTGCTGGTTCTCGGCCTTTCCCGGGATTGTGGGCCACTCCTGCTTCATCGTTTCGATCCGGGCAGGAACGAAGCGCATTTTGCCGCGGGCGATTCCGGGGGTCCAGGTCTTGTCCCTGATGCCGGAGGCAGGGCGCACGTTGCGAGCATCATCCTCGGGCGCCATCGCGGAACATCCGATTGTGACCACCGGCTCAACGGATCCTTTGGAGAGCTGGGACTCTCCCTCGATGCCTCAGCGCTTCGTCCGTGGCTCCAACCATTCCTTTACCCATCCAGACAAGTAACGATCAACGTCAAATAAACCATACCAACTACCAGACTTATGAAATCCACTCCCATGCTTATGCGTCACCTCGGCTACTCTTTACTCGGAATCGCGGGGGGGCTTGCCCTTGGCCAGGAAATAGAATCCACCGAAGTAGACGGTGACTCCGTGCGGGTCCGTATCAGGGCCCCACGGGTCGAGATTGAACGAATTAACCCGGATGGCACGACCACCACCGAGGCGGCGGCTTCCGACAACCAGCAGATCGTCGAACTTCAGATCCCCATGGACTCTCCTGCCAAACTTTTTCGGGCCCGGGTGCGTCTCGGAGGCCAGGATTTTGGATCGACTCTCCGGCCCATCGTGGAGCAGGGAGCGGTTCCCAACCTCGATGAGATCAGGCCCTCCTCGATTAATCTCCAGGGAAATTCCCTGACTCTCCAGTTTCCCCCCGAACACACCGCGGTTCGCAACCAGAAGTTTTTCCCTGAGGGATTCCCCCTCTTCCTCAATGAAGGGCCCGTGAGGTTGCAGCCCGGGCGGGCTCCCGGGTCATACAGCGCTGCGCTTGATGACGGGGTGATCAGGAAGTTTCGCTTCGAATTCGAAGCCGCCCTCGATCGCCTGCGTGGGCTGGGGGATGGGACGGTCCCGGTCTATGCAGACCGGCAGCTGACTGGGCGGGTGGCCGTTCCGGAGTTTAATGCCCTGGGTGACAGTGTTGACCTGTTCCCCTTCCTGAACAACGGGGAGATCCAGCCGCCGGCTACCGGTGGAGGTGCGATTCTGGGGTCTTCCATAGCGGTGAACCCCGGAAAGTCCCTCCTGATTACGGATCTTTCGGTGGTCAACGATCCTGACCGGACCTGGGATCCCTTCAATCCAGATGCGACATCCTATATCGACCCGGCGACGGGGCGCCCACGTAAATGGACCTTCGGGTTCCTGATGGAGGAAATGTGTAATTCTGCACTCACCGGGGTGGATCCGAAGATCTTCGCTCGCCGCTGGATCGACCATTTCGAGCAGTTCCAGACGATTAACTTTGATGATGTTCCTGACCGACAGGGTGACGTTCAGGCTGCGCTTATTGACAAATGGGAGGCCGCTAACGTGGCAGAGGGTCTTGATCCCCTGGACCTGAAGAACGCACCCTTCCGCCTGACCGCGATCGTGAACCGGGTCGACCTGCGGAGTGCCTCGGGCTACGCATCCGGAAATGCCGGGGAGTGCCGGTTCGTGTTCTGTGCGTATGACCTTGATACAGGTGATCATAAGCCGATGACTGTGATCTTTGAGTATGGAGTACCTCTCAATACCTGCGCGCAGATCAAGAACTGGGCCCAGCAGTGGCAGCAACTGAGCAGTCTTCCTTTTGTTACCGTTGATGCCACGAGCACCTTTAATTCCGATCTGGAAGCCCTCACCGATGTAGTGGCCTTGGCGAATGCCGACCCCTCCAAACCCAATGGCAGCGCGCTCAACCAGCTTCGCTCCAATAACTTCATTGAGCCGTTTAATGCTAACGGGACCGACCCCTGGACTCTGCGGGAGTGGCAGATCACCGGAGCGGGAGTAGCCCCCAGCCATCTTACCGCGGTAACTACCAAGCAGACCCCGGCGGATTCAAAGCAGAACACCTCTGACCTGGTAAATTACCTGAATTCCTTTGAGGCCGACATCCTGGCCGGCACCCATTCCGTTCCCCTGTCCTTCCCGGGAGCCACTCCCTTTCTCTCGGGGAAGTCCGAGGTTCCTGCTCCTGGCTTTTTCTGGAACGCTTCTGGAATCGCGAACAATGAGGCCCGCCACCATTTCTCTCTGAACACCTGTAACGGATGTCATGGGGGTGAGGCCGGTGCTCAGCTCCCCACGGTGGGAGGACTACCGCTTGATCCTGTCACCGGATTGGGGGCCACCCCAGCGTCCAGTGGGGCCCCGAGCTTCGTTCATATCGCGGAGCGAGATGCCGAGGAGCAGTCACACCTCTCCCGGTTCCTCACCGGAACGACAACTCCGGCATTCCCGGGTAACGAGAACATGGATCCAGTGAGTGGCATCGCCAGGGATTTCAATGATCTCGAACGCCGGGCCTCGGATCTCGACTTCGTTGCCAACATGCCCTGCCTGATGATTTCCCTGACGCCCGCGCTGGCCACCAGGTCGCATTAACCAGCCGTCATAAGCGCGCCCGGTGAGAACCGGGCGCGTTTTTCGTATCCCCGTGATGCGCGGGCGAATGAAGAATGTCTTGTTCAAGAGGCCCGATCCGTGGTTTTCCTGCCTCCNCANATGGGCAAGGANAANACAGCGATCACCCCGACCCGCGCGGAGGATTTCCCNGAGTGGTACCAGCAGGTCGTCCGNGCGGCCGACATGGCGGAGAACTCCGAGACGCGCGGTTGCATGGTGATCAAGCCATGGGGATTTGCCCTGTGGGAGAACATCCAGTCCCAGCTGGATACCCGCTTCAAGGAGACGGGACATCAGAATGCCTATTTTCCCCTCCTTATCCCGCTCTCCTACCTTGAGAAGGAAGCGGAACATGCCGAGGGTTTCGCGACTGAGTGCGCGGTGGTTACCCACCACCGGCTTGAGGCCGAAAAAGACCCGGAGAGTGGCAAGACACGGATGGTTCCCACCGGGAAGCTGACCGAGCCCTATGTGATCCGACCTACTTCCGAGACCATCATCGGCGCGGCTTTCTCGCGGTGGGTTGAGAGTTATCGGGACCTGCCCCTGCTGATCAACCAATGGGCCAACGTGATGCGCTGGGAGATGCGGACCCGTTTGTTCCTGCGGACCGCTGAGTTTCTCTGGCAGGAAGGACATACCGCCCATGAGACACAGCAGGAGGCGGAAGAGGAAACGCGGTTGATTCACGGTCTCTACGAAGAGTTCCTGCGGGATCATCTGGCGATTCCGGTGGTGCCCGGGGAGAAGACCGAGGCCGAGCGATTTCCCGGTGCCCTGAACACCTATACGGTCGAGGCCATGGTTCAGGATCGGAAGGCCATCCAGGCTGGAACCTCCCATTATCTTGGTCAGAACTTTGCGAAGGCACAGGAGATCACCTTTGTTGGTCGCGGGGGAGAGAAGGAATATGTCCACACCACTTCATGGGGGGTGAGTACCCGCCTGATCGGGACCCTCATCATGGCCCATGCGGATGACGATGGACTGATCCTTCCGCCGAGGGTCGCTCCCCAGCAGGTGGTCATCGTCCCGGTTACTCCGAAGGAGGAAACAAGAGATGCCATCATTGAGTCCTGTGAGGCCCTGGCGGAAACGCTCCGTCGGGAACAGAGTTATGCCGGGAGCCCCATCCGGGTGCATGTCGACAAGCGGGACCTTGGTGGAGGAGTCAAGAAGTGGGAGTGGGTGAAGAAGGGTGTGCCGATCCGGCTTGAGATCGGGCCCCGGGACCTTGAGGCGCGCAAGGTCTGTCTCCAGCGCCGGGACCAGGCTCCGAATGAAAAGGACTTTGTCGACCGGGAGGAATTCATCCGCAATGCCCCGCAGATTCTTTCCGAAATCCAGCAGAACCTGCTCGACCGCCTTACCGCGTTTCGTGACGGGAACATCACCGAGTGCAGCAGCCTCGAGGAATTCAAAGATCACTGGCAAGGGGACGAGAATCCCGGATGGTTGCTGACCCCATGGGCGGGATCGACCGAAGAAGAAGAGAGGCTTTCCAAGGAATACAAGATTACCATCCGCTGCCTTCCTAATGGGCAGCAGGAAGGTCCGGAAGCTCCCTGTATTCAGACGGGTCAGGCCACCAGTGTCCGGGCACTGTGGGGACGAGCCTACTAGGGTCAGTTGCTGATCGGAGGGATTCCCTGTCTCCCTCGGGTTGGCGTTTTGCCACAAGGCATTCGAACTGCTTATCCGCGACGCCGGGCCTTGAAGAGAGGGGAGAGAATGTAGCAGGTCGGGACGAGAAAAATCAGCGCCATGATTTCATTGCCAGTGAAGAGCAATAAGGAAACAAGGGTTAGCGAGCAGAGGGACGCGACCACGAGACCGAACCACGCGACCGCATATTCGGCCTTCCCACAGAAGGCGACGATGCGTTCCCATAGCCCAGCCCCGTGGCGAGCCCTCGATTTTACGGGACTTCGCTTCGGTTGCTGCCTGGAGTTGCTCGAGTCTCCCGGGGGCTTGGGTTTCGGTCCCACCGGGCTTACTTTAATTCCTTGAGTCGGCTGCGGACCATGCGGGCCTGATCTCCCTCGAGGATCTGCCAGCAGGCAAGGCCGTTGCCGACGAGGTCCCATTCATCGAACTGCCAGACGACTTTCTTGTCCCGGGTAATCTCAAAGATCTGGGGGTTCTTATCTCCTGCGTGGCAGTTGCCGATCACGTAGTTCCCGTTGGAAAGTTCCTGCAGGCAGGTCATCCAGCCCAGACCGATCTCGGTGTCCGGGACCTTTCCCTTGATCTCCCAGACGATTTCCTTCGCGGGATTTACTTCCAGGATGCTCTTGCCATTGCCAGAAGCGATCAGGGTATTTCCGTTCCGGAGACGGATAGCCCCATAGACCCGGGAGCCCACCTTGTATTCCCACACCACTTTGCCGGAAGGGTCATATTCGGTAACCACGCCCGGGCTCTCGGCGCAGGACAGGTAATGACCATTCTCAAGGACGCGGACGAGGCGGGTGCTCTTACGGCCTCCTTCTCCCATGGGGACCTCCTTGACTTTTTTCCCGTCCTTGTCGACGTGAAGGAAGCGGCCTACCCCGCTCTCCGCGATCATGGTAGAGCCATCGGGAAAGCGTTTGAAAGCGTGGACATCGACACGCTTTCCCTGGTTGCCGTTTTCGCGGGCGGACTCGTACTCCCAAACGACTTTCTTCGCGAGGGTAATCTCCTGAGTCTTGGTCCAGGTGTCGTGAAAGAGGACATTCCCATTCTTGAGAAGGTGGATATCATGGTGGCCGGTATGCCCGCGCTTGGGTCCGGCAGTGTGGTGCTTCCAGAGGACGGTTCCGTCCATCTCGCAGATCGCGACAAGGTTCTTGCCGTAGGAGACTCCGAGGAGGACCAGGCGGTCGTCCTTTGCATCTGCAGGAGCAAAGAGAAGAAGAGAGAGGGCGAGGGCAGTGAGGCGGACAAGGTTTGTCATGGTGAGGACCATAGGAAAGGGACCTTGGAGGAGCAAACCCTCGTTTACTGCTTCGATCAGGGGATGATGAGGCTATCGCAGTAGGCGAGGACATCCTGGAAGGGGTGATCCTGCAGGAGGGCGAAGGTATCGTGGGAGGTGAGGCGGGCTCGTTTTCCGGTATCAGGCATGACGGCCCAGGCACGGGAGGCTGCCGGACTGGTGAGGCCGCATAGAAAGCGAGCGAGTTGGCGCGGAGTGCGGAGGGGGCCATGGCGCTCGTCCAGCAGGCTCTGGATCAGGTCCACATGGGTGGCAGTGAGTTCCGGCGCTGGTGTTTCCGGAACACAGCCGGAGGGGGGATGGAGGCATGATCCACAGCGGCCGCACGGCTCCGGGTGATCTTCTCCAAAGTGGTTGAGCAGATGCTGGCTGAGACAGCCCTTTTCCTCCGCATAGGAGACTACTTGTTGCAGGCGTTGCAGATCCTGTTGCTCCCGGTGAAGGAAGAGTTTCTGGATCCGCTCGGTGAGGCCCGGGAGATCATCCGGGGTTCTGACACGGCGGTAGGCGTGACGGATTCCGGCTGGCTTGAGGGTGATATCGCCGTGTGATTCGAGGGAAGCCAGTTCCCGTACCACATGGTTGCGTTCGCAGTTAAGGAGTTCTGCGGCTTTGGCGGGCTCGATGGTGGTCCAGACGCGGCCTGCCTTTCCGGTGGTAAGAAGATTGGTGAGGAACTGACGCTGGGGTTCCGGGTGACCGAGGATGACCTGGCTGAGGTCGCGCAGGAGTCTGACCCGGTAGGAGGTATAGAACGGGGAGGTGGCGACGATGAACCCTTCCAGCTCAAGGTAGGTGAAGAGGGTATTGATGACGAGGGGGCGGATGTCGTGCGTTCCCGCAAGCTCATAGCGGGATATGTCGAAATGCTCCCCGCGATTGAGGACCTGATCGAGGACCCGGCTCACCGCACCGGGGGAAGGGGTGTCACCATATATGAAATTCTCCAGCGTCAGCAGGTCATCGCGACAGGCCAGGAGTTCGCAGCTGGCTGGTTGGCCATCGCGTCCTGCTCTCCCGGTTTCCTGGGTATAGTTTTCCAGGGACTTGGGCAGGTTGTAATGAATGATGCGCCGGATGTCGGCCTTGTCGATGCCCATGCCGAAGGCGATGGTAGCGGTAATGATGGATGCTTCCCCGGACATGAAGGCTTCCTGACATGCAGTCCGGGTTTCATCCCGCAGGCCGGCATGGTAGGGGCGAGCCGGGAAACCCTCCCGCTTCAGGAAAGCAGCCAGACTTTCCGCGGTTTCCTGCCTGGTGCCATAGATGATGGTCGGGGCTTCCGGATCCTCGGCGAGGCGCTTGAGGAGCACCTCGCGTTTCCGTGCTTCGAGGCAGGGGGTGACCCGGAGTTCCAGATTTGGGCGGTGGAAGGAGAGTTGGGTGTGATCTTCCTCGGAGATGCCAAAGCTGTTCCGGATGTCAGCGGCGACTGGAGGAGTTGCAGTGGCGGTAAGGGCGAGGACGCGGGAGATATTCAGTTCGTTAGTGAAGTCTGCCAGCTTGAGGTAGTCGGGACGGAAGTTGTGTCCCCATTCCGAGATGCAGTGGGCTTCGTCAATTGCGAGGAGTGAGATGTTCGTTCGGGCTAGTTGCTGTCGGAAATTTTCGTTGGCGAGGCGTTCAGGCGCTACGTAGAGGAGCTTGAGAGAGCCCCTGTGCATTTCGCTGTAGACCTCCTTCGCCTCATCGGCGGAGAGGGAGGAGTCAAACCGGGCAGCGGGAATGCCNCGNTCCCGGAGGGCGTCCACCTGNTCCTTCATGAGGGCGATGAGGGGAGAGACCACGAGGGTGAGGCCNTCCAGCAGGACAGCTGGCAACTGGTAGCAGAGCGACTTGCCNCCCCCGGTAGGGAAGATGGCGAGGGCTGGGCGGTTTGCCAGCAGGNACTCGATCACCTTGCGCTGNCCTGCACGAAATCCGGAAAAGCCNAAATGCTTCTCCAGGGCAGCTTCCAGNTCCATTCCCTNGTAACTGTTCAGAGCAGGGATTCAGGATCGGCTGGCTTCAGGGGACAAGCTCGAATGCGCCCCTATTTTCGCCAGGGNCCCCTGATCGCAAAGGTNTGGTCGAGGGTCTGNATGTTCACGAACAGGATACTGCCNTCGGGGGAGAAGGTNGATCCGCAGAACTCGTCCTTGTTTCTGGCATCAGGATTGCGGGCAAGGGTGAAGATCTCGCCCGCCGGGGTGACCCCCCGCAGGTGAGGAAGTTGCTTTTTCTTGAAGGGATCGACCAGGTCTTCACAGATAATGAGATCTCCATTGGGAGCCACGCAGAGGTTGTCTCCGCTGGTAAGGAGGTCGCTCTCCCGCGGCTCGAGAAAGAGTTCCACCATTGCATGGGGGCGTGTGGAATTCTTCGGCAGGATCCTGAAGATCTGCCCGCGTTTTTCCGGGCCTCCGTTCGTGCAGCAAAGATAAAGTGCATCCCGGTCGTAGAAAATTCCCTCGGCTCGTGCGAAGCGGGCGGCACCCTTTTTGAACCCGCGTATCCGCAGGTCATCTTTTGGGGAGGAGGGGTTATCGAGAGCAATCCAGTGGATAGCCAGTTGCTGCCCCTCCATGATCACGCGTTTATCCTCCCGCTGGTGGTTCCGGAGATCAGCCGACTTCTTCTCGGTCACTGCGAGAGCATAGAGTTTACCATGGTGGAGGTTCTCCTTGTGGTCCGGGATGAAGCGGTAAAGAAGACCATCGTCACGATCCTCGGTCAGGTAAATGGATCCATCGGCCGGGTCGCAGGCTACTGCTTCGTGACGGAAGCGTCCCAGTCCTTTCAGGGCCACGGGTTTCTGGAGGCCGAGATCGGGGTCGGCCTTGACCTCGAAACAGTAGCCATGCAGGCGGTCACGTGGTGTTGCCTCAAGGTTCTCGGTTTCCTCACACGTGACCCACGACCCCCATGGCATGATCCCCCCGGAGCAATTCCGCTCGCTTCCGGCAAGGGACAGGAATTCCCGTTCGGTCTTCCCGGTGGCCGGGTTGTAAACGAGGGTGGTGGTTCCCCCGAACTGGGGCAGTTCGTCGCCTTCGCCCGGATCGTAGACAAGGTCACGATCAAGACCGGGGGGAATACGATGTTCCGGGAAGGGGCCGAGCTTGGGCTGGTTGAGGGCGAGCTCATGATTACGAATGAGAATGATACGGCCGTCTGCTCCGGGAAAGGCCGCCATGTCGTCGAATTTACCGGGAACCCGGAGCCCGTCGCTCATTCTCGTTCCTCGTTTGGAAATGACCTGATAGGTAAAGCCTGCAGGAAGATCAAGGAGCTTGGCCTTGTCGGGAACAAGCGGGCCATAAGGAGTGATCACCCGTTTTGACGGCGAGCTATCCTTGTCGGCACGGAGATAGAGCCCGAGACCAAGAAACCCGGACGCGATTGCTGATTGCTTCAGGAAAGAACGGCGCGCCGGGGTGGCTCTCGGGGGCTGGGAGGGGGGCTGACTCACGAGGCTTGTTGGATAGGAACGGACTGGATGTCATGCCACCCAAAAGTTTCCGCCCCGGGAATTGAATTATGGAGGGCGAAGGATGGCTGTTTTCCCCAAACGGAGTAGAAATATACCCAAATATCGTGTAATTGCATCCCATGGGGGACTTGAAGTCCCATTTTTCCGCCTGAGAGTTTGACAGCAGGTGGTGAGGTTCCCTTAAATCCAGCCAGTCCACGGCATCAGAAACCTGCCGAGCGGGCACCTGATACGATCAGACCATAATTCGCCATGAGTGAAGACGATAAGCAAGCTCCTGAGCCCTCCGACAAGAAGGCCGATGACGCCCCCGCCGCTCCGGCGCCGACAATTCCTTTGAAACCTGCCTCCGGGGCTCCCTCGGCACCAGCGCCAGCTCCCACCATTCCTCTGAAGCCAGCTTCTGGTGGAGGTGCGGCTCCCTCCGCTCCTTCTGCCCCTGCGCCAACCGTGCAGTTGAAGGCTCCGGGAGCCAGCAGTGCGCCCAAGACGACTCCTCTCAAGACCCAGCCACTTGCCCCGGGCGCCGATTCCGATGCGACCCAGGAATTACCCAAGGCGACTGTGTCACTTGGCAGTGCGACTCAGGCCCTGGGTGCACCGACGGGCCTTTCGGGGGGAGCTCCTTCGCTGGCTGGGGTCCAAGCCTCGGACGAAGAAGAGGAATCTGATACCCTGTCTAACATCCTGTCTATCGTAGCTTTTGCAGCTGCCTTGGCGGTCCTCAGTCTGCAGCTCATGACAACCAGCAAGTGGGTGGATGAGACAAAGCCAGTAGAAGGACCCGGCTGGAACGCACTTATTGAATAATTACTCTCATGGCCTTTCCTATCATTACCACGCTCCTTGCCGCCGCTGTCCTCGCCATAGCGATTATGACCGGGAATCCTCCTGCCTGACACAGGCAGCGGAAGAAGCAACCCCGCGATACCCCGCTTGGAGTGTCGCTCCGTTTCTACACAGCCTTCTGGATAACCATGGCTCTCCAATTCAATAGCGATAACTTCGAGGCAGAGGTCCTGCAGTCAGATCAACCTGTCCTGGTCGATTTCTGGGCGGAATGGTGCGGTCCCTGCAAGATGATCGGTCCACTGGTCGACGCGGTGGCCTCTGACACGGAGGGAACCGCCAAGGTGGGAAAGGTTGACGTCGATACCGAGCAGGAACTGGCCCGGACCTACAACATCCAGTCCCTGCCTACCATTGCCTTCTTCAAGGGAGGCGAAATCGTGGAGACCATGATTGGCACCCAGGGGGTGACCGTCGATGTGCTGAAGGGGAAGCTCGATGCCCTGGCGCAGGCGCCTGGGAGTTGATTCCCGATTTCAGGTAAGGCACTCGGCAAAGACCTCCAGGGTCTCATCGATGTCGCTCTCCGTATGTGCGAGGGAGAGAAAACCGGTCTCGTAGGGGCTGGGGGCGAGGTAGATTCCGCGTTCCAGACAGGCCCAGAAGAACTTCCGGAAGGCATCGAAGTCGCCCTCCTGCACCGAATCGACGTTAATGATCTCAGCATCCCCGAAGTAGAGGCACCACATGGACCCTGCCCGGTTGAAGCGGAAGGGTAGTCCCTTGTCGGAGATGATGCCCCGGACGCCGTCCTCGAAACGCTGGCCGATTTCCTCAAGCCGCCGGTAGCCATCGTGTTTTTCGAGCTCCCTGAGCTGCGCCAGGCCGGCGGCCATGGCGACCGGGTTGCCCGAGAGGGTCCCGGCCTGATAGACCGGTCCATCCGGAGCAAGGTGATCCATGATGTCGGCACGTCCCCCGAAGGCCCCCACCGGCAGGCCCCCGCCGATTACCTTTCCGAGGGCGCAGAGGTCAGGGGTTATGCCCGACAGTTCCTGGACTCCTCCCTTGGCGAGGCGGAAGCCGGTCATCACTTCGTCGAAGATGAGCAGGGCTCCATGCTTGTGGGTTAGTTCGCGCAGGAGTTCCAGGTATCCGGGCTGCGGAAGGACGAAACCGGCATTGGCGGGATAGGGTTCAAGGATAACGGCTGCAATCTCCTCACCACAACTGGCGAAGACTTCCTCCACCCGCTCGGGAAGGTTGAAGGGGAGAGTGATGGTTTCCGCGGCGAGGGAGCGGGGGACCCCCGCAGAGTCCGGTTCGCCGTGGGTGAGGGCCCCGGAGCCGGCAGCCACCAGCAGGGAATCGACATGACCGTGATAGTGCCCCTCGAACTTGACGATCCTGTCCCGTCCGGTAAATCCGCGGGCAAGTCGCACGGCGGACATGGTGGCTTCCGTGCCCGAGTTGACCATGCGGACCTTCTCCACCGAGGGAACCCACTCGCAGACCACCCTGGCCATCTCAACCTCGAAAGGGTTGGGGATGCCGAAGGAGAGACCGTCCTTGGCAACCTCATGCACGGTATTGGTCAGGACCGTCGGGGCATGGCCCAGGATGGCAGGTCCCCAGGTCCCGATGTAGTCAATCAGGCTGCGCCCATCGACATCCTCGATCCGGCATCCCTTGGCCCGCCTGACAAAAAAAGGCTCCCCGTCGACATTCCGGAAGGCCCGCACGGGGGAATTCACACCTCCAGGAATGACGGTTTTGGCGGTCTGGAATAGCTTTTTGGATATGGGTCCCTGCATGCTGTCAGGCGGAATTATACGACTGGAGGAGGGATTGCCGACTAAAACTACTTATTTCCAGAAGAGTTCCCTCATGTGAATAACTAAAGAAACCTAACATAGTTTCTTCAGAAAATCCTAGCCGCCGGAATCCAGTCACCTTTTAATGCTCCTAAGATGAAAACCTCACTTTCTGCCTTGGCCCTTCTTTCGTTGGGTTACTCTCAAGCTTTCGGCGCCTTGGTCGTGAATGAGGACCTCGGGGTCCTTGGCCTCGGAGGAGTCAACCTCGTAGGAAATACGGCTGACGGAGAAGACAACGCGCAGTCATATACTGGCTTCCTCCCTCAGGGGGGTTGGGCAGGGAGCGAATGGGTATTCCAGTTCGCGATCGAACAGGAGCGGGTGGTTTCTCTGACATCCAATGCGTTAACCGGGGATCCCGATACCTTTCTTCTAAACAGTCTGGAGACTGTTGATAATGAAGGAAACCAGGAAGCAACCGGGGGATTGCTAGCGGCATTCCTCGATGGGGCTCCTCCAGAGACTAGGGATTTCGGCACATTGAATCCCGGGACTTATTTCCTGAGTGTCGAGGCCTTTGGTGGCGACAGTTCCGCTACCTTTGACTTTACCTTGGATATTGCCGCTGCGCCGCTCCCAACCTTCGGAGATTCCCCGGACAACCCAATTGCACTGGGGGTGCTTGGCAATGACTCGAGCCTGATTTCCCTGGACACCTTTGGCTCCGCAATTGATGACACCGAACTGGGAGTTTATTCGGTGGGAGAGGACGGCTCGCTCAGCATTCTTGAATCTGGTGGAGGTTTTGTCCTTAATGATGATGCAGGTGACGGTTTTCAAAGCGCGGTCGAGTTCACCGCCCCGGAAGGGAATTACCTCGCTGTCGCAGGTGCATTTAATATGTTATTTTTCCTCGACGGCATTGAAGGTGCTGGTAGCCAGGACGGCGCAGAAATCACCTTGAACCATAATGGGGATTCAACAACCGGAGCGACGAATAACCAGGGTGTTGCGTGGTTCTCCTTCGCGGTTGTGCCCGAGCCATCCAGCATGAGCCTGATCGCGCTGGCAGGCCTGACCCTGCTCCGGCGTCGTCGGAGCTAGGAATGTTCTCTCTTCTACCACGGCACGTCCCCAGTCTGGCAGCCGAATCCATCCCGCCCGCGAGGCGGGATTTTCATTGGTGAGAACGGTCTGGAAGCAGCGAGAATTTGAATGAATTTTCAAGGGCCCGGCAGCGTCTCACCCAAAAGAACTTTCCTTTGGAAGTTCTGATCCTACCTTCTTAAGAGCATGAAAGTAATTTCATCGGCCATTGCCTTGGTTCTGCCAGCCCTGCTTCTGACGGCTGGGGCGCATGCTGATAAACTGCGGGACAAGTCCTCGCTGCTCAACGATGACCCGGAGGTTGTCTATGCCGAGGAGTTTACCGACAAGAAGATCGAGTTCCTGGTGGTCAAGCCTGCCACCGTCTTTTCGACCAGGAAGGGAGGCCGGAAGCTGGGGATACTCAAGGTTGACAGCAAGGTGTCCTTCATCGGGATGACCGAGAAAGCTTACAAGATCCGGGGAACGGCTATCCATGGGGGGGTCTCGGGATGGGTTTCGCCGAGGTTGCTGGGATCGAAGGACAAGGACTTCGTGGAAAACCTGAAGAAGGTTTATGAGCGCCAGAAGGTGGTTCGGGAGCTTATTGCCAAGCACGAGGTTGCGATCGGAATGTCAGTGGAGGAAGTGGGGGCCTCGCTCGGAAAGCCGACCAAGACCAAGGTGCGCCAGACGGTAAAAGGGAGAACCGGAGTCTGGGAGTTTATCCAGTATGAGGAGCAGGATCACTATCAGGCGGTGCGAGACCCGGTGACCGGGAGGGTCTTCCGCCAGTATTCCCACACGACCAAGGAGGAAACCGGCAAGGTCGTGGTGGAATTCGAAAATGAGGTGGTGGCGGCCATTGAGGAGAGCGAGAACAATGGCGGAGGCCGGGTCAAGATCGTGACTCCGCCCCTGGTCTTTGCCTGGTAAGGGTCAGCCCTGGAGAGATCAGGAAGGGAGAGATTCCTGATGCCTGCCTTAACTTGCCCGGAGGGGGCGGAGGGCTGCCCGTCCCGTGGGGCATTTCCCGATTAACCGATGGGAGTCGACAGGTCTCCGGTGCAGGGGGGCCCTGTTTGAATGTGACTTGGCGGTTCTGCGGGATGGAAGAGCACTGGATGGTGCGGTTCTGAGGTTTCCTGGTCCTGAGCGCCGCCGATGCAGGAGGACGATGCAACCGGCGCAGGCTCCGAGCAGGCAATAGGCCGGTTCAGGAACAGATCCAGTGGGGCTCAGGGTAGCAGAGCCCTGCCCTTCCGGAATTGTACCGGAGGGTTGCAGGGACTGAGTGTCTCGCGCCGGGAGACCGGAGTGTTTCAAGGGCTCCGAGGCTGAAGCAGAAAATCCTGATACGGCCAGAAGGAGCCCGAGCAGTAGATGGCGCAAGGGTGGTAGCGCTAGGGGCAATTGAGTAAGGGGGGTAAGGGCGAACAACGTGACTAGCGTCATCCGATGCTTAATAATCCCAAATTATCAACTGAATGAAAAGGATTTTACAAAAATAAATGAGTCCGCTCCCCAAGCTATTTTTCCGCAGGTTTCAACGCACAACCCCCCGCTCAGACGATCGCAGGAAGTCGAGCATCTGCAGGACTTGTTCGTTCTGTGCGGCTTCCGAAGCCTTGAGAACCTCGACCTGGGAGGCCAAATTGGTCTCCTTCTTGAGGAAGAGGGTCTTGTAGGCGGTCTTGAGGGCCCGGATGTCTTCCTCGGAGAAACCGCGGCGCTGAAGGCCGACCAGGTTCAGTCCACGGAGCTGCGACGGGTGCCCATCGGCAATCGTGAAAGGGGGAACATCCTGCACGATCTTGGCGCAGCCGCCCACCATGGAGTGAGCGCCCACCCGGCAGAACTGGTGAACGCCGGCAAGTCCCGAGAGAATGACATGATCTTCCACCGTGACGTGACCGGCAAGAGTGGCGGCGTTGGAGAGGATGCAGTGGTTTCCGACTACTGCATCATGGGCAACATGAGCATAGGCTAGAAGGTTGTTGTCGGAACCGATCCTGGTGGAGTTCTCCGGGGTGGTTCCGCGATGGACGGTGACGAACTCGCGGAAGGTATTGCGGTCTCCTATGCTGGCGTGGGTGGGTTCGCCGGCATACTTCAGATCCTGACTCCGGGCTCCGATGGAGGAGAAGGAATAGAATTCGTTGTCTTCGCCGATGATGATCGGGCCGTCGATCACGATGTGGGAGTGCAAGTGACTCCGCGCCCCGATGCGGACGTCTTCGCCAATGACGCAGTAGGGACCAATTTTCACGTCAGCCCCGATTTCGGCCTTGGGAGAGACGACGGCGGTGGGATGAATCACAATAACGCGGAGAAGGCTTGGAACAGGGTAGGGGAATGGCCACAGGGGGAAAGTCTAGGATTTCCAAAGTTCTTCACAGGATCACCAGTTGCGCCAGTCATGCTAATGCAAATTACTTGCGTTTTATAGTCAGGGGAGCTAGGGGAGGCTTATGTTTGTCCTGCGGATTCAAGCCATTCTATTTATGGCCATCAGCTCTCTTGCGGGAGCGGAAATCAAGGTGGCGGTGTTGCACCCGCTTCTTGGAGACCTTGTTCAGAAGGTTGGCGGGGATCAGGTGCAGGTGATTGATTTGATGGGGCCGGGAGGGGATCCGCACAAATTTGAACCCGGTGCGAAAGAGCTGCGGGAGGCCCGGGGGGCTCAGCTTTACTTTGTCTCCGGGAAGGGGTTGGAGCCCTATCTTCCCAAGCTCAAGGATGCGGTTGGAGCAAACCGGGTAGTGGAGGTGGGTGAAACCCTTCCCACCCTCAAAGCGGAAGTTCTCTGTGACCATGATGGTCACGAGCATGTTCATGAGGAGGTGGACCCTCACTGGTGGCACTCCATCGACTGCTGGCGGCGGGCCGCGACCAGGGTCCGTAAGGAACTGGCAGCGATTGATGAGACGAATGCAGATCTCTACCGAAAGCGTGCCTCCGCGGTCCGTAAGGAGCTTGCAAGTCTGCACCGCTGGGCCACCGGGGAACTGGGTAAGGTGCCAGTTGAGCATCGGACCCTGGCCACTGCCCATGCGGCCTTCGGGTATTTCTGTAACGAGCACAAATGGAAGATGCTCGCGGTGCAGGGACTGAACCGCGAGCGGGTGGATTCCCCGAAATTCGTGGCAGAGGTTGCCTCCACCATCAGGAAGGAGAGGGTGCAGGCGATCTTTCCCGAGCAGCGATCCAATCCCAAGGTGCTCAGGACTGTGGCGGAGGGAGCGGGTGTTGCCGTCGGGAAACCTCTCATCGCTGACGGAGGTGACTCAATCGAGAAGATGTTTCGTCACAATGTAGAGACCATCGTGGCGACGCTCGGCAGGAAATAAGCGGGGAGCTGCGGTTTCATTTATCCGTTTGGGATTGAGGGTCCATCTACCCCGGTCCAGAGTGTTCCAGTGTTCACTGGTCCCGGTATTCCGCTGGCGAGTGGGGGAGAGGTCTCACCACTCTTCGGATTGCTTACTCTGGTCCTTGTGGGTGTGGTGGTTGTCTCACTGGTGCTTCTGCGCTTCCGGCAATCACTGCTGGTCGGCTACTTCGTGTGTGGTGTTATTCTCGCTAACAGTGGCTTACTGGACTGGGTCGGGGCCGATTCCGGAGACCTTGACCGCCTGGCGGACCTGGGCGTCATATTGCTCCTTTTCACCCTCGGGTTGGAGTTTTCGTTCAAGGAGATAAAGCACCTGCGGAGGGTCGCCCTGGTAGGCGGGAGCTTGCAGGTGGGACTGGTGGGACTGGTCGCGGGAGGAGCCTGTCTCGCCTTTGGATTTGATGTCCCGGTCGCAATAGCGTTGGCGATCGCGGTAGCCCTCTCCAGCACCGCGGTCAGCATCAAGGCTTTTCAGGATCTCGGGATGGCCGACAGCCCTGCTGCGAGGGTGGCCCTTGGCGTAGCTATTTTCCAGGACCTCCTCGTGATTTTCTTCATGATCGTGCTGCCCCCGCTCCTGGGGCAGGGCGGCAGCGGGATGGCGTCTGGGCTGGTCCTCGCGGTTCTCAAGGGGGCCCTGTTCCTGAGCGCCTGCTGGTTCCTGAGTCGTCATGGGATTCCGCAGATTCTTCATGCGGTTGCCCGGACGCGGAGCCGTGAGCTGTTCACGGTAACGGTGGTGGGGCTCTGTGCCGCGGTTGCCTTTGGGGCGGTACAACTGGAGTTGAGCGCTGCGCTCGGGGCCTTCGCCGCCGGGTTGGTAGTCAGCGAGTCGATATACAGTCATCGGGTTCTTGCGGATATCCTGCCTTTCAGGGACCTGTTCCTCACCATCTTCTTTGTCTCGATCGGTCTGCTCATTGACTTGGGTGAAGTCGCGGCCAACTGGGCACTTATCTCGAGTGCAACCCTCGTGATCCTGATGGTAAAATTCGGGGTGGGTTTCATTGCTGCCCGGCGCCTGGGGGTGTCCTTGCGCCCCTGTCTTCTTGCCGCCGGGGCCCTGGCCAGTACCGGGGAGTTTTCCCTGGTGCTCCTTGAACGGATTGCAGATTTCGGTGTCTTTGATGCGTGGCCCGAGGTGGAGCAGGTTCTTCTTGTTTCCACCGCGATCGGGATGGGACTGGTTCCGACCCTGATGCGGGTGGCGGACCGGTTTGCCCCGGCCTTGGAGAGGCGTGGATGGCTGGCGGAGAAGAAAGTCGCGATGGTGGAGCTTACACCGGAAGGAGAGCGCGATGTTCTACGTGATCATGTCATCGTGTGCGGCTTCGGGCCAGTAGGGCGGAACCTCTACCAGACATTGGGAAAGTGTAATATTCCGGCTCTCGTCATGGAGCTTAATGCAGACACGGTGCGTAAACTTTCCGGGCAGGGGGAGATGGTGCTCTTTGCAGATGCGCGTCAGCCGGAATCTCTTGAAATGGCCGGTATCCGGCGCGCCCGGAGCATTGCCTTTACCTTTCCGGATGCGGAGGCGGCGATCGCCGGAATGCGAATTGCGCGCCAACATAATTCCGAGATTCTTGTCTACGCGCGTGCCAAGTTCACCGGAGAGGCGGATCGTCTCAGGGAGGAAGGAGCCAATCATGTCTTCCATGATGAGCGGGAAAGTGGGCAGGCACTGATAAAATCGGTCGTTACCTGCTACGTCGAGGAGGAGGTTCTGGAGGATTTCACGTGATCTTCGTGAAGCAGGCCCGGACCCCTTATGACAGGGGGAGGAACGTTTCCGGGGGATAATTGTGCGATCCCCGGGCTTGACGCTATGCGATGGGCAAGCGAACCAGACGCGTGCCTGAATGGGAATACCCGGACCTCCCCGTCTCACGAAGGAGGGAGGAGATCCTCGACGCGATGCGGTCGAGCCGGGTAGTTGTGGTGGTCGGTGAGACAGGAAGCGGAAAGACTACTCAACTTCCCAAGATGGCGCTTGAGTTGGCGCAGGAGAAGTTGGGAAGTGTTCCCGGGGCAGGCGGCGGGCGGATTGGTTGTACCCAGCCCCGCCGACTCGCCGCCACGAGCGTGGCCCGCAGGGTGGCGGAAGAGATGCGGGTCACGGAAGGAAGCCTGGTAGGTTATCAGGTGCGCTTTGCTGAAAAGGTGAGCGAGGCAACCGCGATCAAGTTCATGACCGATGGGATTCTGCTCGCAGAGACTCAGGGGGATCGTTCCCTTCGGCAATATGGCACCCTGATCATAGATGAAGCTCATGAGCGTTCCCTTAATATTGACTTCCTGCTCGGTTATCTTCACCGCCTGCTGGAGACCCGCAGGGACTTGCGCGTAGTGATCAGTTCGGCCACTCTCGATGCGGGTCGATTCTCGGAATTCTATGGGAACGCGCCGGTGGTAAAGGTCGAAGGACGGGCCTATCCGGTGGAGGATCACTTCCTGCCGGGGAGCGAGGAAGAGGACCTCCGGCACCATGTGGTTCGAGCGGTGGAATGGATTATGGAGGTAGATGAGCAGGGAGACATCCTGGTCTTTCTTCCGGGAGAGCGGGAAATCCGTGAGTGTGCGAAGTTGCTGGAGGGCCGGGGGTTGTCCGGGACCGAGGTTATACCCGTTTTTGCGCGACTGAGTCTGTCTCAGCAGCAGCAGGTCTTTCGGCAGAGCCAGCGTCGCCGGATTGTGCTGGCTACCAATGTTGCAGAAACTTCGCTGACTATTCCGGGAATCGTTTATGTGGTGGACAGCGGGTTGGCCCGTATCAGCCGTTTTAATCCGGGCCGTCAGGTACAGCGCCTGCAGGTTGAGCAGATCTCGCAGGCCAGTGCCCGGCAACGGCGGGGTCGGTGTGGAAGAGTCAGGGAGGGTGTGTGTGTGAGGCTCTATGACGAGTTCGACCTGGAGCAGGCCCCGGAGTTCACGGATCCGGAAATCCGGAGGTCTTCGCTGGGAGGGGTGGTGCTGCGAATGAAGGCCCTGCGGCTGGGTGATATCAGGAAGTTTCCCTTTCTGGACCCACCTTCCCCCCGGGCGGTGACCGAGGGCTTCCGGACCCTGGAAGAAGTGGGGGCCCTTGATTCCCGGCAGGGAGAGCTTACGGAGGTGGGAAGAAGCCTTGCAAGGCTCCCGCTCGATCCCCGTCTGGGTCGCATGCTGCTGGAAGCACGACAGCGGAAGGTTCTCGGGGAGGTTCTTATCATTGTGGCAGGGCTCAGTGTGATGGATGTCCGGGAGCGCCCTCCGGAGAAGGAAAGCCAGGCTGATGATGCGCATGCCTCTTTTGAGGAGCCAGGCTCGGACTTCATGAGCCTGCTCAATATCTGGCATGCCCTGGGTGAGTTCCGGAAGGACAACCAGCGCTGGCAGCGAAACCAGCTTCGCCGGTTCTGTGAGAAGAAATTTCTCAGCATGCGTCGTATCATGGAATGGGACCAGGTAGCCAGGGAACTGGGACGACTTATGCGCGAGCAATATGGTAAACGCCCGCGGGCGCTTCCCGGGGAACGGCGGGAATGGGGTGATGCGAAGGAGATCCACAAGGCAATCCTGACCGGCATGCCCAGGCAGATTGGTCTCTGGGAAAAGGAAAAGCGTTCTTATCGGGGGACCGGCAACAGGTACTTCTCGGTCTTTCCCGGTTCGGGTCTCTTTGGAAAAAAGCGCCCCGAGTGGGTGCTGGGATTCGACCTTGTGGAGACCTCGCGGCTCTGGGCCCGCAAGGTAGCGGAGATTTCTCCATTCTGGGTGGAGGAAGTCGCTCCGCAGTTGTGCAGGAGCCGTTTTCATTCGCCCGCTTGGGATGAGCAGCAGGGTGCAGTGTATGGTATTGAAACCGTGCAGTGCGGAGGATTGACGCTGATCCCCGAAAGACGGGTGCATTTTGGCCGGGTCGATCCGAGGGCTGCCCACGAGGTTTTTATCCGGGAGGCCATTCTGGGAGAGGGCATACGGTCCCGCTGCCCTTACAAGGACCAGCTTCGGGTTGTTCAGCAGGAAGTGGAGCGTGCCGAACACAAGCTGCGCAGGGTGGGAGGGCTCTGGTCAGATGAGGGAGCATTCGACTTTTTCTTTGAGCGGATTCCGGCAGAAATTTCCACGGCCAAGGCTTTTCATCGCTGGCGCCTGTCTGATCGAAACGAAGAGCGGTTGATGATTCGTCTGGCCGACGTGGTCTGGGAGGAAATAGCTGACGAACTGGCGCTCTTTCCTGACCACGTCGATTATGAAGGAAGAAGTTACCGGGTGGCATACCGGAGTGACCCGGAGGCGCCGGATGACGGGATCACCTTTGAGATCGGGATTGATGAACTGACCCTTTTCCCAGCTCACCTTGTCAGCTGGGGAGTGCCGGGAATTCTGGAAGAACGGGTGGAGTTGCTCATTCGCTCCCTCTCCAAGTGGCAGAGGCAGTCATGCTTTCCCATTGCTGAGGCGGTGGAGGATTTCCTTGCCACCTGGGAGGGTTGGGAACCCCGTTGTGAGCTGACTTCTGCCCTGGCTGATTTTCTTTCCGAACGTTCCGGTCACAGTATTGCAGAAGGAGATTTCAACTGTGGGCGGCTTCCGTCGCAATTGCAGCCCAGATTGCGAGTCTACGGAGAAAAGGGGGAGGAATTGGCCCTCGGGGACGACGTGCAGGTTCTGAGGGACGGTCTGGCGGGGATCCTGCGGGAGAGAAGGGAGAATGCTGCAAACCTGGAGTGGGAAATGACGGGGGGAGAGGTCTGGAGTTTTGGGAAGGTGCCGCTGGAAGTTTCTGCGTCCGGTGAGGAAGGGGAGAGGGAATCAGATTTAGTTTATCCGGGATTGGTTGATGAGGGTGAATCCGTGGGGATGCGAGCCTTTCTGGAAGTGGACGAGGCGGAGGAGAGTCACCGGGCCGGTTGCGTGCGTCTCTTTCTCCTTGAGCAGAGTGAGCAGGTTGATTTTGTAAGGAGGAAGTTTCCAATGGGACCTTCCTCCCGGCTCTATGTGTCGGCCCTCGGAACGGGGGAAGATCTGCTGGAGAATTTGATGCGTTGTGCTGCGGAGGGAGCGATGGGAGAGATGGCGCGTACGGGTGAAGAATTTGCCCGGGCATCTGCTGGTGGGAAAGAACGGCTCTTCGACTGTGCGCGGATTGCATGTGAAGGGCTGGAACAGGCGGTCGAAAGTTATCATCGGATTTCGGAGTGGATGGAGAGCAACCGCCAGGATCGGCACCTCGGAGAAGTGGTGGGGGACCTTGATGAGGAGATGTCCTGGCTGTGGCAGGCGGGATTCGCCTGGAAGGCAGGTTTTTCCCGGATGAAGCGATACCAGCGCTATTTCTTCGGGATAGAGGAGCGTCTTTCCCGGTTGGATAGCCAGCCCCTGGTTCGGGATGAAGAAAAACGGAGGCGGTTTATGCCCCTATGGCAAAGATGGATTGCATGTTGGATGGAATACCCGGAGGCAGTGCGCTTCTGGAAGATTGGGTGGATGCTGGAGGAGTTGCGACTGGCTCAGTTTGCGCCAAGCCAGCCACGAGAGATGCGTGTTAGTGAGAAACGCATTGCGAGGGCCCTTGACGAAGCAGGTTAAGAGGAAGGACGGCGTGGTGACGGTTCCTTGGGGAGCGCTGAAGGCTGGATCCGGTGTGATCGGAAGGATTCCAAGCGAATCAATTATGAATACATTGAAGTTGGTTATGGGATAATCCGCATTCCTGCGGATCCCTTTTGAAAGAAGATTCAACCAGAGGTCTTCTTGCCCTCCTTCCTCCTGATAGTTATCCTGTTGCTGGTGAAGAGCTGGCGATTGAAGGTCCTGAGAGCGCTTTTGGCGTTGTTCCTCCCGTTCGTGGCGGGGGAGCTCATGGCTGGCGCCCCGGCTGGCAGGGATGCCCTCAAGGCACAGTCGGAACTGGTGGAAAGGCTGTCCGAGCACTTTGAATCCCTTGAACCTGTCGAGGGAACAGAAACGCGCTTTGCCGAATTGCGGGTTGATCTTCAGGCGATCCAGGCAGCTATGACCGAGGGGGAGCTTGAGACCAAGAAGCTGGCTGCTGTCGAACGCGAGATACGTTCGCACTCGGAAGGGATGGAAGGCTACAGGCAGGAGTATGTGCGGTGGGTCCGGCTTGTTGCTGAAGGCGAGCGGTATCCGGAGTTGAGGCTCCGCCATGGGATGGTCTACCGGGAAGTGGTAATCAGGCGGGTCACCGGGGTGGGACTGGAGGTGCGGCATTCCTCCGGGACCGCACGTTTGCGCCATGGAGATTTGAGTGAAGAATGGCAGGATCGCTTCCTTTGGACCGGGGAAGAGGCCCAGCGTTCTCTGGCTGAAGAAGCACGGGCCGATCGTAAGATGGAGATCCTGCAGCGCTATGCGATCACGCAGGGAAGGGACCCGGTTGTAGCACGGGAGGAAGAAATTGCGAGACTGGCCCTTGCGGAGCTGGAGTCGTCGGATCCCATCGTTCCCGCAAAGCTGGAGCCTTCGGAGCCGCTGGAGCTTGCCGAACTTGAGCCCGCTGAACTTGAGCCTGTCATCAGCGTAGGTCCGCCGCGTCCCAAGACGGCGGAGAAAAGTCGTTGAGACTGGGAGGTTCAGGCGAGTAACTCGGGGACCACCCGGGCCTTTTCCACTCCGGTGAGGCGTTGGTCGAGGCCCTGGTATTTCACAGTGAACCTTTCGTGATCGTAGCCGAGAAGGTGGAGGATGGTGGCGTGGAAGTCCCGGATGTGGAGGGGGTCCTTCGTGATGTTGTAGCTGAAATCGTCTGTTTCCCCGTAGATGGCGCCGCCCTTGGCGCCGCCTCCCGCCATCCACATGGTGAAGCAGCGGGGATGATGGTCTCGTCCGTAGTTCGTTTTGCTGAGTCCGCCCTGGCTGTAAATGGTGCGTCCGAATTCCCCACCCCAGATGATCAGGGTGTCCTCAAACATGCCTCGTTCCTTGAGGTCATTGATGAGTCCGTAACAGGGACGGTCGACGTCCTTGCACTGGGAGGGCATACGGCCATTGACATTGCCGTGATGGTCCCAGTTGTTGTGGTAGACCTGAATGAACCGGACATCACGTTCCGCGAGCCGGCGTGCCATGAGGGCGACATTGGCAAAGCTTCCCGGTTTTCGGGCTTCCTCGCCATAGAGCTCAAAGGTGCGTTTGGGTTCCTTGCTCAGGTCCGTGAGTTCGGGCATGCTGGCCTGCATGCGGGCTGCCATTTCATACTGCCTGATGCGGGTAAAGGTCTCGGGGTCACCAAGTTCCTTGTAGGTCAGTTCATTGAGTTCATTGATGCCCTTGATCGTGCGTTGACGGACTGAATCCGGGACTCCATCCGGATTATTGATGTAAAGAATGGGGTCGCCCTTGCTGCGGAAGGAGACACCTGCATGTTCGCCGGAAAGGTAGCCGCTTGACCAGAGGCGGGAAGAGATTGCCTGTTCCTGTTCACGGTTGCTGGGGGTGGCCACCATCACGACGAAGGCGGGAAGGTCCTCATTTATTGAGCCAAGACCGTAGGAGGCCCAGGACCCGAGACAGGGGCGTCCGGTAATCTGGTTTCCGGTCTGCATGGCCGCAATGGCAGGTTCGTGGTTGATTGCCTCGGTGTGCAGACTGCGCATCCAGCAGATATCATCCGCGCACTGGTGGAGGTTGGGCAGGAGTTCATCGTTCATCCACATCCCACATTGGCCCTTCTGAGCGAACTTATACTTGGATGGGGCGATTGGAAAACGCTTCTGCCCGCTGGTCATGGTGGTCAGGCGCTGCCCCTTGCGAATGCTGTCAGGGAGGTCCTTGTTATACCACTCCTGCATGACGGGCTTATAGTCGAAGAGGTCCATCTGGGCCGGCCCACCCACCATGTGGAGATAGATCACCCGCTTGGCCTTCGGGGTGAAGTGGGTCTGGACTGCTCCGGCTCCACTGGCATTTCCGGTCATGGAGCGGCCCAGCAGTCCAGCGAGGGCGGCTCCGCCGAGCACGTTTCTACCCTGCGAGAGAAAGTATCGGCGGGATTGGGCCTGAAGATATTCCTGAAAGAGGTTCATGGTCTGTTTTTGGAAAGAAGTGACTCTGGAGTGCTGCAGTGCCGGGTTCTCTACTTGTTAAGCACTTCGTCAAGGTTAAGCACCTGGTTACAGAGCATGGTCCAGGCGGCGAGTTTGCGGGGGTCAAGGGTTGGATCTGCCATGCTCTCTCCCACCTTGATGAGGGCCTTGGCGTCGGTAAGGTTGGCCTTGTAGTAGGTCATGTGGTCGTCAAGGCACGCTCGCAGAATGTTTGCTTCATTGGACCTTAGAGGACGGCAGAGCGCGCGGCGTGCGATGTAATCGAGGGCGACAGAGTCGTCGCCTGATGAGGACTGCAGAGCTCCCTGGGCCAGGGCTCGAGCCGCTTCCACGAATTGAGGGTCGTTCATGGTGACAAGGGCCTGGAGAGGGGTGTTGGTCCTTTCGCGCCGGACAGTGCAGACCTCCCTGCTGGGAGCATTGAAGGCCTCCATGTTGGGAGGATGTGCCATGCGCTTCCAGAAGTTGTAGATAGTACGTCGGTAGAGCTTCTCTCCCGTGTCCTGCTTGTAGTTCCGGGTGTTGCCGCCGGGCAGGCCAACGACATTCCAGATGTTTTCAGGCTGGTAGGGGCGGACTCCGGGTCCACCCATGGTGGCAGAAAGCAGTCCGCTCGCCGCGAGGGCATAGTCGCGGACCATTTCTGCATCCATGCGGAAGCGCGGACCCCGGCTCAGGAAGCGGTTATCTTCATCTTTCTCTCGCTTTTCCGGGGTGGTGATGGCGGCCTGGCGGTAGGCCCGGGTAGTGACGAGAAGTTTCAGGAATTTTTTAACATCCCAGCCCGATTCACGGAATTCCACGGCAAGCCAGTCGAGCAATTCGGGATGGGTGGGGGGCATTCCCATGATTCCGAAGTCTTCGGAGGTGACCACGATGCCCTGCCCGAAGATTTCCTGCCAGAGTCTATTGACCGTGACCCGTGCAGTGAGCGGGTTTTCCGGGGCAATAACCCAGCGGGCCAGTCCCAGTCGGTTGCGCGGGGCACCCTCGGGGAGAGGGGGCAGGGCGGAGGGGGTGTTGGCCTGGAGTTGGTCTCCCTTCTTGTCATACTGTCCTCGCATCAGGATGTTTGCCATCGCCATGCCCTGTTTCTCTTTTTGAACATGGGTAATCGCTGCGCGGCCATTGAGCCCCTGGCGCTGTGATTTTAAATTCGAAATTTCCTGAGTGAGGGCCGAGAACTGCGTATCCCGGGTTTGGAGGAAATTCTCCAGGAGAATCTTGTTCTGCTCGGCGTTGCGGTCCTGGGCGGAGGTTGCCAGAATTGCGCGGAGGGGGCCGGAGTCCGCAAGGGCCGTGATTTCTCCCGCGGAGAGGGCGCGTTCGTAGATACGCATGTCCTGCAGGAAGCCGTCTTCGAAGAACTGACCGTTGCTTCGTTGTCCGATTTGCAGGCTGGTTTCGGACGTGATGTCCGCATTGGGTTTCAGGGATCCGGCCTCCACGCTTTTGGGCTGTTCGACGCCATTGTGGTAGAGGCGGAGTCCCTCGGCCTTTCCACTTCCGTCATAGGTGACGAAAACATGATTCCATTGGCCGAACTTCAGCACCGCCTTCTGGGTGATGATCTTAAGAGCATTGTCGGGAAAGCTGTCGACGATATGTGCGCCGAAGTGTCCCCCCTGCTGCCACAGGTCCCAGCCACGATTGTTTCTGGACTCGTCCATGCGGGCAAAAATTGCTCCGTTGATCCCCCGGGCGGAACGGATCCAAGCACCGTAACTGAAGGCCTGATCTATCTTGAAGCTGGCGAGGTTTCCGAGATCAAAGGTGCGGCCGCGCTTGATACGAGGAGCAGGTCCGATCTTGCCCTTGGGGTCCCAGGTAAGAAACCCCCTCGATTTAAAGGTTCGTTCCCCTTCCTGCAGGGAAGCCTTTACCTTGTCCCCGAGTCCCTCATTGAGTGGGATATGAAGAAGAAGGTTTTTCCGGGGCTGTGCCTCGGCTAGTTGATCCGGGTTTGCGGTGGCCGCCCACTTCTCAAAGTCTGGTCTGGCCTCGGTCCGGCGGTTTTCCAGTCGCTCCTGCGCGTCCGCGATTTTTCTGTCGAGAGACTCTCTTTTTTCCCGGTCTTCGTTGAAGGGGACCTTGATGACCGGTCCTCGCCCGTCCGAGGCGTTGCCGTCCATTGCTCCCTGGGTGGTGTTCCGGAAGAAGGCGGCCATCGAGTAGTAGTCGTTTGTGGTGAAAGGATCAAACTTGTGATCGTGACACTGGGCACAGTTGGTAGTCAGGCCGAGATAGATCCACCCGAAAGTCTGGACCCGGTCGGCAGCGTAGATGGCGAGGTTTTCCTCTGCGATTGTTCCGCCCTCGTTGGTAGTGATATTGCAGCGCTGGAACCCCGTTGCGATCAGTTGGTCGAGCGAGGGCTCCGGAAGAAGGTCCCCTGCCAGTTGCCAGACGGTGAACTTGTCATAGGCGAGGTTCTGGTTGAATGCCTTCACGACCCAGTCTCGGTAAGGATACATTTCACGGTAGTTGTCGAAGTGCAGGCCGTGAGTATCGCCATAGCGTGCGGCATCGAGCCAGTAGCGGGCCCGGTGCTCTCCATAGCGGGGTGAGGCGAGGAGACTATCCACGAGCTTGAGATAGTTTTCCTCGGTGGGATCGCTGATGAACTCGGCGGTTGTCTCGGGTGAAGGGGGGAGGCCTGTAAGGTCGAGAGCGAGGCGCCGGGCAATGACATGGGGGGCGGCATCCGGAGCCGGGGATAGATTTTTTTCCTCAAGGTTGGTGAGGAGGAAGTTGTCTACCGAGTTTCTGGGCCACTCAGCTTTTTTCGGGGTGGGAACTTCGGGGCGGGCAGGAGTTCTCAGGGACCAGTGGGCCTGCCAGGGGGCTCCCATGCTGATCCAGGTTCTGACCAGGGAAATCTGTTCCGGGCTGAGCGTCTTATGGCTTTTGGGAGGAGGCATGATCTCGTCGGGGTCCTCGGTGATCAGGCGGAGGTAAAGCTCACTCTCATCCGGTTTACCCTTGACCACGACCGGAGGTGCACCCTCCTGTTCAGCGAAGAAGCCAGCCTCAGTATCCAGTCGCATGTCGGCTTTCCTTGCGCCGGGATCCGGACCGTGGCAGGCGAAGCAGTTCTCAGCCAGGATCGGTCGAATATCCCGGTTGAACTCAATTTCGGGTTGGGCGCAGATTGCCGGAATACACGCGGCGAGGCCGAGGAGAATGGAGGCAGATCGTTGAAAACTCATGAATCCTTGCAGGTATTCTCGACCGGAAGCTGCCGATAGCGAGGCGGAATTTGAGATCTAACGACCGAATTCCACTGTTTTTTTTGGGAAGGTCATTCCTTGGAGTGATGACTGGGGCGCTGCCTTTGCTGTCGCCTTTGGTTGTGAAGCGGGCCGGGAGAAGCTATCAGGAGGCAGGAATGATGCCGGGGAGGTCCATGCTAATCGGGTTTGCGCTGCCGCTGGTCAGCGCGGTCTCTTCCTACGGGGATCAGGTAATTGACTTCAGCAAGGACATCAGGCCGATTCTGGAGGCAAACTGTGTTGCCTGCCATGGACCTGAAAAGGCCAAGGGCAAGCTGCGCCTCGATACCGCAGCTGGCATTCGGCGGGGAGGCGATTCAGGGGAGCCTCTTTTTGTCCCCGGACAGCGGAAGCAGAGTTTCCTCTACAAGCTGGTAAGTCGGGAGGATCCTGAAGAAGCCATGCCCCCGGAGACGGAGGAGTCTCTCTCCCCTGAGGAAGTGGAAAGGATCGGTCTCTGGATCGATCAAGGGGCGGATTTACCCGGGCACGGTGAAGTAGTCAGGTTAACGACTGATCACTGGTCGTTCCAACCCGTGGAACGGGAGCATGAGTATGAGGACGTGGACGATTACCTCAGGGCGGCTCTGAACGGGAAGGGGCTCAGGTTTTCTCCCCGGGCGGATCGCCGGACGCTGATCCGGCGCCTCTACCTTGTCATGCTGGGGCTTCCCCCGTCTCCGGAGGAAGTGGAGGCTTTCCTGCAGGATGAGTCTCCCGGGGCATGGCCCGCCCTGGTCGACAGGGTGTTGGCCAGTCCGCATTATGGAGAACGAATGGCTCGTCACTGGCTGGATCTGGTTCGCTTTGCCGAAACCAACGGGTTTGAGACCAACCGGGAGCGACTCACGGCCTACCATTTCCGGGATTACGTGATCGAGTCATTCAATGAGGACACGCCTTATGACCAACTCATCAGGGAGCACCTGGCAGGAGACCGGATGGGAAGGCCGGTTGGAACAGGGTTCCTGGTAGCGGGTCCCCATGACATCGTGAAGAGCCCCGATCAGAACCTGACCCTTATGCAGAGGCAGGATGAACTGGCTGATATGATCAATACTACGGGGACGGCATTCCTTGGCATGACAGTTGGCTGTGCGCGTTGTCACAACCACAAGTTCGACCCCATCCTGCAGAAGGACTATTATGCGATGCAGGCAGTTTTTGCGGGGGTGGGATTCGGAGAGAGAAAACTGCCAGGGCGCACCGGTCCCGGGGTAAATGAAAAGCTGGCCATGTTAAGGAAGGATCGCGAGGGGTTGGTGCAGGAGTTCGATGAACTACGGAGAAAGGGAGAAGCGGTCCCGCCTGGGAAGAGCGACGGAGGTAGGCCCGCTGTGAATTCCAAGGTGAATATTGAGAGGTTCGAACCAAGGGAAGCAAAGCATGTGCGGTTTGAGATTCTCCGGACAAATGGGGGTGAGCCATGCATTGATGAGCTGGTCGTTTTTTCAACTGGCGACAGGAATGTGGCGGGAGGAGGGAAGGCCACGGCCTCTGGAAGCCTGCCCGGATACGAGATCCACAAGTTAGAGCATATTAATGATGGACGGTTTGGAAACTCGCGGAGCTGGATCTCAAATAGTCCGGGTTCGGGTTGGATCCAGATAGAGTTTTCGGAATCGCACGAGGTGAACCGTATAGAATGGGGGCGGGACCGGGAGGGGAAGTTCAAAGACCGGTTAGCAATTGAATACAGGATTGATCTTTCTGAGGATGGCAGGAATTGGAAAACGGTCGCCGATCACCGGAGTCGCAAGCGTTACGGCGGGATAAACCCTGATCCCGACGCCTTCTTGTCGCTTCTTTCTCCTGCGGATGAGAAACGGGGTCGGTTTCTCAAGGCTGAGATCACGCGACTGGGTCAGCGTATGGCTGAGTTGTCAGGAGGTATCAAGGCATGGGTGGCAGGATTCTCGCAACCGGGGCCGACCTATCGGCTATACCGGGGAGACCCGATGGCAAGGCGGGAGGAGGTAGGCCCGGATGCCCTTCCGGTAATTTCCAGCCTGGGTTTGGAGCGGAGCGCTTCGGAGGGGGAACGACGTGAGGCCCTTGCGGATTGGATTGCCAGTCCTGCAAATCCGCTC
>PAQU01000006.1 GCA_002709395.1 Roseibacillus sp. | reverse complement strand
TAGTCATGCCAAAGTGCGAGCGCGAAGAGTAATGCCACCAGAGTAATCCCCAGAAAGACATACATCACCGGCCTGACCTTGGCTGGATTGAACATGGAGGCCTGGCAACGCACGCAGCTCATTTTCTCATACGTATCATTACTTCTGGCTCTCCAGGTCTTCTTAATAGTGTGGTCAAAGCCATTATGGGCTTTGCACCGGTAGCACCAGTATCTCCCAGAGTCCGGAACAAGCGGGTTTTTCTGAAGTGACTCCCCTGCGTTCATTCCAACCCACTCTACGGAACCACCTCCCGCAGGGCAACTCCCAGCCTCCATTTCCATCAGTCAGGCCCCGGAGGCCTCTACCTCCCTTCCTTCTGCAGCTTCTGCACCATTTCAAGGGCCCTGCGGGCGGGCTCCAGGCCCGGCTCCAGTTCCAAGGCCTCACGCAGCAGTCCTGCCGCCGCACCCAGGTTCCCGTAACTGGCCAGCATTGTACCATAATCCAGGAGAAACTCAGCCCTTGGCTCGAGGGCGAGGGCCCGCTCAAAATGAACGGAAGCCTGCTCCGGTTGCTGCTGCTTCCGAAACTTCTTGGCCAGTTCGTGGTGCCGGCGCGCAATCCCAGAAGCGAGAGCCAGGACCTTGGCTCCCGTCGCATGTTCCTGGGCGGCCTCAAGATAGGACAGGGCAACCTCGGGAAATCGGTTGTCAAACTGGCGAGCCATGAACTCCATGGCGTAGACCGGGTCCACCGCCTTGGTAAACCAGCGTCCCGCCATGGGTGGTGCCCAGGCATGCCAGCCTTCGCCATCCGCCCGACGAAGGGCCTCCAGGTCATCCGCAACGACGGACGCCTCGAACGATCCGCGATAAATACCCATCACTTCCCCACCACTCCCACAGAGAACGGCCAGGGGAACGGTCAGGGGAACGGTCAGGTCAAACAGGCCTTTTTGAAAAGTGCTCAGCACGTCCAGAGAGATATTCTCGATACTCCCCCATTCGAAAGGCCACCGCAATTCCTGCATCACCTCAGCCGCTTTACCATGCCCCTCTTCCCCGTCCACGCTGAGGGCAATAACAAGCGGCACCCCCGCCACCCGGTAGGAGCGGGACTTTTCTGCCAACCGCTTCAGTTGCATCCTCGAAACCGGACACTCAGCTGACCAGAGTATTATCAACTGGGGGGATCCTTTCCCGGGAAGCATGCCCCGTTCACCGCGGGGACTCCTGAATCCCAGGGGAGGCAGACGAAAGGCGACCGGGGGATTGATATGAGCCGTGGCATCCCGGTAAACCGGAACGGAGGACTCCGCATCATCAGCAATAGCCCTGGGAGTTCTGGCCACTGAAACAGCATAACCACTCCCTTCCTTGAGCAGAAAGCTCCCACCAGCCTTCAACCCCTGGAACAATTCCTCCCCGCCCCCGGGCCAGATCACCCTGGCTTTTTCAGCTGCACCGTCCTGTCCCAGTCCGAAATGCAGCCACCGACTCGACTGGGAGAGAAACAGATCGCCTGCCCGGACCGATTTCACAGAGCGTAGCTTTCCCGGTTCCGATTCGCCAATCAGCTCGACCACCGCACCAATGGCGTTACGATTACACTCCTCACCTTCTAACAGCACGGACACAAAATCCTCCGTCCGGGCTCCCTTGTGCCGGTTAAGCATCAGACGAAGCCGGGGCGCCGTACGGTCACGATACCAGAGATCAATATCCCCGTCTTGATCCCAGTCCACCAGGGCAAGCGCCCGGCCATCGGCCTCCTGGTCGAGCCCGATCACCGACGATACGTCCACAAACCCTCCGGTTCCGTCATTGAGCAGGCAGCTGTTAAGCTCCCGTCCACTCCACGAGAGACCATCCCTCACCTGCTGGAGAAGGTTACCCCAGGCATTTCCATAAATTTCAGGATCGGCCTGTTGTTTGGGCGACACGACCTGCCGCCAGAAGAAACTTCACAAGTCATCAGGCTCCCGACCGGTTAGAAATCCATTGGAGATCACAAGGTCCTCCCATCCATCGTTATTGAGGTCCCCGAAACCTGAACTCCAGGCCCACTGGCCCAGATGACTCCGGCTTCCTTCACTTACGTCACGAAACCCGTGCCCCTGATCTCCGCGCCCTCCCGCAAAAAGTGAGTTCCCCCGGGCCATCCTGCGCAACTTCCCCACGAGGTCCGGGTCGGAACCCGCGGTAAAGAGCTTCTGCCGACTTACCCGGTTCCCTGCGGCAGAGAACATATTGCCTACATAGATGTCAGACCACCCGTCTCGATTGTAATCGCCCCACGCCACAGACATCCCGGACGCCATGTCCTCGACCTTCAGTTCATCAGCAATCTGACGAAACCGCCCCCCTTCATTCCGGTAAAAACAGTTTCTTCCGAAGTCATTGGCTACGTACAGGTCGGGGTCCCCATCACGGTCGTAGTCCTCCCACGCTGCCGCAAAACTCCACCGGGTATTATCAGTATCCAGGCCCACCGCTGCCGTAGCATCTGCAAATCCAAAGTCTCCGAGATTCTTCAGCAGAATATTCCGGCCGCCATTTTCGGCATCATGGAACGGGCTGGGGGCATTCACCTCAAACCCCCTCCGCTCTACATCATCTCCTGCGCTGTAAACGCATACATGAATATCCAGAAGTCCATCACTGTCAAAATCGGCCGCACTGAGAGAGAAAGGGTAGCGCGCGCCCGGGTGACCACCCCTCAGGCTGAATTTCCCGGCACCATCGTTCTCAAGAAAAATCACCATCGCGATGGTGGCCACCACCAGGNCCTCGTCCCCGNCNTTATCGAGATCAATCAGCAGGGCACTTCGTGAATCCTCCAACCAGTCCACTCCGGCCTCAGCCGATCCATCCACCACGGTGCCATCCTTCTGCTGGAGGTAGAGACGATTCGGAAGGCTCCCTCCNTCACAGACGTAAAGNTCCTCAAGTCCGTCCCCATTNACATCTCCCACCGCGAGCCCGTGATGCCCTGTNAGGGANAAATCTCCCAGCCGTGTCACCCTCGCCGCCCAGTCCCCNACTCCCCGGAGAATCTGTTTCCGGTAATGCGGCACCCTCCCCAGAACCGCAGCNCCGGCATCCACGAATNCCTTCTCGAGATCTCCACGGGACTCCTCGTANTACTTTNTCCGGAGCAGCATAAGACGGNGCGGANCTCCCTTTGTCCACNGGGTATGCCATGAAGTAGTTACCTGCCAAGGAGCATCATCAGAGCTCTTTCNTCTCCGCAGTTTCACCATCACCTCGGCAGANAANCCCGAATCGAGCTCCTCCACGGAAACAACCTTGATCGNCATGCGGGAAGCCACCCCTGAATGATCTTCTCCAAGCAGATCGGCACGCACCGCAGNAAACCCTTCCCAGCCTCGATGCTCCGTTTCCTGCACGGTCTCAACCTGCAAGTCCGGACGCAGGATCNGGANCCCTCCGTGGTAANCCCGCTCGTTGAGACGACTCGGACGAAGACTTGAGCACACGAAGTCCTTNGTCANCATNGCCGCTTCATTTCCGGAAAACAGCCGTCGCAATGCAGCGACCACCATCTCACTCCGGGTCTCTGACTCCCACTCATTCCGGTCCCCGGCATCACTTGGCCGNGAGGTTTCCAATGGAGTCATCTCCAACCCCCTCAGGATCTCCGGCTCCGGCCTTCCCGGACTTTCGCCACGGACCTGCAAGGTGATCAACTCATCCGACAGATCCAGTAACAAGGGTTCGGGGGCATTCCTCGCCGAATCCCCGGCGGGGCTCCCGGGGTCTTCTGGCTTTTCTCCACATGCGGTCAGAACCAGCCACCCGACTGCGCCAGAAATGAAAAAAGAGAACCATCTGACCTGCATTATGCGAAGCAACCGTGTTCTTCCTACAGAGCAAGAGCCTCTTCAGCCTCCGCGAATTCCCGGACCGGCATTCCCATCCGCTGCATCATCGCAAGGTGAAGTCGCGACATGGACGTACTGCGGGCAGGATTGAGATAGCGCCCGGTTCTGATCGAGCCATCCCCACCCCCTGCCAGCAGGATGGGCAGGTCCTTCTCCGCATGCTCGTCCCCATCCGCAATGCTGGAACCGTAAACAATCATGGAACGCTCCAATACGTTGACCCCGTCCCCATCCTTAAGTTCTCCCAGTCGTTCAAGAAACCAGGCAAGCTGTGCATGATGCCACCTGGTCACCTCATTATACTGATCCTTCTTGCTGCGCACACTATCCCACCTGGTAACTCCATCATCGTCCTCGGTTCGTCCACTCGCATTCTTCCAGTGGGAAAGCGCATGCCAGGTTCCCCTTACTCCAGGAAGGAAGTTGAAGTAGCGATTGCTCTGGCCGTGATCCAGCATGAAGGTCGAAACCCGGGTGGCCCCGGACCAGAAGGCGAGGGCCATCAGGTCGAGCAATTGCCGCACGTAGTCCTCATGATTGGCTGGGATTCCCGGCCGGGGGCGCTTCAGGGTATCGGTCAGGGCATTATCCTCACCAAGACGCCTGCTCTGTTCATCCGCAAAGGCAAGGCGTTTCTCCACTGCCCGGACCGCATCAAGGTATTCGTCGATCTTCCGTTGGTCCGCCCCACTGGCACGACGCTTAAGATCCTTCGACTGGGCCAGGACCAGGTCGAGCACGCTCTTGTTGACAAATCCCTCCCTGGACTTCCGGAAAAGCTTGTCGAATATGGCGCGCGGAACCGTTTCGCGTACCGCAGGAGTGTCCCGCGAAGTCCAGGAAAGACAGTTACGGGGAAGGCTGCCGGAAAAACTCCCCTCTCCCGCGGTGCTC
Organism: Roseibacillus sp.; assembly: GCA_002709395.1. GTDB lineage: Bacteria > Verrucomicrobiota > Verrucomicrobiia > Verrucomicrobiales > Akkermansiaceae > Roseibacillus_B. Next base: position 43,374 of record PAQU01000006.1, on the reverse strand, counting down.
ATTTCGAGAGACGGCAGGGGCGATTCATCAGACAGGTGGCGGGCCACCAATTGATCAACCGAAGGCCCCCCGACATCATTCCGACGCCCATCGTAGGACCCCCCGGTGAGCCAGGTCGCCGTCCCCGCTCCATGNCCATTCCCGCGTGGGGTCCACAGGTTCCGGGTCACGACCAGATCCTGCTTATGTTTCTCCAGNGGTGCCATCCACTCGTTGAGCTGCTCAAGNCTCCCATNCCGCCCAACCTTGTCAGGAGCCCACGACNCCTNGGCCGAACCATTTGGAAAGTANAGGTAAGCCAGACGGGTGGNNGNNCCCTTTCTGCCNCCTGCTGCCGGNGCAGGNNCTCCAANNCTCTCCAGAGTTGGCAGGAACAGACAAGCTCCCGCTCCCCTCAGAAAAGCTCGCCGACTGGAAGATGGATTCATTCTGGTGAGGGGGAAACTGGATCAGNAGAGGGCAGCCTCCGCATCGTGAAGGGAATNCTGCCCGTGATTTCTTTTAGCATCTCACCCATCGGATAACCAGTGGGTTTCAGGGCGGCGGCAATCCGGCGGACNGTCGCTTCATCGTAATATTCCAGCTGTCGACCCAGGGCATAGGCCAGCATCTTACGGATCACCTGGGTTCCCAGGTCATCGAGACGCCACTCACGGAGCGCAATCTTCAGGCCTTCCGGNCCACGAAACCGTGCCCCGTTCGGCAACATCCCCNGGTTGTCTACTCCCCCNCGCCACTGCCCGAATTCCGCATAGTTCTCCAGGGCNAAACCCAGNGGNTCTATCCGGGAATGNCANCCAGCACAACGCNCCGATTGCCGGTGGCGCTCCAGTTGCTGNCGCAGATTACGCACCCCTTCACGTCCTCTCTCATCGACATCAATTTCAGGCACATTGGGAGGCGGAGGCGGAGGCGGAGTCCCAAGCAGGGTGGAGAGGATCCACGTGCCCCTTACCACAGGGCTNGTTCGATCCGGNAAAGATGTGGCGGCCAGAACACTGGCATGNCCNAGGAGACCTCCTCGNCGGGAAGTCTCCAGCGGANCCCGCCGCATCTCTTCNCCNTTTACCCCGGGGATCCGGTAGAANCGGGCCAGTTCCTCGTTAAGGAAGGTATACCTCGCATCGATGAGACGAACCACCGGAGCNTTCTCGATGATAAGGGAGTGAACAAACCGGGCNGTCTCTTCGCGCATNGCCTTCATCAGCGACTCCGTACACCACGGGTTATCGATAGGATCCTTCCGGATACGTGGACCAACGTTGTGCGTTCCCAGCCATTCACCTGCAAAAATTTCACCCAGGGCAAGGCTGCGGGGATTCGCCAGCATCCGNGCAACCTGTCTNTCACGANCGGCCGTCTGTCCCAGGCGGCCCGTGTCCGCCGCCATCAACAATTCCTCATCCGGCGCAGAAGCCCAGATAAAATAGGAAAGCCGGGAGGCCAGATCTACAGGGCTCACCGCCTCATCCTTCCCGGATTGACCTCCCTCCTCTACCCGGAGGAGGAAATGAGGGGAAACCAGGACAAGCTTGANGNCTGCAGCCAGGGCATCGTCTTCCGACTCGCCTCCCGCCCNCGCGTTCTCAAACTGGCGCACCACCTCATCAAGCTCTCCCGCTGTGGCTTTCCGCCGGTAGGCCAGNCGCACGAACTTGCGAAGACTCTCCTTGAANCCATCNTTNCCCTTCAAGGCACCCCAGGCTGCGGCATCCTCCCGNNCCGTATCNATGACCAGNTCTGCGGAAGTCAGGTAGCGNTCCAGGTGCGCNGTCGCAAGGAACAGAGTGTTGGAACTGTTNGAGAACCCACTGCTNCCACTGAAATCCACNGGAAACTGGTCAGCCGGTCGCAGATCAAGTCCGATCAGGTCACGGATCGTCCGGTTATATTCTTCCCGCGTGAGTCGCCGGGCCTGCAGATAACCCGGATTGCGAACCTTCTCGTAGGGAAACTGTTCAATCTCCTGCCGCAGCCAGGCACGCAACCGCAACCTCTCTGCTTCCGATGGCTGTGGCTTTTTACGCGGGGGCATGTCCCCACTCCGAATCCGCTCGTTAACATTCTCCCACAGCAGGCGATTGCGCACCAGCGGCTTGTCGAGGAGAGCTTGTTCCAGGTCGAGGTCTCCTTTCGCGGTCCCCGAGTCATGACAATCGAAGCAGTAAGCCTCCAAGGTCCTCACCACATCAGTATCGTACTCGAAGGTTACCCCCGCCAACTCATCCGGGGGCTTTTCGCCCGTCTCCGGAGGCGGAATGTAAACCTCACCCTGCACTGCTTCTGTATCCGGACCCTCCTCTGGTTCGTCCTCCGGTTCGTCCAGTTCGCCAAGGAATTCTGCAATCATCTCGTTAACAGCCCGGCGTGGATTCGTGACCCTCCATACCAGTTCCTCCGCCAGCTCCTCCGCCTCTTGCTCTTCTCCTTCTTCCCTGGCCCACTCTATTTCCTTTTTGGTTATCCCGTTCTCGATCTTCCAACGTTCCTCCATCAGGGTCCTCAGGGACTCTTCTGCCCTGCCCTCCGCTATTTTTCCCTCCTCAAACTTCCAGACCAGATACTCAAGGGCGGCCTCAATTGCCATTTCCCCAACCATCAGGCTGGCCCACTCGACCCCGTCTTCCCGGGCCTCTTCCCACTCTTCGCGCAACTGCCTGGTTCTCTCAAGGGCGAGCTCCAGCACTTCCTCATAATTCTTCTCCCGGGCCTCCTCAATAACCTCCAGTAACCGCCCCGCGTGAGCCTTCAGAAACTTCCTGTCTTCCCCGGAAAGCTCGCCGGCACCCCGGGGGGCTGTCCCCGCAAGAACCAGAAGAACCCCCGGGAGGAGAAAACGCAGGGAAGTCACGAGGGCAACCTGCCTTCTTTCGCCAACAAAAACAACGCCAAGAACGAAGCTTCACCGCTGGGAAACCAGACCGCCTGATTACTTCGGTCAACTCCTCTCAGGGCCGGTCACCAGCGGTTCAAGAAGGTCCCCTATCTTACCTTCCAGTTCGGATCGCCCTCGTGAGCACGGTCCATTAATCCGGCCGCCTGCCTGGTCAGATCAGGCCGCCTCATGCTGTAATCGTGCTTTTCCCCCGGATCATTCGACATGTCGTAGAGCTCGATCTTTCCAGTGAACATCGGCTTACGAATAGCCTTCCATTTCCCGAAACGAACCGCCTGGGCCGACCCTCGCTCGTAAAACTCCCAGTACATGAGGGATTTCCGGTCCCAACGCTTCTCACGGGGTTCGCCCCGCAGGGGCGCCACAAAACTGTCGCTGTCAATGTTGGCGGGAGGCTCTACTCCTGCAAGTTCCGCACAGGTCGCCATCAGGTCACCGAAATACCAGTGAGCGTCGTCAACTGCGCCGGGATCAATGGTTCCAGGCCACCAGGCAATGGTGGGCACGCGGATTCCTCCTTCCGTAAGATCCCTCTTGGTTCCACGCAGGGGACCATTCGAATCAAAGAAATCTGCCCGGTGTCCACCCTCCTGATGGGGCCCGTTATCCGAGCTGAAGACGACCAGGGTATCCTTCTCAATCTTGAGCTCCTTCAGCAAATCGAGGATTCGACCGGCATCACGATCGATATTGCGGATCATGGCAGCGAAGCCCTTCTCAGGGGCAGGCCAGTCCTTGTCCGAAAACTCCCCCAGATCCGACACTTCCATCCCCTTGAAACCTGCCTCGTTATTGGCATGAGGTGTGTTGAGGGAATGAAACAGGAAAAATGGCTCCCTGTGGCTGTCCCGGATAAATTTCTCAACCTCGGCAATGAAGAGGTCAGGGGCATAGTCAACCCGCTTGATCGCTACTCCCCGCCCTGCCTGGGGCCTCCCCGGTTCCTGAAAGGACTTCCAGCGCGGGGCCACCTCGTTACGCAACTGCTGCACCTCACCGTTCCTGATAAGAAACTCTGGATAGAAGTTGTGAGCGTGCCACATGTCCACGTAGCCAAAAAAATGATCAAATCCCACATCGTTGGGATTACTCAGCTTATCAGGAGTCCCCAGTCCCCACTTGCCAATGCAGGCCGTCCGATAGCCTGCTTTCTTCAGGACTGAGGCAACCGTGGGATGGTGCTCCCGCAGGACGATCGGCTTGGTTGAGTTCCCCCGCACAACCGTTCGGCCCATGTGCCGCCCGGTCATCAGAACACTGCGCGACGGTGCACAGACAGTAGACCCGGCATAGAACTGCGTAAAACGCATTCCTTGAGCTGCCATCGCGTCCAGGCGCGGGGTCTTCAGCACCTTCTGCCCGAAGCATCCAAGATCCCCGTAGCCAAGATCATCAGCCAGGATTAACACAATATTAGGCGGGCGCTTTTCTCCAACTGCCCGGACCGGACCAGGGAATAAAGATGCAACTACGGCAATGAGGAGAAAGGTAAGTCGCAATAAGTTCACTTCTTCCATCCTTCAATCCGACCTCCTGATGACAAGAAAAAGGAACGGTTCCGATAGATCGCGCCCACCTTCCCTGTCTCCCTGCCATCCGGGGTTTTCCTCCCGTCAGCTTCCTTTCCGGATCGTTTCGATGGCCTAAATACCCCTTGGTCCAGAAACCCCGGGCACTGACAGGTTGCCAAACGGCGAGAATCACTCAAACTCTGAGCCGTCATGACACTTCGCCTCGCCCTGCCAGCCCTGTCCTTCTTCTGCCTGACCGTTCTTTCGAGCGCCAGGGAACTTCCTGCTGTCACCTATGAGAAATTCGCTTCCGATTTTGTCTCTCCCCTCAGCATGATTCCTTACGGAGAGGGGGACCAGGCCTACCTCGTCGTAGACCAGACCGGTGTCATTCACTTTCTCGACGAGAATGGAGGCAAGCCGGGCAAGGCTTTTCTCGACCTGCGCAAGGCTCTGGTCACCCTGAAGAAAGGCTTCGATGAGCGGGGATCACTTGGCGTAGCCCTGCACCCCAAGTTCTCCTCGAATAAAAAGGTCTATGTCTACTACAGTGCCCCTCTCGCCAAGAATGGCCGGAAGGGATTTGATCACACCGCCCACCTTTCCGAATTCAAGGTCAAGGCTGATGGGACTGCCGATACTTCCAGCGAGAAGATCATTTTCACCGTTGATCAACCACAGTGGAATCATGACGGGGGGAACCTGGTCTTCGGAAAGGACGGTTATCTCTACCTCGGTCTCGGGGATGGAGGAGCCGCAAACGATCTCGACCGGGACGGGAAACCCGAGGGCGGACATGAAAAGGGCGGCAACGGACAGGCTCCCAATCGTCATCTCGGTAAGATCCTGCGATTCGATGTCGACTCAGGAGACCCCTACGCAATTCCCGATGGAAATCCGTTCAAGGGCAAGGACAGCGGCCTGAAGGAAATCTACGCCTGGGGCATCCGTAATCCATGGGGCATGACGGTAGACCCTGAGAACGGTGATATCATCGTAGCCGATGTGGGTCAGAACCGTTTCGAGGAGATCAATCTTCTTTCCGCCGGAAACTTCGGGTGGCCTCGCTATGAGGGCTACGCGCCCTTCGACCAGCAGAAACCCAGCGAACCCTCCACTCTCAAGGTCACTCCTGCGCCCGAGGGCTTTGTTGCGCCGATCATCGCCTACCCCCATCACGACGGATTCGGCAAGGCGCCCGGATACGGAATCAGCGTAACCGGGGGGCACGTCTACCGAGGCAAGGCCATCCCCGGACTTGAAGGGGTCTACCTCTTTGCCGACTGGGCCCAGAGCTGGGCCGGCAAAAAGTATGGCCTCTACGGGGGCGTTCGGGAAAGCAAGACTGCTTGGAGCATGCACGTCATCCCCGGTGCCAAGACGCCGGCAGGGCCCATCTCCCGGATGGTCATAGGCTTTGGCCATGACCACGCCGGAGAGATCTACGTGCTCACCAACACCGGAAAGGGACCTTCCGGAAAAAATGGTGAGATCTGGAAAATCGTCCCGGCCAAATAAAACCCCTCCAGACAGCAGGCCCGGCAGGGCTTCATTTCCCTGCTGGCTCATGACTCCGGGATCCGCCCCGCGCCCCGCTCTTCCGAAGGTTATCCTTTTCCTCTACAGGACCGGGCCTTAGCCTGCTGGAACTCCAGTTTCATGCAGAGCTCCTTTCTCCCTGTTCCAGCACTTTCACTCCTCGTAGCCGTGGGATCAACCGCGGCCCTGTCTGCCGAAAGTGGGGATGGAACTTCCTCAGGTGTCGTAACGTATTTCAGCGAGAACTTCGACTCGCTCTCTGACAAGCCGGGCCTCCTGCCCTTCCCCTCCGAACCCAATGGGGATGGGACGGACTGGCTCGACCTGCCGAAAGCCCAGGCTGGGGGTGCATTGAAAGGATGGACCATGACCAGGAATGCCGGGCACGGCGAAGGAGGAGTGGTCGAATGGTCGGGATGGACCTTTGCCTCTCCCGAATCATGGGCCGCGGCCGCTCCGGGGCAGAGGCGCGAAAAATTCGCCCTTGGGAAAAACGTGATCGCGGTGGCTGATAGCGACGAATTCGATGACCGCCCTGGTGGCAAACCTTTCGACGCCACCTTGACCACCCCTTCCATCGACATTTCCCGCGCCAAGGCTGGGAGCTTAACCCTCAAGTTTGATTCCGGATGGCAGGCGGAATCCCAGACCGGCACAATCACGGTATCCTACGACGGACAGGCACCCGTTGAAGTGCTCCGCTTTGATGAGAGCAAGGAGACCGCCTACAGCGAAACCGTCCGAGTGCCCCTGCGCAACCCGGCCAACGCAGCAAAGATGAATATCTCCTGGCGCAAGACAGGGGCAAACCACTGGTGGTGGGTCATCGACAATATCGAGGTTAATGACGAGCAACCCGCCACGTTCTCGGTACAGCCCCGGGTTGGCTTCCCTGTTCCGGGATCCGCTACCATCTCCTGGCAGGCTCCCGTCTCCAAGGCCATCGTCTACTACGGTGAAGGGAAGGGGAAAACTCTCAGCGAGAAGACAGAACTCGAATCCCGGGACGGCCGCTTCGAGGCAAAACTCACCGGCCTTGGGACCGCCACCACCTACCGCTATCGAATCGCGCTTCTGCAGGGTGGAAAACGGCGCCTCAGTGAGATGTTCGAATTCGATACCCGCTTCAATCTTTCCCCCGCCCCGGTGTCCGCTCCCGGTAATCTTTCCGCCAGCATGGAAACGCTGGCAAGAACTGCTCTCGAGGTAACTGCCGACCAGAATGGCTATCTACTCATTCTCGGCCTCAAGGACGGAAAGCTTGCCTCCACTCTGGCAGCCAGGTCGCGCTTCCACATCATCGCAGCTGACTCCGATCCCGCGATTCTTGGCGCAGTACGCAAGACCCTTTATGATGCGGGTATCCTGGGACACCGGGTATCGGTGGTATCACTTGGCGACCCCGAAAACACCTCCTGGACTGATGGCTTTGCCGATCTGGTGCTCTCGGAAAAAGATTCCCTGCCGGTAGCAGACGAGGAATGCCTTCGCCTTCTTCGCCCTGACGGCGGAGCCCTTCTGGTAAGATCCAGACGCAGTAATTCCGCCTTTGAAAAGGCTAGAGGCCAGTGGGAACAAGCCGGGACTCTGTCTCTGTTTCGCCGTGAAGAGCTTGATGGAGCCAGGGACTGGACTCATCAGTACGGCACCGCGGGCAATGCATCCTATACCGGAGAAGCCCTTGGTGACGTGAGCGCAACATCAGGCATGGCCGTCCAATGGATCGGACATCCGGGTGGCGATTTCGGCATCGACCGGCAACCCCGGATGCCGGCCCCACTTGCAGCCAAGGGACGACTCTTTCATCAGGGCATGGACCGGCTTGTGGCGCTCAACGCCTTCAACGGAGCGATTCTCTGGTCCTACGAAATCCCATCCCTTCGCCGTTTGAATGTAGCACACGACAGCTCAAACTGGTGCGTTGATGACCAGCACGTCTACCTCGCCATCCGCGACCGCCTCTGGATGCTGGATGCCAAGAGCGGAGATCTTCTCCATGCCCTGCTCCTGCCTGCCAAGGAACGGAAAACCCACGACTGGGGTTTCGTCGCTCAGGAGGACGATGTCATTGTAGGGTCCGCGGTTAAGGCCAATTCAGCCTATCGGGATTTCTGGGGCGATGCAGCCTGGTTCGACAAGGTCGGGGTGGCCGTTACCCAGGTCTGCAGTGACCGACTGTTTGGCTACCGCAAGTCCACCGCCAAGGGCATCTGGGCCTACGGCCGTGGCCTGATTCTCAATCCTACTCTGGCTCTCCACGACGGAAAACTCTACTTCCTCGAAAACCGTTCCCTCAAACCTCAGGATATCTCCAGCTCCCGGATTTCAGACCGCAGGCTCTGGCTCGACCTCACCACGGTGTGCCTCGATGCGAAAACCGGACAGGTCATCTGGGAGAAGCCCGGTCCCAAGCCGGTACATCTCACTGAGAAGGTGGGCTTCGTGCAGGCCGCTTATGGAATCGCCACCTCTCACGGATACCTTGCGGTTCTCTCGGAGGGAACCGTCAACGAGAGTGGCGCCTATCAGAAAAAAGGAAACTTCCGCTGTACCAGCTACGGGCAGGATGGAGCCATCCAGTGGTCAACCGAAAGCCCCTGGGGGTCCGACCACCATGGCATCCACATAACACACCCGGTCGTTACCGAGGACCGTCTCTACTTTGCACCACAGATCCACGACATCACGACAGGCAAGCCCCTTGGCAAGGGATATGGGCCACGCCGCGGATGCTCAACGGTGGTAGCAACAAAGAACTCCCTTATGTTTCGCGTGCTCGGCGAGGGCAATTCCCCTCTTGGTCTCTGGAACAAGGACACCGGGTCCGTTTCCCGCTTCATGCGTATCCGTCCGAGTTGCTGGCTGAATACCATTCCTACGCAGGGAATGCTCCTGATTCCGGAGGGTGGTGCTGGATGTTCCTGTGGTGGCTGGATGGAAACTTCGATCGGGCTCATTCCAAGAGTCAATTCCTCATCGACTACTTCCGACTCCCCATGAGCCCCCCATGTGAATTATTCCTTCTGCTTTCCGGGATACACATACTAAGCCAACGCCTCATGAAAAATCTCTTCAAGATATTCCTGCTCGGGATCGGCCTGCTCCCCACCGCGCTGCTGTCCGAGGACTGGCCAACCTACCGCTACGACTCGCGGCGAAGCGGAGTTAGTTCCGAGTCCCTCGCTCTCCCTCTGAGTCCGGCATGGCGGGTTCAGGGCGGCACTCCTCGCCAAGCCTGGAGCGGTCCAGCAAAATGGGATGCCTACTCGGGCAACTCGGGACTGCAGTCCATGCGCAATTTTGATCCCTGCTATTACGTGACCATCTCCGGGGATCTGGTCTATTACGGTTCCTCCCATGACAACGCGGTTCACGCCCTCGACCGGACTACCGGCAAGGAACGCTGGGTCTTCTTTGCAGAAGCACCAGTACGGCTGCCACCTACCATCCACGACGGAATCGCCTTTGCAGGATCCGATGATGGTTACCTCTATGCCCTCGATGCCGTGAAAGGCACCCTGCTCTGGAAGGACCGCGGCTCTCCAGATGACCGGCGTATCCCCAGCAATGCCAGTATGATCTCCCTTTGGCCGGTCCGAACCGCCCCGCTCATCGTCAACGATCACCTCTACTACACCGCTTCCCTTACCCCCTGGGAATCAAGTTGGCTGATTTCCCTTGATCCCAGAACGGGTGAGCGTCACTTCGCCCGGGAGGTCAGTAACGTGACCCTGCAAGGCGCACTCCTTGCCTCAGCTGATACCCTCATCGCTCCACAGGGCCGCTCTGCTCCCCTTCTCTACGAGATGAAAACCGGCAAACCCTCCGGGACGATTGGACATGCGGGAGGGGTCTTCTGCCTCGTTACCGAGGACAACCAGTTTATTTCAGGACCCAAGTCTCAGAAAGCCAAGGACAGTCAGCTATTTCTCACGGATTCAAAAGGCGCCCGGGTTGCAACTTTCAACGACACCACCTGTGCGGTTGTGACTGATGGCGTTGCCTATCACCACACCCGGGGCTCATTGAAAGCTCTTGCTCTGGGACCCGATAAGGAAAAATCCTCCCAGTGGAGTGTCGAAACACCCGTCCCGGCTGAACTCATCGTCTCCTCCAACGCGGTATTCCTGGGCCACTCTGGAGGAGTACAGGCATACTCCCGTAAGGATGGAACCCTGCTCTGGGAAACCAGCATTCCCGGTGGTGGGGCAGTGCACGGCCTCGCCATCTCTGATAAAATGTTGTTTGTCTCCGATAGCCTCGGCTCCATCCACGCCTTTCGCCCCTGACAAAACCCAGCTTGCAATGGACACGACTCGTTTCCTCCTCCTTGTTATCGCCCTGGCCCTTCCTGTCTGGGCCGGGGAACCCTCGGTAACGCTCGAAAACTATATCGCTCCTGCAGCCAACACCGACGCGGAGACCCTTCGCACGGAGTTTTCCTACCAGGCAGCTGTAATCGCTGCCGACCACGCTGCAATGAACTGGCAGGAATCCCATAGCTGTATCACCTGCCATACCAATGGGTTCTACCTTATTGGCCGGGCACCTACCGGGCGTCGCGCGCCCGCCTACCTGGAGGCCAGAAAATTCGCCCGGGGCTTCCTCGCACCCCATGTTGACCCGCATGCAGCGAATCCTCCACCTCGCACCCCCGGAGCCGAGTCTATGGTCGCTACCACAGCATTTCTGGCTATCAGCGACATGGAGATTGACGGCAAACTGGAGAAAACGACCAGAAATGCCCTGGATTACATCTGGAACAAGCAGGCACCGTCAGGAGCATGGGAGAAGTGGATCAAGTGTAACTGGGGCCCCTACGAATCAGACGATCATTTTGGGGTCTCTCTTGTCGCCCTCGCCATGGGAATCGCAGCAAAGGATGATTACGTGAAATCTCCCGCGGCGCAGGAAGGTGACAGGCGCCTGAAAAAATATCTCTCCGGGAATCCTCCCGAGTCCCTTCACCAGAAGGGAATGCTACTCTGGGCATCAGGACATCGTGATGACCTGAATGACCGGAAGACGGTAGGCAGATGGCAGGAGGAACTGCTTGCTGCTCAGAAGAAAAACGGGGGATGGGTTCTTCCTGAACTGGGCGACGAGCACTGGAAGCGCTCCGACGGAAAGAAGCAATCCACGGAAACCGATGCCTATGCAACCGCCTTTGCCGTCCACGTCCTCGTAGAATCCGGTATCCCTCGTGAGGATCCCAGATTGGCCAGAGCTCGCCACTGGCTCAAGTCGCAGCAGCGCAAGAGCGGACGCTGGTATACCCGCTCTCCTCGCAAGGACAACAAGCACTATATCTCCAATGCAGCCACCAGTTTCGCGCTCCTGGCTCTGGAACCCCGGGAATAACCCCCATGGCTGCCGGGAGGCCCTGTGCTAGGCCAGAATTTCCCTTACCACCCGCCCATAGACATCGGTAAGACGGAAATCGCGTCCGGCATAACGATAGGTAAGCTTCTTATGATCGAGGCCCAGAAGGTGGAGAATCGTAGCGTGCAGATCGTGCACATGAACCTTGTCTTTCACTGCCCGGAAGCCGAATTCGTCAGTTTCTCCATAGGTCATGCCCCCGCGTACACCGCCCCCCGCCAGGAACATGCTGAATCCATAATGATTATGATCCCGGCCGTTCCCATTCTCTGAAACCGGCGTGCGACCAAACTCCCCACCCCAGATTACAAGGGTATCTTCCAGCAAACCCCTCCGCTTGAGGTCCGCGAGCAGGGCCGCAATGGGCTGGTCGATGTTCCTGCAGTGCTTCCTGCCCACCTCATTATGGTTGCGATGGGTATCCCACGGCTGACCGTCACCGTAATACACCTGCGTAAAACGCACCCCTCTTTCCGCTAATCGACGGGCAAGCAGGCAGCCATTCGCAAAATGGCCTTCTCCATATTCTGCTCGGATGGAGTCGGGTTCACGGCTCAGGTCAAACGCTTCACTGGCCTGAAACTGCATCCGAAAGGCCGTTTCCATCGAGGCCAACCTCGCTTCCAGCTGGGCATCTGGACCTCTGCCTGCCAGATGCGCCTGATTGAGCTTCCTCATCAACGCCAACTGACGCAACTGCGCCTCAGATCCCAGATTCTCATTTTTGAGGTTGGGGATCATCTCATTCGGATCGAGCTTCGAATGATTTACGTATGTTCCCTGATACTGGCCCGGGAGAAAGGCACTGTTCCAGAGGACCGAAAACCGGACCGGCCTTCCTGGACAGAGAACAACGTATCCCGGCAGATTGGCATTTTCGGTTCCCAGCCCATAGAGCGTCCATGCTCCCATGCTGGGTACCGTAGGCGTGATGGTCCCATTGTTCATCATCAGCAGAGCAGGGCCATGATTCGGATTATCCGAATGAAGGGAACGTAACACACAGATATCATCAACAACCTCGCTGATCCGCGGCAGCAGTTCACTGACAGGCACCCCGCTTTGCCCCCGGGCAGAAAACTTGAAAGGAGACGGGAGGATCCCCGCTGTCTTTCGCTCCGTACGCAGCTCGACTTCACTGGGACGATCCCCCTCATGCCTTGCCAGGACCGGCTTGGGATCAAAGAGGTCCCCCTGGTAGGGCCCCCCATTCATAAAAAGGTGGATCACACGTTTTGCTCTGGCCGGTCCGTGAGGCAGCGCCTCCGACACACCCCCCAGAAGATTTGCAAGTCCTACGGCGCCCAGGCCTCCTCCGGTCATTTGTAACCAGCGGCGCCGGGATAAACTATGGGCGTTCTCGTGCATGGCTTAATCAACAAAAAGGAATTCATTACTCCCAAGCAGAGCCTGAGCATAACGATTCCAGTTCTCACGGTCTCCCGGGTTCTCCCCATTCAAAAACGAATTAGCCAGAACGATTTCCTCTTTTGTAGCAGAACGTCCGAAAAGCAACTGATAGGCTAACGCAATACGATCTTCCTGATTGTCCGGAGATTCACGGAAAAGACGCGCAACGAGGGCCTCAGACTGCAACCGGACAAATTCTCCATTCAGAATAAACAGCTGCTGCAGCGGAGTGATCGTCTCTTCCCGGGCCGGACTGTGAGAGTCAGGATCGGGAAAATCATTGATCTGCAGGACTGGCTCCAGATCCCGTCGGTCGATCTTTCCGTAAATCGTACGCCGGTGATTTCCTGCATTCGACAGATTCTCTGGAGCCCCCCCTATCTCCAGATCCAGCTGACCACTCACCGCCAGCATGGCATCCCGCCATGCCTCCACCTCAAGGCGCCGCCGGTTCATGCGCCAGAGCCACCTGTTGTCAGGGTCCCGAAGGGACATTTCGGGATGATATCCTGATCCCTGCATATAGGTCGCAGAGGTTACGATTTCCCGATGAAGCCACTTGAGAGACCATCCCTTCTCAATAAAACGAGCTGCCAGATCATCGAGAAGATCGGGATGAGAAGGGCGAGCTCCCTGAACACCGAAATCACCGGGGGTCGTCACTATTCCTCGCCCGAAATGCTGCAACCAGACACGGTTCACTATCACGCGAGCACTCAGGGAGGCCCCTTCCCGAAAGAGGCAGTTCGCCAGCTCAAGGCGACCACTTCCCTCGGTAAAAACCCTGGGCTCACCTGGAGAAAGAACCCGGAGAAATCGCCGCTTCACCAATGGCCCATGGGAAGCTGGATCTCCCCCTACCTGCAAGTGAAGGTCCCGGGGAATACCGGGACGGTAGTCAAGCTTCGTCCCAAACCCTTCCTTGGCAACCACGTGAATACTCGACTCCACTACCGCTGGCACCAGGTGCTCATAATCCGGGGTAGAGTTCCTGAGGTGACTGATTCTGTCCTCAATCCTGTCCACTTGCTCATCCAGATCTTCTGGAGGGGATTTCGCATCCCTTAAGCCCTTGGCCTCCTTGACCAGTTTCTCGACCTCCTTACGCACCCGGTCGGCAGCATTCGCCCGCTCCTCGGGAAGACTTGTTCGATCTGAGCGCCTTATACTCGCAAACACTCCTGCAAGGGCGTAATAGTCGCGACTGTCGATCGGGTCAAATTTGTGGTCATGGCAACGGGCACAGGAAATGGTGAGCCCCAGAAAGGCTCTCCCCACCGTATCGATTCGCTCTTCCCACTCTTCCGCTACGATCATCCGGATAACCTCCGGTGCAAGGAGCAACTCCTTGTGATACACCGGACTGATCCCCAGAAAGCCAAGTGCCGGAATATCCTCAACCCCGGTTTCTTCCATCAGGTCCGTTGCCAACTGCCTCTTAACGAACTGATCATAGGGCATATCATCATTCAGGGACCGCACCACCCAGTCACGGTAGAGATACGGGTGCCCATGAGTGACAATCCATCGTTCCCGGACATCGGTGTAACGTGCCAGGTCGAGCCAGACCCTGCCCCAACGCTCTCCATAGTGCGGGGAAGCAAGAAGCCGGTCTACTAGTCGCAGATAGGCACCAGGTTCCCGGTCACCAAGGAAATTCCTGACCTCGTCCGGTGATGGCGGCAACCCCGTCAGATCATAGCTCAGCCTTCGAATGAGAACACGCCTGTCCGCGGCAGGAGAAGGGCCCAACCCCTCTTCCCTCATCCGGTCATACACAAAATGGTCAATACGATTCAGGGCCCAGTCGCCTGACCTCAGCGGCAGGTTCTTTTTTTCCACGGGCTGGAACGACCAGAACTTTCTCCCCTCATCAAAGTCGATCGAGTGGACGGATTCCTTTTCCTCCCCGAAAACCACTCCCATTGCCCAGACCGAGCAAACCACCAGCAACCTCCTTGAGGCCGCCATGGTTTTTTGATCAATGATTTTCATTGGATAAGATGTCCCGGAGCAAAATGCCACCACACCGCTTCAGGTGCAAGAACCTCGCTCCCGCACTGACCTTGCCCTTCTGAAACTCTCCTGAGGTCAGTTTCTCCTTAAAATACCGAATTTAAATCAATTTGGAAGGAGGGAACCCTCTCCCTCTCGCGAGGGGGTTTAGAGTTGGCGGCCGACAATCCTTGCCTAGACTCCTGCCCTTTCAGGCGGTTCTCCCCGGATAACCTGGATCATACCAAGATAGATATGAAAGCGGTAGCCGTTACTCCAAGCAAGAGAGAGGTTGGCATCATCGAGCATCCGACTCCTGAACTGCAGAGGGATGACGAAGTCAAAATCCGCACCATCGATGTCGGCATCTGCGGTACGGACCGTGAAATCTGCACCTTTGTCTACGGAGATCCCCCGTCTGGTTGCGATTACCTTGTTCTGGGGCACGAAGCGATGGGGGAAGTCGTCGAGGTCGGATCCGAGGTGGAAGGTCTAAAGGTCGGCGATTTTGTGGTGCCCTCGGTGCGCCGACCATGCTCCGACCCAAACTGCCAGGCCTGCCGGGCAGGACTTCAGGATTTCTGTTCAACCGGGAATTACGTCGAGCGTGGAATCAAGGAGTGCCATGGCTTCATGACCGAGTCATTCGTTGAGCGTGAACGATACCTCACCTACGTGCCTTCCGACCTCCGGGATCTCGCCGTCCTGATGGAGCCTCTCACGATCGCGGAAAAGGGACTGGCTCAGGCCTGGGCAACGCAGTCCCGACTTCCCTGGGTGAAGCATTACGAGGACGGCATTCCAACTGGACAGGGACTCAATGCAGTCATTCTCGGAGCTGGGCCCATTGGGATCCTCGGGGCGATGACGATGAAGGCGGCTGGTTTCGAGACCTATGTCTACAACCGCTCCCCTGCTCCCAACCCAAAGGCCGAGATCATTGAAGCTATTGGAGCACGATACATTTCATCCAAGGATGTTCCCTTCCCGGAACTCCCGGCCGAGATTGGGAGCATCGATCTCGTCTATGAAGCCATTGGCATTTCCTCTGTCTCTTTCGATGTCCTCAGTATTCTCGGGGTCAATGGAGTTTATATCTTTACGGGCATTCCTGCACCGGGCGACCCAATTCCCATCGATGCGAACCAGTTGATGCGCAATGTCGTCCTCGGAAACCAGGCCGTGATTGGAACTGTAAATGCCGACGAGGCATCCTTCCGGGCCGCCATACGAGACCTGGGCTATTTCAAGGATCACTGGCCAGAAGCCATTGGGGCTGTCATCAGCAAGCGTTCTCCCATCGATTCCTGTCGTGAACTCCTTCTGGACCACGCCACAGGAATCAAGAACGTCATCTCATTCGACTAACGAAGTGAGCGCAGGGGCTCACCCGACGGGGCCTGCTCAATAAAACTGATCAGGGATACAATTTCCTCGATATGCGGGGCCAGGCTCCTGCTTTCCCGGTGCTCCCTCAACTGGTTCTCAACTTGACGCAAGCGTGGCAGGATCGGTTTTGCCGCTCCGCCATACCGGCGCAAGGTCCTCAGACAGCGCATCACCCGGTGACGTTTTCCCCACGATTCAAGGTCGAGAATATCGAGACAAAGCGACATCCCGTCTTCCACCCGGTGACGCGCCAGCAACTCCAACCCCTCGAGGCGGATACCGTTCGAGAACATCACCCCGGTTGGTGCTGGTTCTACGATAGCCTCGTAAACGGATGGCAAGAACGGCTTCACTTCTTCATAATTGAGCTGGTCATACAGGGAACCCACGGTGGCCCGGGCCCGGGCATCCGGGTTCTTCAGAATTCTTTCGACCGCCGGCCTGAGCTCTCCCAGTTCGACACCCTGCAGGGAATGGGCCAGAACTCCCTCCATGCCGAGGATTCCATTACGACAGAAAAGACAGAAGGCCAGATAGCGTTGAACAACCTTCCTGGGATCAGACTCGTTGTCCTCCGAAATCATCTTGAGAAAATCCGGGACAACGTTCTCCGCCGGGGCTCCAATGGAAGTAAGAGCCTCAGCTGCCTGAATGCGTAACCAGACGTCCTTGCTCCAGAGGAGATCACGCAGATGATCTGCAGCGGGCAGACCCCGTACAGCGAGAGCTGCGATAGCCTGACAAGCCCCATAGCGGGACTCATAATCGAGAGCATCAAGTTTATCTATCAACTCCCCGAGAGGCAGGGTTTCGTGTTCTGCGAGAATTCTGGCAGCTCGCTGACGAACAACCGGGGACCAACTTTTAAGAGCTTCCAGCAATTGAGTGGATGAAAGCGCTCGATAAGGCCCCAAGCCGTCATCCCATGCACTAAACCCCCGACCGGCCACGATTGTTTCCCTTAGCTCGGCTCCCCTCAGTGCATTCTTCACCTTGACTCCTCGCCCCGTCATGAACAACCGCCCCTCTGGCAGAAGGTAGGAGAGAAGAAAGGCCCCGGTGCAATCCCAGTTAGGATACTTATGCTCCGCTCCGGAACTGCCTGCTCCTCCCTGGTAAGGAAAGCGACCATCATGCGCCCGGTTAAGGTCCAGAAACCAGCGTTGCTCTTTCAGATAAGCGGCTACCGCATCAGGCCCGGCACGCATGGCTCCCAGTGTTCCCCACAGGTAACTGAAATAATTCCCGGTGTGCCCGCGTTCGCGCTCGCCATAGGAAGCGACCATCATGCGGGAAAAAAACCTCGTTCCTAGCTCATCATCCTGAGCATCAAACAAGAGGGCCGCGATGCCATTCTTGCCATTGTCATCATGAAATCTCTCTTCCGGATGGTGATCCCCATAGGGAATGGATCCCTTGCCGATATAAAAGCCGAAGAAGGCGTTTCCTCGCTCGATTGCTTCATCCACCACCGACTCGGATACTCCACACTTCCTACCGAGCACAAGGGAGAGCTGGCAGACCAATCCAGCCTGATTCATTGCCCCGTAACCTCCCAAGCGGCCATGCTTCTTGCCATCATTCCACTGCGGCCACGCCATGGCGTGGCCCCAACTACCCACACCACTTTGTCCCTGCGCAAGCCGGATGGTATATTCCCGGATTGCAGGCAACACCTCCTGGTCACCAGTGGCGAGGTAATACTCAGTCAGGAGCAAATTGGTGTAGCCCCAGTGCCAGGACGCCATCGAACTCGCAGGGGACATTTCAAGACGGAGGTCTGATGGAGCCAGACGCCGGGCATAATCCCTTACAATCGGAAGATATTCTTCCTTTCCCGATGCGAGCAACGCCAGGACATTGATTTTCCCATCAACACCTTCCTTCAGATTGTTCACAATATGGACACAACCCCGTTCAACAATTGCCGAGGATTTTCCACAATCCCATGGCGACCGGTCATGATAACTTCCCAGCACAGGAAGTTGAAGGCTGACTTCCTCCGTGGTCCCTGCCCGCCATCGCAAGACTGCCAGGGTTCCTCCCTTCTCGGCTGTCTCCGCCGCGGTCACCGCTGCGCCAAAACTCTTGCGTGCGTCGACGGTAAATGGCCTGCCGTCTACACCCACAATCACATCCCCCTTCTGAAGAACTCCATCTGCCGGTGACCCGGCACTCACAGAAGTAATGAGAATCTGCCGGCTATCGGTCGTCTCCAGGTTCCAGCCCCAGATCCATCCCCTTGCACCCGTGGGCCCCAGATTCCAGTCATGCAATCCATCGCTCCGGCCTCCTTTCGTCAAATCGGGAACCTGCGGCTTGGCTGCCGCTTCGCTCAGGCTCATTCCCGCAAGGGCGAGAAAAGCCAGAATCTGGAGGTGGAGGAATGGGTTTAACATAAGATCTCCCCTTATGTTTCCTACGTTCAAATTAGCTTGTACGTATCAAGATAAATACAAATTCCAAAGAAAAGGCCTTAATTAACAATTCACGCTCATTCCCCGGGAGTCCAGCAAGTCGCAAATTGCTTAATATAAGATAGTTGGGTCATTTCTCAGGGTGCTTTTCGCCGAAGACCAAGCTCGACTCCTTCCCCTCATGATTCTACACGGATCCAGCTACCCTCTCCTTGGATGTCCCGTTTGCTCCTTTTTCTAGTAGTCGCCTTGCTAGCTTTTCCCGCTGGCTCACTGGCTACCACGGAGACGAAAGCCCTATCATTAGGCGACCGCGTAGCCCGAATCGTAAAGCCTGCCATCCGCAAGGCCGACAAGAGGCTGAGCCGGATAGAGCGGGAACTTTTGTCTCTTCCCGAACTCTACAACGGCCCGAGGGGCTCGCGCTTCGGGTTCCACAGCGAAACCATTGCGGATCAGCGGGCACCCCACCATCTTCAGATCGATCTTGGTGAATCCCGTTCTTTCGATGCAGTTGTCCTGATGCCGGCACACCTCCCTACCCGCGGCGCAGAGGGCGAGGGCTACGGGTTTCCCCTCCGGTTCAAGATTGAGGTCTCGGATACCCCCAATACCGGATTCAAGCTCCTCGCGGATCACACCGGTGCCGACTACCCGAATCCTGGAAGATACCCCATCAGGTTCCCTGCCAATGACTTGAGCGGGCGCTATATCAGGGTAACTTCGACAAAACACGTAGCAGCTAAGGAAGGATTCATATGGGCCATGGAGGAAATCATGGTTTTGGCGGGTAACTATAATATCGGCTCCTCCAGACCCCGCTCTGCCAGTAGCGTTCAGGAGCTATTTCCCAACTGGTCCCTGTGGAGGGTGAACGATGGTATCAGCCGCCTGGGCAGCCCCCACAACACCATCAGAAGCCCCTCCAACGGATTTCTGAGCGCGCCCTCGGAATCAGGCAGCCATCCCAAGTGGATTGTCATCGACCTTGGAGAATCTCTTCCCGTTGAAGAAATCCGTATCATCCCCACCTCATCCGATGACCCCGAAGTGGTCGGAGGACGGGGGTTCCCTCAGTCACTCGTCCTTGAACTCTCAAATGACCCGGATTTCCAGACAACCGTATGGCGGGCGACCCAATCCCGACATCCTCTTGGCTACCCATGGACCTCGGCATTTGTCCGGGCCTCCAATGGCCAACCGGGTAGATACATCCGAATCTCGACCAACGAACTCTTTGCCCGGGGCAATCTCCATAGTCTTGCTCTGGCAGAAGTCCAGGCCTACCTCGATGGAGCCAATGTCGCCCTCTGGCAGGACGTAACGGTCAGCGACCAAGCCTCCAGAACCGACACCGATCGCTGGGCTCCCAAATACCTGGTGGACGGCTATTCGAGCACACACAAAATAATAGAATTGCCGGAGTATATCGACCTCATCATCGAACGGGGAGCATTGGAGAAGGAGAGATCCGGTCTCCTCCTCCAGCAGGAAGAAGATACCGACATTGCCCTGGCGGGCATAACCGCTGGAGCCGGAGCCATCGGCGGCGTAGCCCTTTTCGGATGGATTTGGATGATCTTCCGTCAACGATCCGTCCGAATAAGAGATGCCAAAAAACTCCGCAAACAGATTTCCCGGGATCTGCACGATGACATAGGAAGCAATCTGGCTGGAATCGTCCTGATCAGTGAGGTGGGAAGCCGTAATGCAAGGGCCAGCACCGAAATTCGTGACGACTTCCGCGAGATCCACGAAACTGCTGAACAAACCTCAGAGGCTATGCGTGATATCGTCTGGCTCATTCATGCAGGGGAAGCCACTACCCGGGACTTGTTTATGAAAATGCGGGAATCCGTGGGCCTGATTGTTGGTAATCTCGAAACCTCTGTTCAGGCCAGTCCTCCCTCATTTAAGAATCGACCCATAGAACTTCAGGTTAGACGCCACTTTTTCTTCGCCTTCAAGGAGGCTCTCAATAACGTGCAAAGACATGCTCAAGCGACCAGTGTTGATATTCTTTTCGAGCTGACACCTCATCAGGTGACCTTTGAAGTCTGTGACAACGGAATTGGATTTAATCCTGATAATGTAGGGGGTTCGGGCCACGGACTCAAAAATTTCCGCCGCAGGGCAGAACGAGTGAATGGACAGTTCGAAATCAACAGTATTCCTACTGAAGGGACTAAGGTAAGATTCTCCGCGCCCTTGAACCACAAGAACAAATGAGCGAATCAAATACTGAGCACATCCGCGTCTGGCTGGTTGAAGACAACGAGGTCTTCCGCCGAAACGTCCAGCGAGTCATCAATGGGCTGGATGGAATGACCTGCGACGGAAGCTTTGATTCTGCCGAGGCCACCTTTGCTGCTCTCCAGACCAATCCTGCACCTGACGTGATCCTGCTCGACGTCCAACTCCCGGGGGTCGACGGCATTGCCGCACTCAGTAAGTTCCTGGAAGCTGTGCCTGAAGTCCGGGTGATTATCCTTACCGTCTTTGATGATGCGGACAAGATCTTCCGTGCCGTATGCGCCGGAGCCTCAGGTTACGTTCTGAAGGCCTCTGGAACAGATAAGATTGGAGAGTCGATCCGTCAGGTCATGGGTGGAGGAGCACCCATGACCCCCGAGGTTGCAAAAAAAGTCCTCGACGCATTCGCTAATTCAGACCTCCTGCCGGGAGCGAAAGGAGATTACGGGCTGACAGCCCGGGAACAGGAAATCCTGCGCCTTCTCGCAGAGGGACTCCTTAAGAAGGAAATCGCCGATGCCCTCAGCATAAGCGTGAACACGGTTTCTACTCACCTGCGCCGCGTCTACGACAAACTCCACGTCAATACCAATACCGGGGCTGTAGCCAAGGCCCTGCGAGAGGGAATTATCTAGACGCACCCGTGTCTTGGAAGACGAGTGCCGGCTTTACGCGGACAACAGCACCCGGGCTCCCTGTTTCCCGGGTGAATTTTATCCGTCTTACATCCCCACAGAGGATGTACCGAGTTCCCTCAGATAGGAAAAGGAGTAAATGCCCGTTGCATGACCATCTCCAAACCGAAGCTGCAGGGCATATCCGCCCACGAGTTGGTAACTCTCCAGGTGAAAGCTCTTCTCGCTGTAGCTCACCTTTGGCTTGATTACCCGCCCAGTAGCATCGGGCTCTCCCTGACAGCTTGCACAGGGACAGGCCCGGCGCAGCGCCTCAATGCCAATGTAACTTTCTTCTCCATCGGACCATGCAATGGCCAGGTCGTTGGATACCACTGCTATATTTGCAATTGCCAGCATTCTCAGAATCTAATGAGACGTTGATCTCAAATGCTTCCTGGGACCGAAGATGGAAGAACCCACCCGCACAATGGTTGCTCCCTCCTCGATCGCAACCTCGAAGTCATGGCTCATCCCCATGCTGAGACCCGGCAAGCTTACTTCGAGCTCCTTCTCCAGGCCGTCACGAAGCTCTCGTAACCTCCGGAATGAATCTCTGGCGTCCTCAGGATGAGCCACCGCAGGGGGGATACTCATCAGACCCGCCAGATGAATCCGCTCCAGGGAAACAACTTCCCTGACGGTCTCTCCCAGGTCGTCCAATCCGAAGCCCCCCTTTGTCTGCTCCCCCTCCGCGTTAATCTGGAGATAAACTTGAGGCCTCTTCCCCATTTCTCCCGCAATGCGGTCAAGATGCCGAGCCAGACGCAGGGAATCAACGCTGTGTATGACATCAAAAATCCCCAAGGCCCTCCGGGCCTTGTTACGCTGCAAATGCCCGATAAAGTGCCACTGCAAAGAAGTCGGAAGTTCCGGTATCTTGGATTCAGCTTCCTGCAGTTTATTTTCTCCAAGGAGACTGTGCCCGGCCTCCACAACCTGAGCGATGACCCCGGGGGGCCATGTCTTGGTTACCACCAAGAGATCGACCGCTGAAGGAGCACGACCAGATCGCTCCGCCGCCAGAGCAACGCGGCGACGAACCTCTTCGAGGTTGGCGGCAATGTCCAGATCCGCCATTTCAACACAACTCCACAGCCCTTACTCTTCAACCGGAAGAACTCCCGCAGTCCGGGCTTTTTCCAGTTCATTCACCAGATCTCCTACAATCGCAAGAGCCTCCCGCTTCACGGGATCAAGTCCACTGGGCCAGAGCGGAGTATCGTCAAGCGCATCCTCCTTGTCCTTGGCACGGCGCATGAAAGCTTCCGCATCCTTTTCCCGGTCGACCTCCGGCAACTTCTCCGCCTTCAGATTATCAAGTGTCAGGCGGAAGAACTTGAATTTCTTCCTGTCCTCTATCTCCATCTCCGCAAANCTCTTACGGCGTTCGGCATTGCGCTCCTTTCTCCGCTTTTCCGATTCGGCCAATTCAGCCTCGCGCTTGGTGCGATTAAGCGAAACCGCATTCGCTCTGATACGTTCCTTGGTTCGCTTCACATCCTCCACGATGTACTGAAAGTCCCTGGCATTCTTCACCCGGACTTCATTTTCCTTCTTAAGGGAATCCATGAAGAGGTCCTTCCTTTCCAAAGGACTAAAGTCAGGGGCCTTGCGGATCAGGTCATGGTCGAGGGGATGCTTGAGATAGGCCTCTCCTATTTCAAGAGCATCNGTAAGGGANGGGAGCACNATATCGGGCTCTACNCCCAGCTTCTGGGTAGAGCTTCCGGAAACCCTGTAGAACTTCTGAATGGTGGTCTTCAGGTATCCTGCCCGGCTATTATCCTCAAAGAAACGAAAGTAGCGCCCAATCTCCATGGGCTGCTGGACCGTTCCTTTGCCAAAAGTCGAGCTATCGCCCACGATAACGGCACGATTATAGTCCTGCAGGGCCCCGGCGAGAATCTCACTCGCAGAGGCACTGGATTTATCGGTGACCACAACAAGAGGCCCGTCATAGAGGGGGCGGCGGAAAAGCGCCTCCTTGGATTCGATCCTACCGATGGTATCCTTGATCTGCACGACTGGTCCACGTCCCACGAAGAAACCGGTAATCCGGCGCACTTCCTCCAGCGACCCGCCCCCATTCCTGCGAAGATCCAGAATCAATCCGTCTACCTGCTCCTGGTTGAGCCTCATCAGAAGCTTCTGCACGTCCTTAGAAACGCTTGGGTCTCCATCATCAAAGTCCATGTAGAAGGACGGAAGCTGGAGCCAGCCGATCCGCCGTTTGCCTGCCCCATGTGTCATCTCGATGACCTCGGCACTCGCCAGTTCATCCTTCAATTCCACCCGTCCCCGCTTGATTGTGATAAATTTAACTTCGCCAGGAGCTCCATCCGAGGGCTCTACCTTGAGGCGAACTTCCGTATCAACCTTACCCCGGATCATTTCGACTACGTGGTCGATTTTCATATACATGATATCCACCACCTCACCCTTATTTAGGGAATCAACTCCCACAATCCGGTCGTTGAGCTTGAGCTCCCCCTGCTTGTCAGCAGGGCCTCCCACAACGATCCCCATGATTTTGGTGGCCCCGTCATCCTCGGCCTGAAGCAATGCCCCGATACCAACCAGGGAATTTGACATGCCGGAACGAAAACGCTCCATCTCCCTCGTACTCATGTAATCGGTGTGCGGATCGTGCGCCGCCGCCACGGCGCTCAAAAAGTAATTCGCAACATCTTCCTCGTCGGCTTCTCCTATGCTGCGGTGAAAACGGTCATAGCGCTGAGCGATCTTTTCCTCAGGGCTCTTCTCACTTGCGAGCGGATTCTTCTTACCCTGCTCCTCAGCCAGACGCTTAACCGCATCCCGCCGGAGAATCTCCGAGAGCAGAGCTTCCTCAATCTGCCGCTTCCAGATCTCTTCCGCTGCCTGCTGGCTCGAGGGCCATTCTGCATCCTTGCGGGTTCTCATCACAACCTCACCTGTATCAAACCCGAATTTTTCTTTCTCAAGCAGTCGCTTTGCGTAGCCCACCCGCTCCTTTACCCTCTGGGAAAACACCTTGTAGATCTCGTTGGCCGGCTCCATGCAGCGGCCCTTGATCAGCAACTCATGAAGCCGACGTCCGTACTTCTTCTCAAAGGCCTCAACATCCTGCTGGGTAAAGTAGAGCTTCGCTCCATCAAGGTCAGAAAGATAATCTGCGAGAATCTTGGCGCTCAGATCCGCATTAAATTGAATACGGGCATAGTGGCTGTTCTGCAGCATCCCTGCCATTTCACGACCGACAACATTGAAGTCGGTCTTTGCTTGGAGAGGAAAGCAGGCAAAACCCAACAGCAACCCCATGAGAGCCCCAAGAGGGAATGAGTTACGAACCATGGTCATGATGTACCGGTGATGAATGCGAGAGGCAGGAGAGCTCACTGAGCCTTGGCCAAAATCGACGATTACGGAGGATTTGTCGAATCCTTTCCCCCATCCTTCACAGGTGAAACCCTGTATTTATCTGTCCTTGGGCTTCTTTGCTTCCTCCGCCCTGCGTTTCTGCAGCCATTCCTGAAAATAGTCCTCATCCATCTCCGTCTCACGTGGCAAAACCGGCAGCCCCCCCCACTGGTTAATTTCATCCAGTGCGGTAGGCCGGCGCCGGAGGGAAGCGGTCAATTCGAGATGCTCCTTTCCCCGGCGTATCTTGATCGTAATTTCATCCCCCGGTTTCTTCGATTTGATGTAATCCGCCAACATCCGAGTCGGAGCCAAGTCATCAAAAATGACCTGGTCTATCCCGGTAATCAGATCGTCCGCCTTCAACGTGGCGAGGTCAGCAGCCGTTCCCTTCCTCACATCCGTAATCAGAACGGCAGGTCGCATCACTCCCCGGTCATCCTTCCAGCGAGCGGTATCCATCTGAATCCCAAGATAACCCTGTCCCGGCAGAGGCTGCCGGAGAATCACCAGTGCTTTAAGGACCTCGCGACTCCGCAAGCGAACCTCCGGATTCTCTGTTGTCCCATAGAGGCGATAGAGCGATTCAATACTCCCTTCCAAGTCCTTCTTTCCCCAGGCAAGAAGAGACTTCTGGGCGGCATGCCGCTCCCTGAACTCTTCGTGCCCGAGAGCACCGACCAGCGCAGCAGGAACCTCCGGAAGCTTTTCACTCCCGGACAACAGATCTTCTCCTCCCTGCTCCTGCGCCACACCGAACTGGCAGAGCAGTAACGCAAAAAGGAAGAGAGCGATTAGCCCGTTCCACATAAGAAACTCCTAACCCCCAACCAATCAAAACGCAACCACCCGGAAAGCAAAATGGCCGGAATGACCCGGCCATTATTTCTTTGAATCTTCCCGGTAACAGGGAATCTCGCTAGTTCCCAAAAATTCCCTTCTGGGGAATATCGATCGTGTCCTTTGGAAAAACCTTGAGCAATTTGTGAGATCCCTTGTTCAGATCATAGATGTAGCGCTTACCGTTCCGGTAAAGGCTAACCCGGTTGATTGCTCCGAATTCAGTAGGCCCCCCTGCCGACATGATCGCCTGATAGAGAGTCATCCCTCGGCGGTACGGTTTTGGCCCCGGTGTCCGCACCTTGCCCCCGATGGTGACAACTTGAACTGTCAGATTATCGCTGGAATCCGCAACAATCTGAATCACAGGGCTGGTATAGATTTCAGCAACCCGGTAAGCCTCTTCGATTTTTCGGGCCAGCACATCAGGCTCCACTCCCGTAACCTTGATGGATCCAATCTTCCACATTGTGATGAATCCCTTTTCGGAAACAGGATAACCTCCATTGATACGAGCCTGCTCTCCACTCGGAACACCNTGAATAGAGATCTGGATTGCTCCCCCGGCTTCAATCTGCGCCCGAGCCGAAGNGGGAATGACAACCAGAAGGAGAAGAGANCAGTAGAGGAGGGTTTTCATGATTTTAACAGGGCTTCGGTTTTCCAGCGTTCTAGTAGGTAAGTCCATCATCGTCATTTTCGTCCTTGGATGACCCAGTNGCTTCCGCAGTTGCGCTTTCCGCCGCCGCTTCAAATCCTGCGCCGGGAACTGGATCAGCATCTGCAGAAGGCGCATAATAGGTGTAGTAACTCGTATAGTACTGGTACTGGCTGTCACTACGGACATCTACGTTGTTGAGAACCACGCCTATTACCTGTCCACCCACGTTCTCAACAGCCTGCNTCACACGAAGCAACATATTCCTCGGCAGTTTACGATGCTGGACCACGATCATGGTGAGATCAACTTCGGAAGCCAGAACGGACGCATCACTCACTCCCAGAATTGGAGGNGAGTCCACGAGAACCAGATCAAAGCGCTGCTTAACATCCTGTATGAGTTCGGACATCCGCCGGGAGTTCAGAAGTCCGGCAGCATCTGCGGGAAGAATCCCGGAAGGCAGNAAGTACAGATTATCNACCGGGGTCTGCAGGATCACATCCTCCAGCATNAGATCNGTGGTCAGATAATTAGTCAGGCCAACAGAATTGTTGATATCGAAAAAGGTATGCAACTGGGGACGGCGAAGGTCTGCGTCGATCATCAGGGTAGTGTAACCACCCTGGGCACAGACGTAGGCAAGGTTTACCAGAGTCGTCGACTTTCCTTCACCGGCACCGCCGGACACGACTGTAATACTGTTATCTTCGGGATTGTTCCGGTTGAATTCTATATTGGTTCGGAGAATCCGGTAGGCTTCTGCATCCGGACTCATTCCGCTCTGCTTGTGCAGGACGTTCACATCAGTCGGAACCACCGCCAGAACGGGAATCTGAAGGTAGCGCTCTACATCCTCGAGGGTCTTGACCGAGGTATCCAGATATTCGAGGAAAAAGGCTATCGCGACCCCAAAGATCAGGCCCACTGCGGCCCCGAGNGAGAGGAATAGAGTGACCTTGGGATAGACCGGNTCCTTGCCCAGTTTGGGATCTTCCAGAATGGTGATCGGGTTCTTTGGAATCTTAAGGGCAATGCGACGCGCCGAGTTAGTCAGCTTCATCTGGGAAAGCATGGCCTTGGCCGTTTCATAATCCTGTTTTGCCTCCACGTAATCCTGNGACTGCANNGCCTTNTCNACAGCATCAAAACGACGGTCTTCCACCCTGTCTTTGATCTTCTCCAGNTGCCCGTNAACAAGGCTCAACTGGGTCTTGAGGAGTTCTCTCAAAACAACCACCGCGGCCTTCAGGTCCTCCTCAATCTTGGCTTGCGCGATGAGGCCCATTTCAACTTGGGGATGTTTGCGACCCAGGCCGGAAGCCTCCANCGCGGCAATGTTCACCTTACTCTCCTGAAGTCTCCCCCGCAAAACCGGCACTTGACTCCCCGGCAACTGCAGTCCCTCTGCGAAATCGATGAGTTCTGCATCCTTCAGGGTCAACAGCCGTTCAATCTGATTTTCCAGNTGNCTCTTCTTNTCCTCTGCTGCGAACTGCTGCATTTCGGCCGTCTTNAGAATATTCTCCTCACTTTGCCCCATCCGACCACTGGTNAAGATCCCCTCGATGTAAGGAATACCCACCGCCTTGACGATGGCGTGGAAGTGGCGGCGCCTGTCCTCCACGAGGTCCTCCTGCGACCGCACCTCGGATTCCAGGGCATCTAGTGCTTCCTCTGCCCGTTTCCGCTCATCCGCATTACGACCGAGTTGATAGGACTCGGCTATCTCCTTGGCAATATCGCGGGCGTCCTCCTGCTTCTGATGGCGGATTCGAATCTCGATGTGGTCTGTGTTCCGTATCTGCTCAGTCTTGAGAATGGACTTCAGCTTCAAGAGTGCCATGTCACGGTCAAACCCTCTCCAGCGGGTAGTCAGATCAAGTCGCTCTACCACGCGCAAAAGGGTTTTTTCCGACTCGATGACCTTGAACTGGTTCTGGATGTAGGCCTGAGACGGAGAGGCTCCGGTCATTGGCCGCCCGGCAGCACCATTGAGGGGATCCAACTCCACAAAAGAGTGATTCACCTGCAGAAGGGCAGTACTTTCATACTTTTTGGGCAGGACGTAGGTGATCACCGCCGCCGTCATGAAGATAAGGAGGAACGTCAGCAGGATCACTCCATAGCGATTTTTCAGGACCTGCCAGTAGTCGACGGCATGTAACGCCGCTTCGCTGGCGCTTGTCTGGCGATCAGGACCGTTTCGCATGACCTTGTTAATTTAGAGGTAAAAGGGGGATTGTCTAATTATACGGCCGGAAAACGGGGAAATCCGGGAGGTAGAAAACCCCCGCAATGAAAAGAGGCATTGCGGGGGCTGATGAATGCGAGCCTGTTCTAGACCCGGAAATCCTCAGAAGGACGATTGGACACCAAGCTGGATGCGGCTCCGATCGTAATCACGAATATCAGCATCCGACGAGGACTTCGTGTAATTATAGGATCCCGTCACAAAAATATTGTCAGCCACCTCATAACTGGCGCCGGCGTTGATGTTGATGATCCTGTCGTCCAGACTGTCGGGAGCCGCAAGGCTAGGCCCGAACTGACCCTCATAGCTGAACATCATGACGTTTAACCCGCCAAAGAACGTAAGCTTGGGAGAGGCCACATAGGACCCCTGCAAACCCAGTCGGAAGGTCTGGCGTTCCTCGTAACGACCAATTACAGGAAGATCCCCGCAGTCATGGGTAGAGATCAGGCGGTTGCGATCTTCCAGACCGTAACGAGCAAAGGCCCGGACCTGAGCGGATGAACTGAGGGCAGAGCGAACGGTCGCTTCGACGTAAGGCGACGAATTGCTGTCACCCCCATCGATTTCCTGAATCTGAGCACCAGCCCGGATCACCGCAACCGTAGTTGGACTCAGCTCATGCTCAGCACCCACGAGAAAATAATGGGAGTCCGAATCAACGATAACGTCGTTGCTCTGTGCCTGGTAGCGATACGCTGCGGTCCAGACCGTGCTGGGGCTGGTCCGGTAGCGGAACTGGTTGTAGAAAAGGTGCCGAACGTAGTCGTTCCGATCGACCTCATCAAAGGTCACTCCACTGAACCGATAACCGGTGCTTGTCCCGAGGCGCTCAGTCCAACGGTATCCGACGCTGTTGTCGGAGCTGTAGCGGAAGTAGCTGCCCTGCCGGCGGTCCGAGGCAACTCCGAAATCATAATCGGGCTCCTGTTCATAGGTGATGCTGTTGCGACTGCGCAGCCGCAGGGTCTCGTTGACGCGATGCACGAAATTGACTCCCCCCCTGAATTGCGGGAAGTAGTCCTCACTCGCAAGGCCAATGGTAATTTCGTCGAGGTAGTAGGTTGCTCCCGCCCGGGCCCAGGTATCTATCGTGGTCTGAGGCGTTTTGCTGACGAAATTCGCCTGAACGAAGGCCGAAAGGTATGCCACCTCCTGGCTCTCCTGACCGAGGCATTCGGAAAACAGGGGTGAGGCATTGGTGTCCCAACCGATATTGGCACCAGCAGTCCAATGCAGGGGCAGTGAATCAGTCGGCTCATCATCAAAGGGCATGATATTATACAAGCCCTGAGCGGAAAGCAGTCCTCCCGCGGCTAGGCCAAGGGCGGAACAAATAAGAGTATTCTTCATGAGGGGTCGAGGATGGCTATGCGTTGTAAGGGAAGGCAGCGTACCAAAAAAGCTGCGGTGCAGAATCCAGAGTAAAATCCGGGGTATTAAGTTTTATTCTTCTTCCTCCGGAAGGAACGAAATGCCCCGACCCGATGTGCTGAGGGCTGGGATAATCGGAGGATGAATCGGTGGCAGCCCGGGAATCAGGTAGGGCCCATCAAGAGGGTTCTTCACCTTGCTGCCGGCGACGACAGTCCCGGCATCCTTGGATCCGTCCGCAACCGGATCATTGCCCTTCTTCGCCAGAGCCTTCGGAGCGAGTTTAGCGAGGACCGCCTTAATCTCTGGAAGCGCATCGGGAGCTACCGCAACAGCACAGGAAGTAATGACCCTCATCTTGTCCGGAGCTGCTTCGACAGCCGCCGCAACAATCTGACCAACGAGCTTGCGGTCCGCCTCGGTAGCCAGGATGGCCGCTTTAACGACTTCGCAGGAACAACCGGGATTGGCCGCGGTTTGCTGTTCAACAATCTTGAGGACATTGTCGGACTCGGCGTTAACCAGTCTCTTAACCGTCTCAGACAACTTGGTGCAGACGTCCTCTTTGGCCTGAACATTTGGGACGAGTGCCACCGCAGCCGCAATGATCGCGGAGTAGAGAGTTACTTTCATCGTGATACTTCTTATTTTTCAGGGAGTTTCTGGCGAAATGGAGCGGGTAAAGGGAATCGAACCCTTATGGCCAGCTTGGAAGGCTGGGGCTTTACCATTAAGCTATACCCGCTGCTGAGGCAAAAAGCTACCCGTCCGACCTCCAACCGCCAAGGCTTTTTTCTGAAAATAGAAGGAACCTCAGGAGATATCATTCCTCGATAAATCAGGGGCTAGCGCTATTTTTACGCTTCCATTGGACGGGAATCCGTCTACTTCTCAGCCAAGGTCCTGACGCGGGTGTAGTTCAGTGGTAGAATGCGAGCTTCCCAAGCTTGAGGCGAGGGTTCGATTCCCTTCACCCGCACCAGGAAACCCTGTTTTTACCGACATTCTCTGGTTTTTCCCTCGCATCACCGTTTCGGGTAAAGACCGATGGGCAGCCCTTTTCCCCGTTTCTAGCGGCCTATTCCGCTCCCGGACGCACACTGAGGCAAGGCGATCCGGATCGGACGAACCGCCATTTCCTCTCCACAGCGCGCGAAATCCCCACCCGCCGGCAGGCAGTGGGGCCGTCCTCCGGAGGGCTTGATTCCCGGGAAAGCAAGAAATCCGGGACGTCGAGAAGCGCTAATCCATGCAAGGAGCCATCCATCCCCAGTGCCTGGGTAAGTTTACCGGGACCCGAGCACAGATCAGTCACAGCCTCACGGCGGCGGCGACGTCTCATCCTCTGCACACCGCTGACCGGCTCCATCGCCCGGATCAGTACAAATCCATCAGACCGGCCCCCTTTCACCAGCAGGTTGAACAACCAGTGCACCCCGTAGTTGAGATAAACATAGGCGGTGCCAGCCCCGTGCTCCGAAATGAAACGACGCGAACTGGGCCTGACATGAGCGTGACATGCCTCGTCTCCCTTCGCCGCGTAAGCCTCGGTTTCCACAATGACCCCGCCACATCCCTTCCACTCCAGACGGCAACCGATTAATTCCCGCGCACAATCAAGCGGACCACGCTTGAAAAACTCCTCATCTAACAGCTCCGAGCTTTCCTTCATCAGTCTGTTCATGCAGGTAGTTTCCGGCAGGACTTCAGCTACATCCCCGTCGGGTGATCAATAAACTGCCCCTCGAGGCCATACTTCTCGACCAGCAGATCAACCAGCGCGCGCACTCCGTGGGTTTCTGTAAGGTAGTGCCCTCCATAAAGAACATTCAGCCCCAGTTCCTCCGCCTCCGTGTAACTCCAGTGCGGGCCCTCTCCGGTAAGAAAGGAATCTATCCCCGCTTCCCGGACAGCTCCCACTTCCGCTCCGCTGCCCCCTGTGATCACACCTACCATTCCAGCTTGCTGCGAACCCGCGCAACACACATGGGGGGGGCTGCCCAGGACCCCGGCAACTCGCTCCGTCAAATCATCGAAGGAGCCAGGGAATTCTCCACGCATACCCAGCAGGATACCTTTCCACTCAAAAAATGGCTGCGGATCCTGCAGCTCGAGAGCGGAAGCAAGGCACGCGTTATTTCCCAAGACCGGATGAACATCCAGTGGGATGTGGGAGCTGTAGATGGCCATGCCGGCATCCATCGCGGTCTTGAATTTCTCATAGATGGCACCGGTAACCCGCCGAGCTCCGCTCCAGAACATGCCATGATGGACGACAAGGAGATCTACCCCTGCGTCAACAGCCTCTCTGACAACAGGCAATGAGGCATCCACCGCAGCTGCCACCCGCCTTACCTCCTGACTACCCTGCATCTGCAGTCCGTTCAGGGCACCTGGATAGTCGGGAACTTTTCTGATCTGAAGTTCGCCATCCATGAAGGCCACGATCTCATCAAGGGAAGCCATACCCAACTCTCCCTGTTCCAGGAAGGCTAGCAATCCTCGATCTCAGAAAATGCTGCAAGCTCCCCCGGCAATAACGAATCCCATCGCAGGCTTCCACCCTCCCAGGGAACCTCCAGCCTGCTGGCATGCAGGGCGTGGCGGGGAAGATGGAGAACCTTGGCAAGAGCCGGACTCCATCCCGTCTCGATAAACTCCAGGTAACACTCTTCGTCTGGCCCGTAAATCTTATCACCAACCAGAGGATATCCGAGGTGCGCGAGATGCACCCGGATCTGGTGGGTACGACCGGTCTCCGGTATTGCTCTGACAATCGAAAATCGTCCGAGACGGTTCTCCAGGCGGCGAACAACCTCGAAGTGCGTTACTGAGGGGCGACCTTCGGGGTGGACCGTCTGCTTGATCCATATCCGTGACTCACAGACATCCCCCTGGCGGAGAATGGGCTCTGCTACCACCCTTTCGTCCCACTCTGGCCAGTCAAAGACCAGGGCGAGATACTCCTTATGAATCTCACGTCGCTCCATTGCCTTTCCAAATTGCCTGGCAGCCAGTCGTGTCCGTGACATCAGGACCAGTCCGCTTGTCTCGCGATCAAGACGGTTCAGAATGCTCAGGGTTCCCGACTCCTCCCCATTCCGGGCAAGCCACGACCTTACTTCCCCCAGGAGAGTTGGCTCCGGTTTCTCACTCGTGGGATGCACGATGAGAGGCGCAGGCTTCTCGACCACCAGCCAGTCTGCAGCTAGATCCACGATTCGAATATCGGTACAAACCGCAATAGTTTCCTTTTTCGAACTCATTCGTGAAAGATTCCAGTCTCCCTCCATACTCGAATCTCCCCCGAACCCAATACCCAATAACACCTTGCCAGTCGCGTCCGGCCTCCTACTCTTGCCCTATGCCTGATTCCTCAATTCCGGCCAGCGTCAGCACGGACAGGGAACACACCCTCGCAGGACCAGCCACTCTGGAAGGCACCTCCCTGCACACGGGGCAGAAGGTGACTCTCACCATACGGCCAGCTCCCGGAGGTCACGGCTTCAAATTTCGTCGTATCGACCTTCCCGACAAGCCCTTCATCGATGCCGATGTGGACCGGGTGGAAAAAGTCGAACGGGCTACCACTCTGGCTTCGGGATCCGTGCGGGTTCATACCGTGGAGCATGTTCTTTCCGCCCTGACCGGGATGGGCGTCGACAATGCCCTGATCGAGATGGACGCCAACGAACCCCCCATCGGGGATGGTTCAGCCCGCCCCTTCGTGGACCTGATCAAGCAAGCCGGGATCGAGCAGCAGGAATCACGGCGCAAGACCTGGGAGATCCGCGAGCCGATTCATTTCGATGACAGGAACGGGTCACATATCACCATCGTCCCATACCGTGGTTTTCGTGTCTCGGTTACGAACCTGAGCCGCCTCGGAAAGTTCACGCAGTACTTCTCCAGCGAAATTACCCCTGAAACCTACGAGAGCGAGGTCTCTCCCGCCCGCACCTTTACCTTCTACGAGGACATCAAACCGCTTCTCGACCAGGGTCTGATCAAGGGGGGATCCCTTGAGAATGCCGTGGTTATTCGGGATGAGGAAATCCTCTCCAAGGAACCGATGCGCTTTGAAAACGAGTTCGCCCGCCACAAGGCACTCGATCTCATCGGCGACCTTGCTCTCTCTGGAAAGCGCATTACCGGTCACGTTATTGCCGTGGCCCCTGGCCATGGTCCCAATACGCAGATGGCAGGCATGCTGAAGAAGGAATACCAGAGAATGCGTTCGATGGTTCCCCCCTTCCAGTTGCCCGAAAACGAAGCGGTCCTCGATATCAAGGACATCTTCCGTATCCTTCCCCACCGTGCACCCTTCCTCCTTATTGATCGGGTAATCGATTTCTCCAGCGAACTGAAGTGCACCGCGGTAAAGAACGTCACCTTCAACGAGCCCTTCTTTGAGGGGCACTTTCCGGATCATCCCGTCATGCCCGGGGTCCTTCAACTTGAGGCCATGGCCCAGGCCGCCTCGGTTCTCGTTCTTCGCATCCCGGACAACGAGGGTAAGATCGGCTACTTCATGTCTGCCGATCAGGTCAAGTTCCGCCGTCCTGTTCTACCGGGTGACACCCTCTTCATCGAAGCGGAAATCGTGAAGATGAAACGCAGCGTCGGGGTTGCCGTCTGCCAGTGTCTGGTAAATGGAGAAGTGGTATCCAGCGCCGAATTGAAATTCGCAGTTGTCGATGCCTGAAACCCTATATTCCGGCCACACCGTTTCCCTCTTCCGGACAATAGTCGCGCTGTCCATACTCTTCACCCTCCCCGGGTGTCATCTCTTCGTCGCGCAGCCGGCAC
Organism: Roseibacillus sp.; assembly: GCA_002709395.1. GTDB lineage: Bacteria > Verrucomicrobiota > Verrucomicrobiia > Verrucomicrobiales > Akkermansiaceae > Roseibacillus_B. The sequence goes on along the minus strand of PAQU01000006.1, from coordinate 8,571 downwards.
CTGCCCCGGTTAAGCTTTCCTCTGCGGGGAACCGACCTTCCTCCAACCCCTCCTCCCGACGTCTTGAGCTGCATGTCGATGCCAGCGTATCAAATGCCACCATCGATCTGACCCTCGATCCCCTTTCGCTGGCGGCACGCCATTCCTCCTTCCGCTGCCCACTGAAGGGGGTCATTATCGGCACCCTCAGGACCTCGCGCTCTGGAAGTAGCAGCTTCAGGATAGACAGGATAGAACTCGCAACTGGCGCCGAGGGGCGGATGAAATTCGATTGGTCTCCTCTCATCGGCGCAATCGGGATCCTGATTCCCGACGGCATTCTTACGATCAGGAGCAAGTCCCCGCCTTCATTGATCTCTCTGCAGGAGGGAGGGAATTTCTCATTCCCTGGATACCGTTTTCAGGTCGGCGGCACCTGCCAGGTCAAGGCCACCGGGCTGATCCTCAAGAAAAAAGTGGGCCAGACAGAAGCTGATCTCACCATCGAGCAGACCAAGCCCGTGGTTCTCGCGGGATCTCTCACACGCCGCGAGGGCAAGTGGCTCCTCGAAATGCCCTCCACCGTCATGGCCGACAGCTTCGAGATCGACGAGGAGGGCACGACTCTCAACCTCATCTTCAGCGGCCGGATTTCAGCCACTGAAAAGCAGGTCAGGAAAGAATCTCCTTAACAACCCGCCCGTGCACGTCAGTCAGGCGCCTCTCGATCCCGTTGTGATAAAAACTCAAGCGCTCGTGGTCGAGGCCCAGGATGTGAAGGATAGTGGCATAGAAGTCGTGGACCGTGACCTGGTTCTCAACCGACTTGTAACTGAACTCATCAGTCGCTCCATAACTGAAAGGGGCCTGAACGCCTGCCCCCGCCAACCAAGTGGTAAATCCGCCGGGGTTGTGGTCACGCCCGCTCGCCCCCTTCTGGAAGGTGGGCATGCGCCCAAACTCAGAACAGAAGACCACCAGGGTACGTTCCAGGAGACCTCGCGTCTTGAGATCCCTGAGTAACGCGGCGGTTGGCTGGTCAAGAACCGGTCCATGAACGGAATACTGTTTCTCCAGCGACTTGTGTCCATCCCAGTTGCTCACCCCCTCTCCACCCGTCTGGTAGGCCCCGTTGAAGAGCTGCACAAACCGCACTCCCTTCTCGATAAGGCGCCGGGCCAGGATGCAGTTCCGCCCGTAGGCAGAGCGAAGAGTTGCTACCCGGTTACCGGGACCACCGACGCCATAGTCCCTCAGGACCCGGTCCGGTTCCCTGCTCAAGTCTGTCACCTCCGGAATACTCATCTGCATACGGGCGGCCAGCTGGTAACTGGCAATGCGGGCGGCCAACTCAGAGTCTCCCTCATAGGATCTTAGATGGCGCCTGTTCTGGCGTTCCAGGAAAGCCCGCGTCGCCTGGTCGGTGGCCTTGGTAATCCCTTCGGGAATGGCGAGGTTGCCAAGCGGCTTGGCCGCATTGAACGCCGTTCCCTGAAAGGCTGCGGGCAGGAATCCGGGACCCCAGCAGTTGACGCTCGACTGAGGGGTTCCTCGAACGTCCGGAATTGCCACGTATGCCGGTAGGTCCTCGGTCTCACTGCCCAGTCCGTAAGTGGTCCACGCCCCCGCACTCGGGAAACCGTCCAGGGTAAAGCCGGTACACATGTAGTTTTCACCGGGACCATGCGTGTTGGTTTTGCCCACCATCGAATGGATGAAGCACATCTCGTCTGCCAGTTCGCCAAGATGAGGAACTAGTTCAGAAACCATCTTGCCACACTGTCCACGCGGCTTGAATTCCCATGGGCTCCGGGTGAGATTTCCCTGCTGCCCCTGAAAGGTAATCAACTTCTCTCCCCCGGGCATCGGTTGCCCGTGGCGTTTGATGAGCTCCGGTTTATAATCAAAGGTATCTACCTGGCTGATCGCCCCCGAGCAGAAGATCATCAGCACCTGGTGAGCCCGCGGTTCGAAATGAGCCTTGCGGGGCGCATGCGGACTGGCGGAATCAATAACCGGCCGAATAGGCGTCTTGCCGGGAGCGCTCTCCCGCTCAGCCAGCAGGCCATCCCGGCTCAGCAGGGAAGCAAGAGCCACCCCTCCCAGTCCATTCGCAGAATGCGAAAGAAAATTGCGGCGGTCGAGAAGGTGGCGGGAATCAATCATGATCAGATGTCAGCAGGCAGGATATCCGGGCATTAGAAGACAAAGAGGAACTCATTGGTATTAAGCATGGCCCGGCAGAAGGCCTCCATCCCGTGTTCCACGACAAACCTGACCGCATCGGCTAACTCATCCTCCTGGGCCGGACGACAATAAAGAATCTCAAACGCCCTGCGGATACCTTGCTCACCGTCCCCGAGGCGCCCTGCCATTTTCACCGCCTGCTGCATGATAAACTTGCTATTCAGCAAATTAAGCGCCTGAAGCGGAGTAGTGGACCGGTTACGCTTGGGAACAACCTGGTTGCCATCAGGGCAATCAAAAGCACCAAAAACCAAATCCTGCTCCTGCCGAATCTTGAACATGTAGACCATGCGACGCCACTCAGGCGGCCCCAGGTCTTCCCTGGCGTGATAATGCACAACGTTCTCCCGCTCCACATCAAGGAGGTAGAACCCCGGGCCTCCCATCCTCCGGTCCAGCGTTCCTGCCGCAAGCAGGATGCCATCTCGAATCACTTCTGCCTCCATGCGCCGTGGTGGAAAGCGCCACAGGAAACGGCTGTCAGCATCAACTCTTTCCGCATTCCGGTCTGGAAAACTGGCCTGCTGGAACGCATCCGAGGTCAGCAAGGTTCGCAACAGCGCCTTGACTGACCAGCCTCCCTCGACAAATTCCGCAGCCAGCCAGTCCAGTAATGCGGGGTGTGTCGGACGGGTTCCATTGGCTCCAAAATCACTCGGGGTATCAACCAGGCCGATGCCGTAGACATATTGCCAGAGCCGGTTCACGGCGACCCGCGCAGTGAGCGGATTTGCAGGACTGGCAATCCAATCCGCAAGGGCCTCACGTCGTTCCCCCTCCGAAGCGCTCCGCTCCAAACCCAGGCTGGAAATTACCGGAAGGGCATCCGGGCCTACCTCCTCCCGCCTTGCCATCGGGTCTCCCCGGTATAGCCGATAGGTCGGCCCCGGTTGCGAGAATCCTGCCACCCATGCCTTGATACCTCCTGACAACTCAGCCATACGCTGACCCAGTCGCGTGATCTCAGCCTTGAGAAACCGACCCCGTTTCTCATCCGCAGGAGAAAGAAGCGACAAGAAGGCGTCGGGATCAGGGTTTATCCCGCCGTAACGCTTGCGACTCCGGTGATCGGCGACCGTTTTCCAATTCCTGCCATCCTCAGAAAGATCAATCCTGTATTCAATTGCTAACCGGTCTTTGAACTTCCCCTCCCGGTCCCGCCCCCATTCTATACGGTTCACCTCGTGCGATTCCGAAAACTCTATCTGGATCCAACCCGAACCCGGACTATTTGAGATCCAGCTCCGCGAGTTTCCAAACCGTCCATCATTAATATGCTCTAACTTGTGGATCTCGTATCCGGGCAGGCTTCCAGAGGCCGTGGCCTTCCCTCCTCCCGCCACATTCCTGTCGCCAGTTGAAAAAACGACCAGCTCATCAATGCATGGCTCACCCCCATTTGTCCGGAGAATCTCAAACCGCACATGCTTTGCTTCCCTTGGTTCGAACCTCTCAATATTCACCTTGGAATTCACAGCGGGCCTACCTCCGTCGCTCTTCCCAGGCGGGACCGCTTCTCCCTTTCTCCGTAGTTCATCGAACTCCTGCACCAACCCCTCGCGATCCTTCCTTAACATGGCCAGCTTTTCATTTACCCCGGGACCGGTGCGCCCTGGCAGTTTTCTCTCTCCGAATCCCACCCCCGCAAAAACTGCCTGCATCGCATAATAGTCCTTCTGCAGGATGGGGTCGAACTTGTGGTTGTGACAACGCGCACAGCCAACTGTCATGCCAAGGAATGCCGTCCCCGTAGTATTGATCATATCAGCCAGTTCATCCTGCCTCTGCATAAGGGTCAGGTTCTGATCGGGGCTCTTCACGATGTCATGGGGACCCGCTACCAGGAACCCTGTTCCAACCGGCCTTCCCATCCGGTCTCCTGCCAGGTGCTCCCTGATGAGTTGGTCATAAGGCGTGTCCTCATTGAATGACTCGATCACGTAATCCCGGAAATGGTAGGCCGTGAGTCGCTCCCGGTTGGTCTCAAACCCGTTGGTTTCGGCAAAGCGAACCAGATCCAGCCAGTGACGAGCCATTCGTTCTCCATAATGCGGACTGGCCAACACCCTGTCGACCAGGGCGGGCCATGCCCCGGGAGACTCATCCTGCAGGAAAGCCTCCACTTCCTCCGGAGACGGGGGAAGCCCCAGCATGACAAGGTAGAGGCGCCGGATCAGCGTCCGGCGATCCGCCCGGGGAGAAAACCTGAGCCCCTTCCCGTTCAGAGCCGCCCTGAGGTAATCGTCCACGTCCTCATACTCATGCTCCCGTTCCACGGGTTGGAACGACCAGTGATCAGTCGTTAACCTGACTACTTCACCGTGCCCGGGTAAATCCGCCCCTTGATCGATCCAGAGACCGATCCTTTCCACTTCCTCAGGGGAGAGAGACTCCTCCGTCTCCGGGGGCATGGCTTCTTCAGGATCCTCCCGACTTACCAGCTTGTAGAGGAAACTCTGCTTCCGCTGTCCGGGGACAAAAAGAGGCTCCCCTGAATCGCCTCCCCGCCGAATGCCAGCTGCGGTATCGAGGCGCAGCTTGCCCTTGGCCTTTTCAGGTCCATGGCAGGCAACACAGTTTGCCTCCAGAATCGGCCTGATGTCCTTGCTGAAGTCAATTACCTGATCCCCGTAGGAAGAGACCGCGCTGACCAGCGGCAGCGCAAACCCGATTAGCATGGACCTCCCCGGCATCATTCCTGCCTCCTGATAGCTTCTCCCGGCCCGCTTCACAACCAAAGGCGACAGCAAAGGCAGCGCCCCAGTCATCACTCCAAGGAATGACCTTCCCAAAAAAAACAGTGGAATTCGGTCGTTAGATCTCAAATTCCGCCTCGCTATCGGCAGCTTCCGGTCGAGAATACCTGCAAGGATTCATGAGTTTTCAACGATCTGCCTCCATTCTCCTCGGCCTCGCCGCGTGTATTCCGGCAATCTGCGCCCAACCCGAAATTGAGTTCAACCGGGATATTCGACCGATCCTGGCTGAGAACTGCTTCGCCTGCCACGGTCCGGATCCCGGCGCAAGGAAAGCCGACATGCGACTGGATACTGAGGCTGGCTTCTTCGCTGAACAGGAGGGTGCACCTCCGGTCGTGGTCAAGGGTAAACCGGATGAGAGTGAGCTTTACCTCCGCCTGATCACCGAGGACCCCGACGAGATCATGCCTCCTCCCAAAAGCCATAAGACGCTCAGCCCGGAACAGATTTCCCTGGTCAGAACCTGGATCAGCATGGGAGCCCCCTGGCAGGCCCACTGGTCCCTGAGAACTCCTGCCCGCCCCGAAGTTCCCACCCCGAAAAAAGCTGAGTGGCCCAGAAACTCGGTAGACAACTTCCTCCTCACCAACCTTGAGGAAAAAAATCTATCCCCGGCTCCGGATGCCGCCCCCCATGTCATTGCCCGGCGCCTCGCTCTCGACCTTACAGGCCTCCCCCCTTCACCCGAGACAACCGCCGAGTTCATCAGCGATCCCACCGAGGAAAACTATCTCAAGCTCGTGGATAGTCTCCTCGCCTCACCCCGCTATGGAGAGCACCGGGCCCGCTACTGGCTCGATGCCGCACGCTATGGCGATACTCACGGCCTGCACTTCGACAACTACCGTGAAATGTATCCTTACCGAGACTGGGTCGTGAAGGCATTCAACCAGAACCTCGCCTATGACAAGTTCACCGTCTGGCAACTGGCAGGGGACCTTCTTCCGGAGCCCTCGCTCGACCAACTGATCGCAACGGGGTTCCAGCGCTGCAATATCACTACCAACGAGGGCGGAACAATCGCAGAGGAAAACCTCGCCATCTACGCTGCCGACCGGGTCCAGACTTTCGGGTGGATCTATCTCGGCCTGACTACCAACTGTGCCCAGTGTCACGATCACAAGTTTGATCCTTTCACCACAAACGACTACTACTCGATGGCCGCCTTCTTCCGGAACACCACCCAGGGAGCAATGGACGGCAACGCCTCGGACGGGCGAGGACCGGTCATCAAGGTCCCCTTCAACGAAGACCGGGAAAAAAGAGAGTCTCTCGACAGAAAAATCGCGGACGCGCAGGAGCGACTGGAAAACCGCCGGACCGAGGCCAGACCAGACTTTGAGAAGTGGGCGGCCACCGCAAACCCGGATCAACTAGCCGAGGCACAGCCCCGGAAAAACCTTCTTCTTCATATCCCACTCAATGAGGGACTCGGGGACAAGGTAAAGGCTTCCCTGCAGGAAGGGGAACGAACCTTTAAATCGAGGGGGTTTCTTACCTGGGACCCCAAGGGCAAGATCGGACCTGCTCCTCGTATCAAGCGCGGCCGCACCTTTGATCTCGGAAACCTCGCCAGCTTCAAGATAGATCAGGCCTTCAGTTACGGTGCCTGGATCCGTTCCGCCCGGGGGATCAACGGAGCAATTTTTGCCCGCATGGACGAGTCCAGAAACAATCGTGGCTGGGACCTGTGGCAGCAGGGGGGACACTTCGGCGCACATATCGTCGACAGCTTTCCCGACAATGCTCTTAAGATCATCACCCAGAAGGCGGTGCTGAAGTTCGGCCAATGGAATCATGTTTTCGTCACCTATGACGGAAGTGGAAAGGCCGAGGGACTCCGCCTCTACCACAATGGCGTCGAACAGCCCAAAAGCGTGGAGGCCGGATCCCTGAAACCCAATGCGGACATCACGTCCGAAACCAGCCTGCAAATCGGACAACGAAGCAACGGTCAGTTCTTCGAAGACGGCTTCCTGCAGGACATGCGTATCTACGAACGCGCCCTCTCCGCGGGAGAAATCACGGCCCTTGCGGACTCCGGCCCCCTCCGCGCAATTCTGGCAACCTCCGCCCAGGACCGCAACGCCGAGCAGAACAAGATTCTCCTGGAGAATTTCCTCCAAACCCGGGATACGCAGTTCTCGGCCCTCACTCAGGAAATTTCGAATTTAAAATCACAGCGCCAGGGGCTCAATGGCCGCGCAGCGATTACCCATGTTCAAAAAGAGAAACAGGGCATGGCGATGGCAAACATCCTGATGCGAGGACAGTATGACAAGAAGGGAGACCAACTCCAGGCCAACACCCCCTCCGCCCTGCCCCCTCTCCCCGAGGGTGCCCCGCGCAACCGACTGGGACTGGCCCGCTGGGTTATTGCCCCGGAAAACCCGCTCACTGCACGGGTCACGGTCAATAGACTCTGGCAGGAAATCTTCGGGCAGGGCATCGTGGTCACCTCCGAAGACTTCGGAATCATGGGAATGCCCCCCACCCATCCCGAATTGCTCGACTGGCTTGCCGTGGAATTCCGTGAATCGGGCTGGGATGTTAAAAAATTCCTGAAACTTCTCGTCACTACCCGGGCCTACCGCCAGGCCGCCATCACCACCCCGGAAAAGCGAGAGAAAGATGAAGATAACCGCTTCCTGAGCCGGGGCCCGCGCTTCCGCATGGATGCAGAAATGGTCCGCGACTATGCCCTCGCGGCGAGCGGACTGCTTTCTGCCACCATGGGTGGACCCGGAGTCCGCCCCTACCAGCCTGAAAACATCTGGAATGTCGTTGGCCTGCCCGGCGGCAACACCCGGAACTACAAGCAGGACACGGGAGAGAAGCTCTACCGACGTACTATCTACAACTTCTGGAAGCGCATGGCACATCCTCCCAACATGGAGGCCTTCAATGCTCCCAGCAGGGAGGTCTGCACTGTCCGGCGCGAAAGGACCAACACCCCTCTCCAGGCCCTTGTCACCATGAACGACCCTCAATTCGTGGAAGCGGCTCGAGCCCTGGCCCAGGGAGCTCTGCAGTCCTCATCAGGCGACGACTCTGTCGCCCTCGATTACATCGCACGCCGCGCGCTCTGCCGTCCTCTAAGGTCCAATGAAGCAAACATTCTGCGAGCGTGCCTTGACGACCACATGACCTACTACAAGGCCAACCTTACCGACGCCAAGGCCCTCATCAAGGTGGGAGAGAGCATGGCAGATCCAACCCTTGACCCCCGCAAACTCGCCGCCTGGACCATGCTCTGTAACCAGGTGCTTAACCTTGACGAAGTGCTTAACAAGTAGAGAACCCGGCACTGCAGCACTCCAGAGTCACTTCTTTCCAAAAACAGACCATGAACCTCTTTCAGGAATATCTTCAGGCCCAATCCCGCCGATACTTTCTCTCGCAGGGTAGAAACGTGCTCGGCGGAGCCGCCCTCGCTGGACTGCTGGGCCGCTCCATGACCGGAAATGCCAGTGGAGCCGGAGCAGTCCAGACCCACTTCACCCCGAAGGCCAAGCGGGTGATCTATCTCCACATGGTGGGTGGGCCGGCCCAGATGGACCTCTTCGACTATAAGCCCGTCATGCAG
>PAQU01000005.1 GCA_002709395.1 Roseibacillus sp. | reverse complement strand
CCTTTCTGGTTCTGGAGCTCCTTGTCCTGAGAGGCTCCAGCTCCCAGGCCCAGGAGCTACTCGGGCGACAGCTTGCCGAGCTTCACCGCACGACAACAGACCACTTCGGCTGGTCCCGGGACAACTACATCGGCACCACCAGTCAGCCCAATACCCCTTCAAGTTTATGGGTGGATTTTCTGAGAGAGTCTCGACTCGGCCATATGCTCACGCTTGCAGGGGACTGTGGATTCTCTTTTCGTGGCGCCGACACTCTCCTCGACAACCTCGATTGCTTCTTTGAAGAACCACCTCCCCCCTCCCTGCTGCACGGCGATCTCTGGGGAGGAAACGCAGGCGCCCTGACGAATGGGACCCCCGTGATCTTTGACCCGGCCGTCTACTACGGCGACCGGGAAGCGGACCTCGCCATGACGCACCTCTTCGGAGGATTTAATTCGTCATTCTACCGGGCCTACCAGGAAGCCTGGCCCCTGCCCCCGGGGCACGAACTGCGGACGGACCTCTATAATCTCTATCATATTCTCAACCACTCCATCCTCTTCGGCGGAAGCTACGCCCGCCAGGCGCAGTCCATGATAGATACTCTCCTCCGGAGTCTTTAGGCCCCCGGTTCCTGATGACCCCTATCGACCCGGAGAGATCGTCCCACTGGCAAGCTTGCTTGGCTCCCCCATGAGGTAATGCGCCAGGAATTCCCGCACCTTCTCGGTCAGTTCCTTGCTGCGAAATCCGTGGCCCGCCTCCTTCATGGTAAGGAAGATGTAATCCACCTTGTGCTTTGCCAGACCCTTGCTGAGCTCCACCGATTGCTGATAAGGCACGAGCATATCCTTGGTGCCATGAGCCAGAAGCATGGGCACATCCTTGGAGCTCACATGAGTGACGGGGGACGCATTCACGGCGACCTCCTTTTTCTCCAGCAGAGCGCCCCCCACCAACTTGCCCTCCGGCGAATCCGCAGCACTGTGTTTAATGTTACTGGGGTAGTCGTCCATGGTGAGGAGATTGGATGGGCCAAAATAGTTCACCACACATGTGACGCTGGATTTTTCATCAAGATGCTTACCCAGTTTTCCTTCCAACTCCGGAACATCACCCGTGACTCCAAGCATGGATACCAGGTGACCTCCCGCACTCGTCCCCCAGACCGCAATCCGCTCGGGATCATACCCATACTTCCCGGCATGAGCTTTCAACCACCGGATCGCCGCCTTGCAATCGTGGATCTGGGCAGGCCAGCTCGCTTCGTTGGTCAACCGGTAATTGATGGCTGCCCCTGCAAAACCTGACTCCTCAAGTAATGGCTGCAGACGCCTGAAGGCTCCCTCCTTGCTTCCGCCCCTCCAGCCCCCGCCATGGATATAGACCAGGAGCGGTCTGGGCTTCTCGGATTGCTCCTTGGGAAGGAACAAGTCGAGCGTCTGGCGCTGGTTCCCGGAACCGGCATAATACTGATTACGGACCGTTTGATAATCCGGATGAGCCTGTTGTCTCTGCCCTCCCCCACTACGCCGATTAAGGAATGCCTTATGCTCGGCCAGGGAAATGACCCCNTCNTTGTCGGNGTCAACCCTCTCGAAATTTCGTCGCGCGTTTGGCGGCAACTCTTCCTTCTGAAGCTTTCCATCCTTGTTCCGGTCCCACTCCTTGAACCGGTCAGCGTGGACAGGAAGGACAAGGAAAGCGGCGACTACGACAAGGACGAACGATTTCATTGGAGATATAACCGCCCAGAGAGCCAATGGTAGCACTCAAAAATTACGCGAGCTTTATGAACTCTTACCCCTTGTCAGCATTTGCGGCAGCGAGAGGATGCAGGGGAGAATCTCTCTCATCTCACTTCAAGCGGTGCAGGATCTCGACATTGAGGGATTCATAGGCAGCGGCCTTGATGATGCCGCTTGGCGGGAACAGGGCTATGGGATAGCCCTCGATCGGAACGCAGGCATCACCAAAGGCCATACCGAGATCCAGGCGATCTGGATAGTCGAAATGAGAAGCAAAATCAGCCCTCGGGTTTTCCGCGGTCATCAAGAGCACCCGGCTCTTCTTCAGCTTGAACAGATCGTCGACCCTGGGGCTGAGCCCAAAATAACCGAGGCGTAGGACGAGCCCGCCTTGAGGCGCCTTGGTCTTGAAGCTGTTTAGTTGCGACTCCACGTTCTCATGCACTTCAATATTATCCGCCCATGCCGAATCGGAGTACTTCCCGACGTAATGCATCACCATGTGCCCGCTGGATGCCACCACGGTTCGGCGTCCGGCCTTCGTTTCCTTGGCGATGAGATCGGCGAAATCATGGAGAGTCGGCAACTGGGTGTTCTCCAAGGACAACAACTGGGAACGAATCCGGTGCAGAAAGGCCTTGCCCAAGGCCCCTTTGGGGATGGGAGCGACGGAGAAGTTCTTGTGGTATTTCACTTTGCGAAAGAAGCGGTCTGACCAGTCGCGCCCATCCTCCATGGCCCAACTCTTCCACATCGTAGGCATCCGTCCCTTGCGGGTGTGGGCCGCAAGGGTTTCAGCCATCCAGACCCATCCTGAAACGGCCCCTACGACGTGGTTCAATTTGCCGGGATCGCTGTCCTTTGGCTCGGTGTTCAGATCCACCCAGGCGTCACAGGTCTTGGCATGCTCGGCCAGGCGGGGATTGCCCCTGGAGCCAAATCCGAGGACGAACTGACCGGCCGCCTTGAATTGTTGCAGGCGCTTCAAGTCGTTGGCCTTGGGATCGGCATCCCATGCCACGAGCGCCATGTCCTGCGCTTTTTCTGCCTCGCTTCGCAGTTTCTTGTCCTTCCATGGCCGATCGAAACCAATGTGCATGAGGCCGCCACTACGCCCGATCAACTCCTGCTCCAAGGTGGCTCCCAGCCAATGGAAACCGACCAAGCCGCCGCGCTCGTAGCGTTCCGCGGTCATTTCACCCAGCTCGGTGAACTGGGGCAGGTTCTCCTCGATGCGATCAAGATGCTGATGAATGGAGCGCAGGTATTTTTCGGCGGGGCCGGCCGCTGGCGGCTCTTTGCGGAAGGCATCTATCTTGAGCAGGGTAAAGGGATAGATGATCGTGGCGTAGAGGGTGTTGTCACGGGTGGCAATGAGGGCCATATGGTTGTGCAAGGGTGTCATGGTTCCATCCGGCAGCGTGTGGTAGCCATGACTCCAGGGCGGCTTCTTGCCATTGGCCGGCTTGAAATCGAAGAAGTCGGGATTCTTTACCGCGAGCACACCGAGGTCCTCATGGCGGCGCTTCTTTGGATTGTAGCGGCAAAGATGGTGCAACTTGCCTTTGCCGAACCCGGTCGTGTTTTTCACACTGATCAGGGTGTAGATGTTTCCATCGGGGGCGATCGTCAGCGCGCTGCGAGAATCAGGATTCTCCCCCTTGAGCATGAGCCCATGGCTCACCCCCTTCACCTTGTTGCCTTTGGACGAGAGGTCGATGGAAATCAGGCCGGCATCATTCATCAGGATCAGCCAGGCCGTGTGACCATCCCCAGACAGGTTCCAGGTGGGAATCGCTGATCCATTCTCACGCGTNAAGGCCTTACCTCCGATCTCGATGGGGCGCTGCGTCACCTTCTTGGTGACTGGATCGTAGGTTGCCAGTTGGAAATCCTTGGTCAGGGAGTGGGCCCGTCCCTCACCGTCCACCAGGGTCGTGGCATAAGGGGTGAGCATGGGGCCCAGTTCACTGAATTTCTTGGCGGCAAAGTCATAGAGCATCCAGTGCTGATCCTCGCAGGTAACGATGTAGGCCAACCCTCGTGACTCGTCTGCCACGACATCGGCAATACCCTGCTTCTTATAGGGAATACCAAGATTACGGGCGGTGTCGTTACGCGGATCATAAGTGATGAAATAACCTCCCGGGTATTCGGAAGTGTCCCCCTTCTGTCGATAGCCCTGCTTGGTTCCGGCATAAATCACGCCACTGGGTCCGACATGGTTACGGGTGTGAAACTTGGCTTGGGCGGCGTAGCCCTTCGCATTCAATTTGCAGACCTTGTGGGCGTCTACCACGATGCGCTGCTTTGCAGTAACCGGATCAAATTCCACGATGTAGGCGTTGTGGCCATATTTTGAAGTCCCGACGTAGATGCGTCCGTCGTTACCTTCGCAGAGCGAGAAATACCCCGATTCATCGGAATGAGTTTCCGGCAGGACGTGGTGGGCGGTGCCCCAGACATACTTGAAGGGGGCCTTGGCCCAGGACGAAGTTGCTCCCAGAAAGAACGCGAAGAATAGGAGAATGGATTTCATGGTTTGTCCCCGGTTGAAGGAGTGAATAACAGAACCTCAGGGAATATGCAGCTGGAACGGCAGNGACAACAGATAACCGGAGGCCGTTAGTTAACGATCAGTCCTTACGGTAGAGAAAGGAATCGCTGCTGAGAAGGGAAAGAATGAGCCGCTTCATGCTCCCCCCACTCTCGACATAGGCTTGGTNGGCCTGNCGAAGAGTNNAGGCGTNCCTCAGGTCAAGGAACTCTGGGAAAGAGCTCACTGGCCTTTCGGCTTCCCCGCGAACGTCATCCGCAGGAACGCGATCAAGTCGGTGGCATCCTGCGGACTGATCTGCGCATGAAGATTTGCGGGCATGAGGGATAGCTCGGANGCCGTCATCTNGATGATGTCCTTGCGAAGAATGACATCGGTTCCCCCGTCGACACGCTTGAGGATCACGCTGGTGGGCGACTCGGAAGCCAGCACTCCTGCATGGGCCTTACCTCCCTTCGCTGAGATCAGATAGAGTTTGTATTCCGGCTCAATTTTCCCGTTTGGATCAAGAATGTCCATGAGAACGGATTCATCCGGCTTGCCGGTGATGCTCCCGAGCGAGGGACCGACTTCGTTGCCCTCGTCCCCGAGCTTGTGGCATACGATGCAGTTCTTCTGATAAACAACCTTCCCCTTTGCAGGATCCGCCTTGTTGTCGAGCGCTCCGCGATAGCGTGCAATGCGGGCCGTCAGTTCGGCTTCCGTGGAGGACTCCTTGAACAACTTGCCTGCACGCTCTGCAAGGCTGGTGTCTGGAATGGCTTTCAATTGCTCCCTCTGCACCCCGGAGATGTCGCCGGAGTGAACGACCCCCTTTTCGATTGCCTCAATTAACGCAGGAAGACGGTTTCTGCGGGAGAAGATCGTCCGCAGGACCGCGCTACGGGATGCTGGCGAGAACCCTGGCCACCCCTTGAGGAGAACCCCGGCAGCGCGCTCATCGCCCGATATACCAAGGGCTCCTATCGCTGAGGCCTGAATGGACGGTGGCTGTCTTGAATCCAGCAGCCTGGAGGCTACTGGTGACAAGGCCTCAAAAGGCGCACTGGCTAGGATTTGCAGGGCCTGGCTTCGTTTTGCCAGCTCACCCTCTGAATTCAGGGCAGTCTCTGCTGCCTCCTCAAACATTGCCGCCAGACGATCGCCTTCCGCAACCGGAAGTTCCGCTGAAAGCTTGGCTGCCAACTCCCTGACCTGAGCATCGCTGCTGCTGAGAAAACGTGTCAGGACGACCCAGCCATCGACGGACTCCGGAACCGGAGCCCCACCGCGTGAAATGCTCCCTGCAAAACCAGTCAAGCATGCTTTCTGGAGGTCGGCGCCCAGCGATGACACCAACCGCAGGGCGGCCGCCATTTGCTCCCCGTCCCTTCGTCCGCCGACGGTTTTTGCCAGTGGCTCGAGCAAGGCCCGGGCTCCCGGTTCCAGCTCAATGCTGCCCAGAAGACCGAGAAGCAGGCGCCCCCCGTTCCGGTTGTTTGCGGAACTGAGGATGGCCGTAGCCATCCATCTATCGCCTCCGTGCCTTTCGGCCAGGTCCCTCAAGGGCTCGACCGACCACATATCCTTGGACCCCCCGAGTGTCATCGCTAGTTGCAGACGGACCCGGGGATCCGGGTCCCGGCTCATCCTGGTCAACTGGGAACGAAGGGCTTCGTCAGAATCAAGCCACGGTCCAGCCAGGCGCAAGCCATGGACCCTGACTCCATGGTCTTCATGATTGAGGGCCACCAGGACGTCCGAGGACTTCAGGGATTTCAATGATCTCAGGGTTTGCAGGGCCCGGACAACACCTGATGGGGCAACACCCTCGGCCTGGATCATCCTCGCAAGGGGATCACGTGCACTACGATCATTCCGTTCAGTAAGAACCCTCTGTGCCGTGGACCGGCGCCATGGATTGTCATCCGCAAGAGCCTGTGCCAGCTCCTTGACCGTGGCCTTACCGGGATTCCCCTTCAGAGCCAATGCTTTTCCCTTGGGTCGAAGTCTCCAGATCCGCCCGTATTCCTTCCCCTTGTTCAACCCATATTGCTGCTGGAGAAACCGGGGAACTGCCGAATAGTCCTCGATGATCTCACGATACATATCGACGATGTAGAGTGCTCCATCCGGACCGACCCGCAGATTCATTGGCCGGAACCATTGGTCGGTGGAGGCAAGAAATTCGGACTCCTCCTCACCGGGTGCCCGCCGGGCCCGGTAACCGGCACCATCCCGCGTGAGGACCGTGCGATGCACGATGTTCAGCGAAGGCTCACAGTAAAACAGATTTCCATGATATTGATCGGGGAAGAGCCGTCCCCCGTAGAACGTTGTACTGCACCCCCCCGAAAAGTAATTGCTGTTCGTTTCGCGCTGTCCGTAGAACTTCACCCAGGCCGGATCCCTGCCCCGCTTGACACGCCACGGATGCGGCTCACTGATCCGATAACCGTTGCCGTAATCAGCAGCTCCCTGGGTTGACCCCGGGGTTGCCACGTGCGGATTGCGGGCAAGATAATGACGCGGCAGCGGGAGCGCATACCGGGCCGGGTTCCCCCCGGAGGATGGAAAGCGATCACCGATATCATTCATCGTCAGGCCAAACGTGCTAACGCTTCCGTTCACATGCTCGATCGCCGAGCCATCCGCCTTGATCCGGAAGTCGGAACCTCCGAGTTCGAACCGCCCCTTGAGTTTTGGTCCCGTGATCGTTCCGCCTCCCGAACCACTACCCACGTAGATCCAGTCATCGAGTCCCCAGATCGGGTTGTTGATACCCCTCTCAATGGTATTGACCTTGAATCCCGTATAAAGAGTCTCACGCACCTCCGGCTTCCCATCACCATCCCGGTCGGCAAAGAACATGATGTGCGGAGCACAGGCGACAATGACCCCTCCGCGCGCAGCGACAATCCCATAACATGGCGGGAGGTCATCGGCCCAGACCTCCGCCTTATCCATTATCCCGTCTCCATCCGTATCGGTCAGCAACTTGACCACTCCAAACTGCTGTCTGGCGGCTTCCTCTGCGATCTCCCCCCCCTTGAATTCCCATCGGATGCGCCGAACCGTTTTATCGAGTTTCCCGGTCTTGTTGAGTTCCTGCGTATCGATGTGCCCCTCGATATTGTAGCCATGGAGCTCGCAGACGAAAACCCGCCCATGTTCGTCGAAGGCGATGCCGGACGGCTCCTTGACTACTGGTTCGCTCGCAACCAGATCAATCTGAAATCCCTTGGGCAGCACAATCCTTTGGGCACTCTCCGCGGGGGAAAGAGGTTGCGGTGCATCTTCAGCCGGTTGGATCCGGGCATCCGATGAAGACGCAATGCANANGCAGCTAAANANCAGGGANTAGCGGGCGTAGAAATATCTTCTCACTGGNTGAATGGGCTCATTNGACAAAACTCTATGGCTTCCNCTCCAAGTTGTAGTGCCGATCCCNGTNNACAGGCAACGACCCTTTTGAANCCAGAGTTCATTTTCTCACTTCCTCGATCTGGCCGACTGCTCAGCTCAGGATAGAATCCCCTNGATAGGATGGCCAAAGTCCTTTTCGAGGCGCTTATGTCCGGGCACTTCCAGTTTGTGGGGGTCAATGCCCATGAGGTGGTTGATCGTGGCGTGCACATCGGTCACGTAATGAGGGGCTTCCACGGCATGATACCCCAGTTCGTCGGTCGCCCCCTCGACCACCCCCCCTTTGATGCCGGCACCGGCCATCCAGACACTGAAACCAAATGAATGATGATCACGGCCATCTGCTCCCTGGGAACCCGGGGTTCGTCCGAACTCGGTCGCGAACACCACAATGGTATCCTTGAGCAATCCCCGCTGCTTCAGGTCTTTCAGCAGACCCGCGGCAGGCAGGTCAACCTGCCTTGAGAGCTTCGTGTGCCCTTTCTTCAATCCCGAATGGTTGTCCCATGCGCCTGCCGCGCCGTCGCCATGCATGATCTGAATGAAACGCACCCCACGCTCGGAAAGGCGCCGCGCTGCCAGAAGTTGCTGACCAAAGGCCTTGGTTTCATTCTGGTCGAGACCATAAAGATTTCTGGTTTCCGGAGACTCCTGTGAAAAGTCCAGCGCATCGGGAACGGCTGTCTGCATGCGATAGGCCAGCTCATAGGACTTGATTCTCGCTTCGACAACCGGATCGAGAGGGTAGCGTTCCGCCGCAAGACGATTGAGCTTGTTCGTCAACTTGAGGTTCCTGAGTTGACTGTCTGGCGTCATGCCATTGGTCGGCCTCGCATAATCGAGCGGATTACCGGGGTCGATCTTGAGATTTACCGCCTCGTAGGCAGGCCCAAGATAATGCGCATCCTTCTTGTCGAAGAAGCGTGGGCCAATGTTGATGAACTGAGGCAGGTTTTCACTGAGCGAACCGAGCCCGTAGTTGATCCATGCTCCAATGGTGGGAACACGGGGATCGAGAAAGTGACGTCCGGAATGGAATTGCACCTGCGCACCATGATTGTTGTCGCTCGTCCACATGGAACGAATGAAGGCAATGTCATCGGAACAGGAACCAATGTGTGGAAACCAGTCGCTGACTTCAATTCCCGACTGCCCGTGCTTCCTGAAACCGGTTTGCATGGGAAAGATCTTGGTCCGGGTATGCCCGTTGGCATCGCCCTTGATCGGGATGCGTAGCTTTCTTATTTTCTGCGGATCGAGAACAGCCTTGTACGGAGTTTCTCCAATTGCTTTCCCGGCATATCTGTTGAGCTCGGGCTTGGGGTCAAAGCTCTCCATGTGACTGACTCCCCCACGCATGAAGAGCCAGATCACCCGCTTTGCCCTCGGTTCAAAATGAGGTTTCCCGTCCGGCAGGACATGTTGTTCTGCGGCCATGATTCCGTTGAGTGCAAGCGCTCCAAAACCAAGTCCTGATCGCAGGGCGGCCCTCCTCGAAATAGTGTATTCGCAGTCCTTGTTCATCGAATCACCAGGAAATCATTGAGGTTGATCAAGGCATGAATGAAATACTCCCGCCGGGGCTCATCCCGCAGGTATGACAGGCTTTCCGCCAACTCGGCCTCAGCCGGTTCCCTGGCCAGGATCTTCATGAATGCAGCCCGGACGAACTCCCCGGAATTCATGTCGGAACTGAATGTTGCCGCGATTTGTTTTGCTGCCGCGGTAGCCGTCTGACTGTTCATCATCGCCAACGCTTGCTGCGGAACAATGCTTTCACTGCGCCGGTAGCAGGCAAACACATCGGCATCGTCAAAGGTCGACAGGAATTTTGAGCGCCCGTCTCGTGAATGAAAAAAGTAGAGACTGCGTCGCCTTGCATCAGGCGAGGGCGTAACCGGGGGGCCACCGCGGGTCAGGTCAAGCGTGCCGGCCAGGTGAAGCAGGCTGTCTCGAAGGACCTGAGACTCCATCCGCCGGCTGTTCATGCGCCAGTAGTGGCGATTGCCCTTGTCCACTGTAAGAGTTCTCTCATCCCCCGCAAGATTGGAGGAACTTCGCCGCCAGGTCTTTGAGGAGAGCATCAATCGGTGAAGGCGCTTCATATCCCACCCCGACTCGATCAACTCTACGGCGAGATAATCCAGCAGGTCCTGATGCACTGGCTTCGGTGCCCTCAAACCAAAGTCCGCGATTGACTCCACCAGCGGAGATCCAAAGTGCCGCAACCAGATGTGATTGACCGCCACCCGGGCGGTCAGGGGGTGTTCACCGTGCGTCAACCAGTTCGCCAGCGCCGTTCTTCGACCGCTGCTGGTTCTTGGGTAACCATCCCCCGCAGGCAGGGCATCCTTGTTCGACGTCTTGAGAAGCGACACCTTGCTGACGACCAGGGGCTCGTAGGCCGGGAACTTCCCCGCCTTGAGATCTGCTTCCAGTTTCTTGACCGTCTTCAGGGCCTTAGCCGCTTTTTTTGCGTCGAGCGCGTCGACTCTTGCCCTGGCGAGGTTACTTTCAAGAAACAAGCGGCGGGCAGTCTCTGCCGTCCCCTCGCCCCTTTTCCGGTAATTCACGTTATCCGCATCGATTCGCGCCCTGGCAAAAGCATATTCCGCTTCGGCCAGCTTCAACTTGGCTTTTGCCAGCTCGACAACGCTTTCCGTGATCACCGGCGTGCTGGCGACGACCGGCTTCGCCTTGTCACTGGCTTTTTCAAGGATTGTTTCAGCAGGTAAATGCCGGACCTCGATGCCATAAAAATCAGCAGTGGCATCATATGCGAGAAGCTGGACGGAGCCGGCCTGACGACTCGGCAGGTCGTAGGCAAAGAGAAATTCCCCATCCAGCGCAACGTTGATCAGCGGCCCACGAACTTTCAGATTCAACGTGTATTCCTGATTCAACCTGATGGGGCGACTGGCAACGGCCTTGGTATACACATCTTTTCCCTCAATCGTATGGGCCAAGTGCACCTTGGTTCCCCCTACGCTTGTATAGACAAAATGAGAATTGTTCCCGCTCTGATCGACGTCAAATCGGATGCCCACCGATTTCCATCTCTGGCCACCGGTCGTTTGGGACTTGAGGGTGACTTCAAAATCCCGGGGGTGTGTTATTTTTGAACGTAACCAGTGTGTCCCAAGGGATGGTTTGGTCAGGGAGAGCAGACCTCCCTGGTAGCGCCAGTCATTGCCGACGAGCTCCCATAGGTCCGGACGGGCTTTCCGAAAGTCATCGACGAGGACTCCCCCCCCGGCAGCAGGCTCGTCACCTGAATTCCTTTCACCGGATTTCGGAGTCGGATCTTCATCCTCGCTATTCGTCAGGTTCTTTTCCCGGTCTGCTACCGCTTTCTGGAGTTGCATCTTTTCCAGGTGGGCTTCGGCCTGGGCGATCTTTGTCTGGGCCTGAGCAAGGAGGCCTTTCTGGACAAACTCCTGCAGATCAGGACGCCAGGCTTCGAGCGGAAGGTCGATCGACTTCGGCGCCCGCCACGCGCCCGATAAAAGAAAGGCCGGAGAGCCCGCGCTGATCTTTCTACTTTTATCCGCCTTACTTTCCTCTCCCCTTTCGTGGAGGTAGGTCGCGGCCCCCAGGTTACCATCATAGACCCGGGTCAAGCCGTTCGTATTCGGGTCCATTTTCCCTGGGGCGGCATCAATACGGACCTGGTAGGGCTCGAAAATAGCGCGGAACCTGTAGTAATCGAGATGAGTGATGGGGTCGTATTTGTGGTCGTGACATTTGGCGCAATTCAGAGTCAAACCCATGAAAGCTTTACCCGTGTGCTCAATCGTATTGTCCAGCCAGCTTGTCCGATTGAATTTGAACCAGCTCCTTGCGAGAAATCCGGTGGCGGCAAGTGCTTTCGGATCGTTCGGCGCGATTTCATCGCCGGCGAGCATTTCCCGAACCATCTGGTCGTAGCCTTTGTTCTCATTGAGTGAATTGACGATCCAGTCGCGCCAACGCCAGATATGTTTCTGGCTGTCACGGATCTCCTCGCCAAGGCCGTACCAGTCGCTGTAGCGCCAGACGTCCATCCAGTGCCGGGCCCAGCGCTCGCCGTACTGGGGACTGGCGAGGAGTTCGTCCACGATGGACTCCCATGGCCGGGAATCCTGCAACTGTTCACGCGTCGGCGGCAGGCCGATCAGATCGAGGTAGAGGCGGCGAATGAGAATCGTGCGTTGTGCCGGTGGCTGTGTCCTGAGACCGAGTGCCATCTGGCGTTCTTGCAACAGGACATCGATGGGATTGCCCGCATTGTCCGGCAAGGGCATGCGGCGTGGCCGCTGGAAGGCCCAGTGCTCTGACGGACCTTGTGGAACAGGCTCCCCTGCTGGTGCCTTGGCTCCGCCGTCAATCCAGCGACGGAGGAGAGCGATCTCATCGGGCTTCAAGGCCGCACCCTCCTCGGGAGGCGGCATGCGGTCCTCGCCCATATCCTCAACACGCTCGATAAGCAGGCTCTGCCCGGCCTGCCCAGGAACAATGGCATCGCCTTCCACCATCGACGCACGGGTATCAAGTCGGAGCTTTGCCTTTTGCTTCAGGGCCCCATGACACGAGTTGCATTTCGCCGACATCAACTCCTTGACCTGCAGGTAGCTCTTATCCTGTGCAAGGGCAGCAACCTCGTTCTCCCCGTGAAGACAGGAGCAGGCCACCCAGAGACTCAGGGTCAAGGAAACAGGGATTGGCCGAAATAGAGACATCAGGATGGGCTGATTCTCGACGAGTATGACTCCCCGACCGGTTCTGCCAAAGTGAATTTCAAGGTCAGGGGATTCTGGAGACCGGAAGACCCTATCCCCCCTCAGAAAACTGGACCCCGGTTGGGCAAGGTAATCACACGGCAGGAAACCTGCTTCTACTGCATCGCGCTACCCGCCCGTGACAGAGCCCAAACACTCGAAATCTACCCGGTTTCCCGCACACCCCCTTCAGGCTGCCTTTCGCAACAAGGCCACCATCACGCCTTGGATGACCAGTTCACTGAGGGGAATGAGGTCAGGATACAGCTCGTTTTCAGCCTGCAAGTAGGGCGTGCCGCGGTTGACAATGTAACGCTTGAGGGTGGTCTCCCCATCAATCAAGGCCGCTACCACATCCCCATTCCTGGGTTCCCGCATTTCAAGAACAACGGTGTCACCATCGCAGATGTGCGCATCAATCATCGAGTCCCCACGCACCTTCAGGGCAAAGACTTTCTTAGACTTGGAAAGACCGATGCTCGTAACGTCAATGGAGACACACCCATCTCTCTCTGGCTCCACATCCTGGGCCATCCCTGCCGCGATTTCTCCATATACGGGGATGTCCATGATTTCCTCGCGCTCAAGCTCTTCCGGCAGCACTACCGCACGGGCCTTGCCTGGAAGTCGATTAATTGCCCCCTTGCGCTCAAGGGCACGCAGGTGACTCATGGCTGCGGTCTGGCTGGCAAAGCCGAAATGAGCCTGGATTTCCCGGGTGGAGGGCATCACTCCCGTCTCACGATGGGAGTGCCTGAGAAAATCGAGAAGTTCCTGCTGTCGATCAGTTAGCTTATGAGACATTTGAACAGTTTGTTTATATGAACAGCATATCAGCGGGAATTAGTGAACCGCAAGAAATTCTTCAGCAAAAAAACCTATAAACTATGGCGATTTGGCCCTTGAGAATAGTTCAGCCAGTGGGATTATCAACATTGATGT
Organism: Roseibacillus sp.; assembly: GCA_002709395.1. Classification (GTDB taxonomy): domain Bacteria; phylum Verrucomicrobiota; class Verrucomicrobiia; order Verrucomicrobiales; family Akkermansiaceae; genus Roseibacillus_B. The sequence continues at coordinate 3,455 of PAQU01000005.1, read as the reverse complement.
GTTTCCCTTCCGGGCCTTCGCTCGCCTGCCTGTTTCTGACCATGGCCCTCGCCGGTTGTGTGGCTCCTCCCGGGAAACCAGCTATCGGGCACGGGTCGATAGCCCCACCTTCACCCTCCGTAGTCTCTCCGCAGGGGAGTCCTCCCTCGGTTGTCGCCAAGAGGGTGATCGTGGTTGATGCAGCCAGCGGACGGGTGCTGATGGCCAAGAATGCGGATGAACGATGTGCGGTAGCAAGCACCCAGAAACTGATGACCGCCCTGCTCGTAACGGAATCGGGTTCCCTGTCCGACCGGGTGGTGATCCAGCCCAGTGACACCACGGTAGAACCAACCAAGCTCTATCTCAAAGCAGGTCACAGCTATACGCGGGGGCAGCTGCTCAAGGCTATCCTGGTTCGCAGTGCCAACGATGCATCCGTTGCCCTGGCCCGGGATATCGCAGGCAGTGTCGCCGGGTTCGCTCAGCAGATGAACTTCCGCGCTCGATCCCTCGGCATGTCCAACAGCAACTTCCTGAACCCCCATGGACTGACTCAGGAAGGACAGTATTCCACCGCACGGGATATAGCCGTGCTTGCCCGTTACGTCTACCGGCATCCTTCCATCCGAGGGCCGATGACGATCCGCAGCTACGACTTCAGACACGGCAATGGCAAGGTCAGCAAGTTAACCAATACGAACAGGCTGTTGAAGCGCCTGCCCTACGCCACTGGAATGAAAACAGGAACTACCAGGGCCTCAGGAAAGTGCCTTGTCGCCAGCGGTAGTCTTCATGGTCGCACGGTGATCGCAGTAGTCCTTGGCAGCACCTCTTCATCGGTCTGGAACGACTCGGAGGCCCTCCTGCGCTGGGCACTGGAATCACCACAACTCGTACGGCCGGTCATGGCCTTAAAGGTATCCCACTGAACCTATATTCATGCGCGAAGCGGACGATGAACTCTCCACTCTTCAGGAAGAGGGCCTGCTCCGCCATCTGCGGGAGCTTGAAGTGGACCAGCCTCCCCTCTTCCGCCTCAACGGCCAGCCTGTCATCAATTTTTCCTCAAATGACTATCTGGGGCTCTCTCACGACGAGGAACTGGTAGCTGCCGCACGGGAGGCAACGGCCCGTCATGGCACTGGATCAGCTTCCTCGCGCCTCATCTCGGGATCACTATCTCCGCACCGCGAGTTGGAGGAACATATCGCGGAATGGAAGGGGACGGAGTCCGCCCTCAGCTTCACCAGTGGATACGCTGCGGCGGTAGGAACTCTGCAAGCCCTGCTGAACAAGGGCGATGTGGTGATTCTCGATAAACTCTGTCACGCCAGCCTGATTGATGGGGCAAGGCAGTCGAGTGCTACCCTGAGGGTCTATCCCCATAACAACCTCGACAAGCTGGAGCGCCTCCTTGCTGACCACCGGAAAAGCCTCCCCACCGATGCCCGCCTCCTGGTCGTCACCGAATCGGTGTTCAGCATGGATGGCGATCAGGCTCCTCTTGCGGAAATCGTTGAGCTCACTGAACGTCATGAGGCCCTCCTCCTTGTGGACGAAGCCCACGCCACAGGAGTGTTCGGCTCAACCGGTCAGGGACTGGCCGAGGAACTGGGATTGCACAAGCGAATTGCCTTTCAGATTGGAACACTTGGAAAAGCGGTTGGTTCGGCAGGCGGCTATCTGGCAGCCAAGCGTCACTGGATCGACCTTATTCTCAACAAGGCTCGTTCATTTATCTACTCGACAGCACCTCCACCAGCCCAGGCAGCAGCGTCAAGCTGCGGCATCAGGGTTATCTCCTCTTCGCGGGGACAAAAGTTGCGCGAACGTCTATGGGCTCATCTCTCAACCTTCTCAGCATTGCGGAGCACCAGGGCTCAAAGCGCAATTGTTCCTCTGGTTTTTGGAGAAAACGAATCGGCCCTGAACGCCTCCTCATCTCTCCTCAAAGCAGGCTACCTGGTTCCCGCGGTCCGTTTCCCGACTGTTCCCCGGGGCTCCGCCCGCCTGCGGATTACCCTTTCCGCGATCCATCAGGAAGAACAGATCAGAAGCTTGCATGAGCATTTGCTGGCATTGCAGTAAGTTATTTCTCCTCGTCACGAATGCCCTCATCCCCAATCATCAGCAGAATGAAGTTATTTTCGGTCTTTCCCGTCCTGCTCTTCCTGACTCCCCTTCTCGCTGCAGGGACCGAAGCTGACACAAGCTCCGATGTGCCATCCACGGCAGATCCCGACACCTTGCTTAAAGCAGGTTTCTCTCCACTCTTCGATGGCAGGAGCCTCAACGGTTGGCGCAAGGCTGGTGGAACCGGAAAATACAAGGTGGAAGACGGAGCCATCGTGGGCTACGGCCGGAACATTCGCGGCAATACCTTCCTGTGCACCGAAAAGAACTACCGGGACTTCATCTTCGTCTTCCAGTTCCAGTTCGCTGATCCCTCCGGCAATTCCGGGTGCCAGTTTCGTTCCCAGCAACGCAATGGCAAGGGCCGGGTCTTCGGCTACCAATGCGAACATGACAACGACAGGAACCGCTCCTATACCGCGGGCATTTACGATGAGGCCAGGCGCGGCTGGCTCTTCCCCGGAAAGTTTACCTTGAAGAGGGGAAAGGAGGCCGGGAAGGAATTCACCACCCGTGGGCAGGAGAGTTTCAAATGGGATGACTGGAACACCATCGTCATCAAGTGCAGTGGCAATCACATCCAGACCTGGCTCAATGGAATAGCGCGAGCCGACTTCAGGGATACCGACAAAGAGCATTTTACTCCGGAGGGCTTCATTGGCCTGCAGGTTCATGGCGGAAAATCCGCTCACGTGAAATGGCGCCGCCTGTATCTCAAGGAACTTTGATGCTCCCCGTCACAGTCCTGCCTGCCTCTTTCGCCGAGGCACTCTGAATCCACTGAGCTATTGCGCAATTCTCCGGCCGGGTATTCACTTGGTCCTGCTTTTGACCATGAAATCGCTCTCCTGCCTTCTGCTTCTTCTTACCGTGCCCGCCTTAGCTGAACCCTTCATCGTCGCGCACCGTGGCGCCTCCGGTGAGGCTCCGGAGAATACGCTGCCAGCCTTCAACCTGGCTTGGAAGCAGAAGGCAGATGCGATCGAAGGAGACTTTCATCTTACCAAGGATGGGAAAATCGTGTGCTTCCACGACCTCAATACCAGAAAACTGACCGGCAGGAACCTGACCCTCAGCAAAACCACCTACCCCGAACTGAAGGGCCTTGATGCCGGGGCCTGGAAAAACAAGAAATTTGCCGGAACCCGGATTCCTCTCCTGGAAGACGTTCTGGCCACCGTCCCTCCGGGAAAGAAGATCTACATCGAAATCAAGTGCGGACCGGAGATTGTTCCTGCCCTCCTCAGGGTAGTCAGCAACAGCGGACTCAAAAATGAGCAGATTGTCATCATTTCCTTCAACGAAATGGTGGTCAAGTCGGTCAAGAAGGAGCGCCCGGA
>PAQU01000004.1 GCA_002709395.1 Roseibacillus sp. | reverse complement strand
ATCCCCATTCTCCTTCTGCTGCTTGAGTAGCCAGTTGAGGGCGCGTTGGACGTTTGCCCGGTATTTGCCTCCCTTGTTATGGGTCTCGCCCCAGCCGTAGAAACAGAGAAGGGCCAGCCCGGCCCCGGCGGTGTCGAAGTCTCCATTGGCTCCATGTTTACGCATGTCCCAGCGGCCGTCTCCCTCCTGGTTGCGGGCAAGCCATTCGAGGGCGGAGCCGATGGCACGCTCGGTGGCGTCTGATCCGCCCAGTTGCTCAATCGTTTCGAGGGAAGGCCGGCCACTCTGTTTCTTGATGAGCTTGGTGATGGCCTGGTTGTCGACATCATTGGTCGGGGTTGCCAGTTTGCCGGGAAGAAGAGGATCGTTGGCCTGATCCTCCCCGGGGAGGTTGAGGAGATTGGTGATCGCGTCTCCCGCCCCGTCCAGCTCGGGCGGAGAGCCAATGGCTTCCAGACCGCGGTGGGGATTGACGGTATCACCACCAGTATCGGCAGTCTGGGGGGCGGCATCGGTCTGTGACACGTCCTTTGCTTCGGACTCGTCCTCAACCGCCGTGTCGGCGATCTCCCGCTCTTCCGCTTGTTTGGGTTCCACCTGGTCAAGGGACTCGGTGGGCTTGAATTCGTCCTCGGTAGGATCGGCGGGTTTTTCCGCCAGTTGCTGTTCGGTGACCTGCTCTTCCTCAAGGGTGGGATCCTCAGGCTCGGGGAGGAAGGTCTCGGGGAGGGAGGTCAGGACGGTGAGCTCTCTGGTAGGCTGGGTTTGTTCCTGTTCCGATTCCGACTCGTTGAGCTTGGAGGGCCGTACGCTGGGAACCAGGGAGGTGCTGGAAGTCCGGGTCACAATGGGAACAACCTTGGCGTTCTCCCGCGGCTTGAACACCGGGATCTTGAAGTCGCTGTCGAACTTCTCGGTCATGACGAGGTTGCTCGTTTCCGCGATCTCGACCTGCTCAGGTTCACTTTCAAGGGCCACCTCCTCCTCCATGAGGGCCTCGATGCTCACGGTCACCACCGGGGATTGCCGCTCGTCACCACCGACCTCCCGGGCGATGAGCCAGATCATGAGAAGGAAGAGAATGATGAGGTGAACCGCAGCAGAACCAGCCAGGCACTTGTGGAAGAGGCTGGTGATGTCCTGCCAGGCTTCCAGGAGATACAGGAGGGCGATGAGGGCAAGGAGGGCGAGGAGAATCCACCAGCCGATATTCTTCAGGTATTCCTTGAAGGCCTCCCAGCGATCGAGATTGGTGTACCCGATAACCTCACGGGTGGTGGATCGGAAGAGCTTGAAGCCGTCTTCCGCGCCGGAGGTTCCAGAGTTTGTGCTGAAGAGGAGATCGAATCCTTCCATCCGGACAGCGGGGTCGTGGACGTCTCCTTCCCTGAGGTAGAGGTCCACGCGTTCGGGAGGAAGTCGCTCCCCGTCGATCACGCGACTGAAGTAAACTCCAAAACCAGAGTTATCCCTGCGGTCGCGGTCGGAGGCCAGAAAGACGTGGTTGCCCCGCCTGGCCAGGGTGGCCTGAAGGTCCTCGGCTCTGGAGTTGAGTTGTCCTTCGGCCTCGGCATTCCGGAAGAGAGGTATGGGAGGCAGGGACAACCCGGTCACCGTATCTCCTTGTGGGGGGGGATCTGCTTTTGGCGCGGTTCCGGGCGGAATCTCCCCCGTAGGGTCTTCGCCTTCCGGCAGCGTCTCCTCGATGCGCCGGGATCCGAAGATATCGCTGCCGCTCTCGGCGCGATTGGAAGAGAAGTAAAGGTGTTTTCCGTCGGCGGAGAGAGCGGGACCAGTCTCCTGGGCGGGCGAATTGATGCTCGTCCCGAGAGCCTCCACCCCGGTCCATTCCTGACCGCTCCAGCGGGCTACATAGATGTCGGCTCCTCCCTGACCGCCTTCACGATCGGAGCTGAAATAGAGATATTTGCCATCGCGTGAGAAGGCTGGACCCTGCTCGTTGGATTCCGTGTTCAGGGCGGTGAGAGGGGTGGGCCGGGTCCAGAGCCGTCCATCCCAGTTCGACTGGTAAAGATTGGCCTTGTTGGTTTCGGCGTCCTCCCGCACGAGGATCATGCTTGTTCCATCCGGGGAGAAGGCGGATTCCAGGCGTCCCGAGGCCTGGTTGACCGGATCTGGTTCTTCGGTGGAGTCCTTTTCCTCGAAAAGATTCTGCCGGGGATCCTGCCAGAGGATATAGCGTTCCTTGCCGTCCTGCACCTCCACTCGGTTACCCTGGTCATCAATGAAGTAGGACCAGATCTCGTTGCGCAGTTTGCCATGGAGAAGGAATCCGATCCCGAGCATCACTGCGAGGGCAGCAAGGGGCAGGAGCCAGCGCGCCGGGGAAGGCGGCTTGCTTGCCGGTGGCTGTTCGGGCTTCTGTTTTTCGGGTTCGGACATGGCCATCTTCCCTTGGGTTGGGGCTAGGCGGCAGGATCGGGAGGAGCTTCGTCGGGCAGGGGTGAGGGGGTCGCCTGCTTGCCTGCTGACAGGGCTCGCTTGGTGAGCCAGGCGAAGCCTGTCAGGGACGCGAGAAGCACCAGGATCCAGAAGATGTTGCCCATGATCCAGTTGAGGTCGGGCATCTTGGTAAGATCGAAGCGGCGGACCACACGCTTACTGCGGGCGCTGTAGAGAGCATTCCCGTTGCCTGCGCGATCGGAATTGAACAGGAGGTGGAATCCGGCATTGCGCACCGCCGGGTTGGTCTCATCTCCTTTCCCGTTGATCTCAGAACCAAGGTTGCTGGGAGGACTGTATTTGTTGACCTCGGTCCGACCGATCCGGGAGCGCCAGATATCGGCTCCTCCCTCTCCTTCCTTCCGCTCGGAGGAGAAATAAAGGAAGTCACCGTGGTCGGTAAGCACGGGACCGGTGTCGTTGGCGGGGGAGCTCAGATCCTGGAGAAACTTGGCGTGGCGGAAGAGGGGGGTTTCAGCGAGGTCGGTGAGGTCCCTGCTGTTTCCAGTGGGGCCATTGGGATCAGGCTCCCAGCCCAGGCCATAGAGGGGAGTATAGCGGTAGTGCGCCTCAAGGCAGAGGGTGACCAGGGAGGTGACAATGACCTTGCCCATTGATCCACCATGGCCGCCCCCCGTGTTCCAGGAACCGTCGGAGTTCTGCGCTTTCACAAACGCCGGATGCATCTTTTCCATCCACTTGCGCCAGGCGGGACCCTGATGCTGGTAGGAGGCTACGCTGCCGTAGTAGGCGTAGTAGATATCATCCAGTTTGAAACCCTGCCGATCCACAATGGCCGAGGATTCATAGGCCTTGGCAGTATTGGAGGAATGTCCCAGCAGCTGGGAGCAGAAGAAGCCGGCCGCATTCATGGCGGCGGTTCCTCCACCGGGTCCAGTGTAGCCGTAGGCACCCTTGTTCTTGCCGTGACTGACGCTGGCGAGGAATCTGGCTGCCCCCTCGATGGTCTTGTCCGGGACCTCAAGTCCCGACATCTGGGCACTGGCGAGGGCCATGATATACCAGCCAGTTACCGAGAGGTCTCCCTTCTGGTTGGGCTGGTAACGCCAGCCACCTTCCTCGTGCTGGGTTTCCGTAATGAAATCGATGGCGGCCTGGGCCTTGGGGCGCAGGGCGGTATCCTTGGTGACCCCGTAGGCCTCGACTACGGCGAGCGAAGCGATGCCGTGGTCATACATGGCATTGCCCTGGGGCTTGTCACCACGAAGGTCGCCAGTGGCCCCGTTCTGCTGTCCGACCAGCCACTCGATTCCCCGTTTCACGGTATCCTGGTATTTACATTCCTCATCGTGAACCTCGCCCCGGCCATAGAAGGCGAGGAGGGCGAAGGCGGTGGCAGCCTGGTCGTGGTTCCCCTGGCCCCCGGACTTGGCGATGTTCCAGCGCCCATCTTCCTCCTGGGTGTTGGCGAGGTAGGCAAGGCCCTTGTCCACTGCGGCCTCGGTCTGCGTAGTTCCACCGAGTTTGGCCATGATCTCGGGGTTGGCGAGAGCGCTTTCGCGCAGGGAATAAAGCATGCTCAGCTGGCGCTCCACAATCAGGTCAAAGGGCGTATCGCCAGCGGTGTCGGCGGAGTAGAGGTCAAAGTTGCCCTTGCGATCCTCTACGTTCTCGAGCATTGCGGCGATCTTCTCGGAAGTATCGGTGGCTCGGCGCGGACGGTTGGAGGAGAAGTAGAGGACGAGGTTGTCGGGCGCGATATCCGGGTCGATTTCGTCAAAAGGGGTGTTAACCCGCGGGGTGAGCGGAAGCGGCCACGCATATTCGGCTCCGTCCCACTTGGAGACCCAGATGTCGAAGCCTCCCTGTCCTCCGGGCCGATCACTGGTGAAATACAGAAGTTCCCCNTCNCCNCTGAGGGAAGGGGCGAGTTCGTGGAAGGCGCTGTTGAGGGCCCGCATGGGTCGGGGCTCCTTCCAGNTGGAGCCGTCCCACTCCCGAAGGAAAAGATTGGCATCACCTTTCTGTTCCCCGGCGCTGTAGATCATGCGCGCTCCGTTGGAGGAGATCACGGGCGTGCTGATNTCATCCCCGGGGGCAAATCCGCTGCCAGCTGGTTCGGCCTCTTCCCAGAGGACGTAACCGGGGGTGACGTCCCGGGCGACCTGTTGAAAGGCGANCCCATCGGTATAGGTGTGCCAGCGGTCGGGACGGAGATAGATGAGGGCCCCGAGGAGGAATACAACCACCAGGGTCACCGCCAGCCAGAAATAGAACCGGAAACGCTGCTTGCGCGTTGTCCCCAGAATCCTTCCATCCGGATTGGGGTCGTCTCCGGGATCCCCGGGCAGGTAAGTTGCCTGTCGTGTGCCTGATGACTGGGAATTGGGCCTCTGCTCGCTCATGATCCCGAAAGGTTACTTTTCAGTGCGAACCGCGATGTTGGCCTCAGGAACACCTACATGACGGCAGATGGACATCACGTTGGCGAGGTAGAGGTGCTTGGACTCCTTGTCACAACGGACTAGGACCTTGAGTTCGGGCTTCTTTTCAACCTCCTCTTTCATCCACTTGGAGAGTTCATCTTCCGAAACCTTCTGACCCATCACGACCATGGAACCGTTGTCCCGGATGTTGACCTTGATCAGGTTGCCCGCGGTCTGGGTGAGGGACTGGTTGCGTGACTCGACGGGGAGTTTGACGAGGTGGTCAACTTCCTCCTCCTTGAAGGTGGTGGTGACGAGGAAGAAGATGATCAGGATGAACATGACATCGATCATGCTCGAGATATTGATGATCTCGCCCTGGTCGTTATCGCGGCTGCGAATTCTCATGGCCTCAGGTATCAGGCTGGGGTTGGTCAGGCGGTGGCCGGTCCGCTGGAATTGCGGGCATGATTGACAATGAACTCGGTCCCGACCTCGTCTATGTGGTCGATGAGTCCGTCGACCTTGGACTGCAGGAACTGGTAGAGCAGCAGGGCCGGAATTGCGATGGTGAGTCCGGCAGCAGTGGTGACCAAGGCCTCGTAAATCCCGGTGGCGAGCTCTGCGGTCTTGGCTGCCCCGCCACTCTGGGAAGTGCGCTGAAAGGCGTCGATCATGCCGTAGACNGTTCCGAGGAGTCCGAGCAGGGGAGAAACTGCAGCGATAATGGAGAGACCACGCAAGCTGCGCTTCAGTTTGTCGGCCTCCCGGATGCCGGCGTCCTCGATGGCCTTGGCCACGGCCTCATGCCCGGCATCTCGCCACTGGAGGCCGGCCTTGAAGACATGACCCGCACTTCCGGNATTCTGTTCACAGAACTGCTCGGCGGCTTGACCGGAAGGATCTGAGTCCCAGGCTTGGCCAAACCCCTTGAGAAAACCGTCGGGGAGGACCTTGTCCCGCTTCAGTGAAATGAAGCGTTCAATGGCCAGGGCGAGGGCGATGATGGAGGCAATTCCGAGGGGAATCATGACCGGTCCTCCCTTCTGGATCAGGGTCCACATGGTTTCCTTCTCGACGCCGGCATCTGTGCCGGCCTCCGCGGCAAGCAGGCTTGGAGTCAGGGCAAGTAAGACAAGGACGGCCAGACTGAGAGCCGTTTTCCAGGGCTGGGTGGTGGTGTAGTAGGTCATGGGGAAATTAGAGGGTTGCAGTGTTAGGGTGTGGGAGAAGAGTTCTTATCCGCTGGCGCGGAGCTGATCGAGATACTGGCGGGCGACGATGGCCGCCTTTTCCTTGGAGTAACGGGTGATGACGTCCATGAAGCGTTCCTTGGCCTCATCAGTTTTGTTCTGGGCGAGGAGAACCCGGCCGATCTCGAGGACTCCCTTGGCCTGCCAGGAGGGGTATTTCTTGTAGTGGATCTCAACGTTGAGGAACTCCTTCACCGCTTCTTCATATTTCTGCATGTTGAAGTAGCNCTCCCCGGTCTGGAAGCGGGCCCGCACTGTCCAGAGGTCCACGGGAGCCTCGGGGTCGAGGAGGGGGGCGTAGTTCCGGATAGCTTCACCGGGATTGTCCGAATTCTCCAGGGACCAGGCGAGGCCGAACTGGGCGTTGCGCCTCCATTTNCTTTCTGGAAATNGCCCGATGAAGCGTTGGTAGGTNTGGCGGGCGCTGGCGTGATCGGCGGTGGCACTCTGCATCTCCGCAAGGCGCATCATCATGGACTCTGCAAGGGCAGGCTGGAGTCCGCCCTGCTTCATGCCCTCGGCAAAATGCCCCTTGGCGGGTGCGGTTTCCTTAAGCTTGTAGCGTGATTCGCCAGCCTGAAAGCACATGGAGGCCCGGAGCTTGGAGTCGGGGTAGTCAATTAGCAGTTGCTCAAACATCTCAGCGGACTTCTCGTAATCAGCCTTGCTGAAGTGGGCGCTGGCCAGCTGATAGCGGAGATCTTCNTTGAGGGCTTCCTCCTTGACTGCGGCCAGGGCCTTGGTGAGCCGTTCGATGACCATGTCCTGAGCGCCGCTCTTGAGGTTGAGGCCGGCGAGTTCGCTCTGAACCTTGACCAGGAGAGAACTCTGCTGGTACTTGCCAAGGAAACGCTCATAGAGTTTGACGGCTTCCGCTTCCCGCTTCTGCTTGCGTTCGCACCATGCCCATTCGTAGAGGGCTTGGTCGGCAAATTCGGAATCAGGCCAGGTGTCGGCAACCTTGCGGAGGTGTCCGGAGGCGGGGCCCCATTGCTCCAGGCGGGCGAGTGAAAGGCCGGCATAGTAGGTGACGCGCTGGAGCTTCTCGTGCTTGGGGTAGCGTTGCAGGATCTGGGGAAACAGTTTTCCGGACTNGTCAAACTGCTCGAGATGGATGTAGGCCAGTCCCTGCTGCAGGGCCGCATCCGCAGCCAGTTCATGCTGGTGATGCTTGGCCACCTCGCCGAAATGCAGGGCGGCAGGTTCATGCTTTTTCTCAGTGGCGTTGACCCATCCAAGGAANTAGTTCACCCGGAATCTCTGGGGTGGGGCTCCGCTCTTGAAGGGTTCCTTGTTCTGTTTGTCCTCATTGAGAAAGCGTTCAAGCGACTGCCTTGCGAGAGAGAGGTTTTCCTGTTCGTAGGCGAGGCGACCCTGCTCGGCGAGGGCCAGAGGGAGATGGGGGGTGGGCTTGGGGTAGAAGCGGGTGAGGGTGTCAAGGTGTTCAAGGGACTTGGTCGGGTCCGGGTTCTCGACGCGGTCGTAGGCGACCGCCAGCTGGATGAGGGCGGTGTCCACATTAGTGTCAGCGGTTACCTGCTGGCGGTTCTTGTCCTGCTTTTTCACCTTGGTGGCAATGAACGCTTCCAACGGTTCCAGGCATTCCTTCCACTGCTCCTTGCGGAAATAGCAGTTTCCAACAAGAAAGGCGAGCTGGGCGAAGAGGGGGCCTTCCGGTTTGCTGGCGAGAAGGGGCTTGGCAGCGGCGAGGGATTGATCCCAGCGGTCCTGATGGTGATGAATCTGGGCCACCCGGAAGGAGGCTGCGAGGGTGTTGGGATGCTCCTTGCTTGCGGCGAGGAACTCTTGGTAGCCCTTGATCGCATTGTCGAGCTGGTTCAGCAGGAACATGTTCTCGGCACGCAGGAACCTGGTGTCGCCGATCATCTCGTGGTCCTTGAACTTGGTGATGTGTTCGTTGGCGAGGTTCAGGCTGGTGTTGTAGTCCTTGAGCTTGTGGTAGCAGGTGGCTCGCTGGGCCAGGACTTCCGCAAACTGCCCGAAGGTTCCGCCATTGATCCGGCCGAGGGCTTCGGCCGCGGTCTTCCAGTCGGGATTATTGCGGCTCATCAGGGCATTGGCGTAATCGAATCGCAGGTCGTCATTAACCGGGGCGATGTTGTGGTATTTCTTGACCGCAGGTTCCAGGGAGGCAGCTGCCCGGTCGTAGTTTGGCTTTTCCGGGCGGGAAAAGACGCGGGCGAACCAGAGGTTGGCCTTGGCTCCTAACTGGCCCTCAAGGTTGATAAGCTGTCTGAGGCGGTTCTCGGCGCCCTTGAAGTCCTCCTGCTCCAGCAGGCACCTTCCGATGTAGAGCTGAGCTTCCCTGATGTTGGGATTCTCCTTCTTCTGGTCCTTTGCCCGGGTCTTGGGCTCTTCCTTGAGGAATGCCTCGAACTGCTCCGCAGCCGGAGCCCACTGGTCCAGAATGAACCGGGTAACTCCAAGGCGGTAGTGGCACTCGGTCTTGTCGGGACCCTCCAACCCGGGAAGGGCCGCGAGGAAGGCGGGCTCGGCCTTTTCGTGATTTTTAAGAACCGTGTAGCACTCGCCNAGAAGGTAGGAGGAGCGGGTTTTCCAAATCGCGTCGGCCGCGAGCGGGGTGACCTTTTCCAGGACTCCGGCGGCAGGCTCGTATTTCTTCAGCTGGTAATTGGCAAATCCCTGCTGATACAGCCCACGGGCCATCTGGTTGGGAGTGAGCTTTGCCTTCACCAGTCTCTTGGCCCAGGAGTCGACCTGATCCCATTCGCGCTTGCCGAAACAGATGTCACAGATGGCGGCGAGGGCAGAAGCCTTATAAGCTGGATTCTTCAGGCGGGCCTCCTCCTTGATGAAGTGGGCTCGGGCCTGGTCTTTCTGGCCGCTGCGCAGGAGGCATTGACCCTGCATCAGGATGATGCGATCGCGGCTGACCTCCTTGGGGAGATTTGGCTTGGCGAGCAGGGCGCTGAGTTGGGGGATAGCTTGAGCGTATTGTTTCTGTGCATAAAAGCTGAGAGCCAATCCCTGTCGGGCCTGGTCCGCCTTCGCATGATTGGCGTGCTTCTGGAGGAATTCCTGGAAGCCTCCGATGGCTGCGGGGTAGAGCTTGCGGTTGTAGGCACCGGTGGCGAGGTAGTAGAGATCCAGGGCGGGATCCTTCTGCTGGGCCTGAAGCTGGCTGGGAAGAAGCATCAGCAAGGCGAGAAGCAGTGCGGCCGCTGTGCCCAACCGATCGGGTATGAGTCTCTCCATCCCTTCCAGACTGAAGGCCTGATCGGCAGCTGTCATGCTCATTTATGAGATTGTTGGAACAAAGATGAGCGAGGAGGGAGACCCTATCGTGCGATGTCCTGGCCCCGTCGGGGCAGAACCGGGGATTCTCGGTCCAAGTCTTCAACCAAGTTCAACCCTCAAGATTCATGAAGTGGTTGCCTGTGTTGCAGGTAATATCTCCTCCCGGAGCCTCGAGGAAGAAGCTTCCGGGATCGCCTGGGTCGGCGATCCGGGGTTTAATTATGCATGGCCTATATCGCACAGGTTCTGGAAGAGGAGGCAGAGGGGGCCCTTGCCGGGATTTATGGGGCGGCCCGGACACGGGCCGGGGGAGTAGCGCACATCATCAAGGTGATGAGCAGGGAACCGGAGGCCCTTGAGGGATCCATGACCTTCTACCTCAAGCTCATGAAGTCATCCAACGGGCTTTCTGCGGCCCGTCGTGAGATGCTGGCGGCGGTCGTGAGTAATATCAACGATTGCTATTACTGAACGCTCTCCCATGCGGCCGAGTTCGGTCGCGAATCCGGGGATGAATCCGGGGCGCAGCAACTGGTACTCGATTACCGGGCAATGAATCTCTCTCCTGCCGATCGGGCTCTCTGTGATTATGCGGCGAAACTTACGCTTTCCCCGGGTGCGGTCGGAGAGGATGATGTTGTGGGATTGCGGGAGGAGGGATTCAGCGAGGAAGCAGTTACCATTGCTGTGCAGGTGATAGGCTATTTCAATTATATCAATCGCGTGGCAGACGGGTTGGGAGTGGATCCTGAGGAGTGGATGAGTCCGGATCCCGGGCAATGGAAGAGAGAGAAGGCGGCCTGGGGCCCGAGCGCTCTTCCGGAGTCCTAGACGGTAGCAGATCCCGATCTTGGATATTGCCATCATCCATGATATTGGAATGTATGCGCTGATGGCGCTCTTTCTTCATCTGGAGTCATCCCCCTTCCCCCAGTTTCTCCTGCAACTCAGACTGCCCGCTCTTCCATGAATCCGGATGACCGAATGACTGGCAAGGACTGAAACCCTTCCCCATGGATACCGTTCTTATTGCGACCCTTTTCTGCGTATTACTCGCGACAGGGATCCTGTTCCTTGATGGCCGGAACAGGATCGTTCTTTCCGTGCTTCTGGTTCTGAACCTGGCATTCTGGTACCTGGTGGTTGGGCGCGGGATGGATATTCTCTACGCAGAAAATGGCTGGATGGAGAATAGCCAGGTAGCGGTGCTGCTGGTCAGTTGCGTGGGATTCGTGGGCGCGGCCTTCGCCTTGAGGATGAGAGACCGTGCCCTGGCGCTGCTCCTGGCGGTGCTGTGCTTTATTTTTTCATTCCGTGAGGTGGATGTGGATGAATTGGAGGTTCCCAGGTGGGTGATTTTCCTCCTCGCAGAGGAAGGGAGAGCGATCTTTTTCGTGGTCGCCCTCGGTCTTGTGATTCAGGTCCTGAGGGATGCGAGGCACTATCTTGACCATTGGCTGGGGTATCTCCGGTCGTCTCCCGGAATCTATCTCCTCGAGGCAGCCTTTCTTCTCGTGGTAATGAGCGGAGCCTTTGAGGAAGATCTCTTCGGGTTCCAATATCACGTCTTCTATGAGGAGCTTTCAGAACTCCTCGCCTATTGCCTGTTGCTTGCGGCGTCCCTCGACTTACCCAGGGCGCTAAGGGCGATCGGGAAATAGAGGAGCCGCAGGCCTATCGCTTTTCCGGGGCGATACGCAAGGTGATCTCCTTTTCCATGCGGATGATCGTAAGGGGATACTCCTTTCCCGGTTCAAGTTTGCGGAGAACAGCAATGAGCTCATCTCTGTTCCGGACGTCTGCGCCATTCAGCTTTCGGAGAAGATCATTTTCCTGCAGGCCTGATCGTGCGGCGGCAGATTCCTCCTGAACACGGCTGACCCGAATGCCCTCCTCGATGGCTTCAAACTGGATGCCCAGGCGGACCGGCGGAGCATTACGGCCCCGGTTGCGCTCTACCTTCACATAGCCGGGGGCCTCGGGAAGTCGTGCGAGTTCCATGGTCATGTCCCGCACATAGCCGGTAACCTTGAGGAGACCCGGGAAGTTGAGAGTCTCGATGGTATCCCGGGGGGTATGGTAGTCGTCATGCAGACCGGTAAAGATGGAGAGCACAGGGACTCCTGCATCGTAGAGTGGTGCAGTGTCAGTGGGCAGGTAGGGGTTGGCAGAGCGAAGAATCTTGATTTCTTCCTCCTGTTGGAGCCGGTCGAGCATGTCTTTCCAGTCGTTGCTTGATCCGGTTCCCTGGATATTGAGCCCCTCCTCCTTGAGGCGGCCCACCATGTCGAGATTCAGGTAGGCAGCTACCCTTGGGTAGAGGGCGCTCTCCTTCCCCGCCTCTCTGGCATAATGGGTTGATCCATAAAGCCCCAGTTCCTCTCCCGACCAGCCTGCAAAGATAAGGTCTCTCTTCACTTCGAGGGTTCCATCGGCCTTCCGGGCTGCAAAGTATTGGGCGAGTTCCATCATGGCAGCCACGCCGGAGGCATTGTCGTCCGCTCCCAGGTGCATTTCGCTTGCTTCCTCGCCCCGGGCCCGGGTTCCTCCGCGGTTCCCGTAACCAAGGTGATCAATATGAGCTCCAATCATGATAGCCTCCTTGGCGGGTTTCTCTCCCGTAACCAGCCGCGCCAGCACATTGCGCCCCTCATCGCGATTCCTGACTACCCCGATATGTGCGGAGATTTCCCCTTTCAGGGCAAACCCCTTGATTCTATCCGCGCTTGAATAGGACTCGAAGAGGTTTTTCAGGGAACCTGGTTCCGGGTTGCCGCTGAGAATAGCGGCTGCCAGCTGGTCGGTAATGGTGAGCGCGGGCAGGATTGTTCCTCCCCCGATGTCCTGGCTGGGAGGCAAAAGTTCGGTCGAGACCTCCTTGTTGGTTCCCTTGACGAAGATTATGCCTGCCGCACCCTTTTCTCTGGCGAGGTTGGCCTTGACGATTAACGGGCCGGAGCCGCGTAACTGGGGACGCGCCCCGGGATTGCCTCGCAGGACGACAACCCAGCGGCCCTTGACCTCCAGTCCATCGAAGCTGTCATAATCCCCGGCAGAGATGCCGAAGCCGGCGAATACCAATCCGCCTTTGATTTCTCCTGAGGTGGAGAATGAAAGTGGCTGGTAGTGCCTGCCCGGGCTGATTGTCTTTTCGAACCCTGCCGGAACTCTGTCTTCGAAGGTGAGATTGTTCTTCCCTTCCATCTTCATTCCGGCAGGGAAATCGAAGGTCTGGAAATAGGACTGGTCATTTCCTTCCGGGGAAAGGCCGAGCCCCCTGAAGAAGGCTGCGAGGTAGGAGGTTGCCATACGCTCGCCCTTGTCCCCCGTTCCGCGTCCTTCGTATTCCGCAGAGGCGAGTCGGGTTGCATACATGCGCAGATCCTTTTCCGTGATCTCCTGAACGGATTTTTTGAAGGCCTTGTTTCCCTGCCGGTGGGCAGTTTTCTCTGCCTTCGGAAAATTCTTCGCGACAGCAGGCAGGGCGGGAAGAAGGATACAGCAGAGGATGGGGAAGAATCTCATGAGGAAGGTGGGATCTACGGAATAGGGGAGGGATTGGTGATGTGATCAGCGTAAGATCACAGGGTAGGGTTGCACGAACTCTGGAGGTGTCATTTCACCTCCTCGGAGACAACCACGCCGTTGATGATCACCCCGATACAGTGGGTCACGGTTTCGAGCGGGTCTCCGTCGAAGAGAGCAAGATCGGCTTCAAGGCCTGGTTGCAGGGATCCCACCCGATCTGCGATCCCAAGCAACCGGGCCGCAGCGGAGGTGCATCCCGCAAGGGCGATTTCATGGGGGAGCCCATAGGCTACTGCGAGCGCGGCCTCGAAGTGTACCACCCTGGTCTTGGGGACATAGCCTTCATACCCGGATTGGAAGGCAAACGGTATCCCGGCTGCGTGCAGCTTGGCCGCAAGGGTGAAGGTCATGTTTTCTCTCTCTCCGTAGGGTCGGGCCATGGTGGGGTGCACGAGCACGGGAACCCCGGCCTTCTTGATTTCCTCAAGCAGCAGGTAGGCCTCGGAGGCTCCGTCGAGGACAAGGCGGAATCCGAATTCCTTCTGGAGACGTAGAGCGGCAGCAATGTCGTGATGCCGTTGAGCCGTGACAAGGAGGGGAACCTTTCCTTCGAGAACCTCAGCAAGGGCATCCAGTCGCAGGTCGGGTTCGGCAGTTTCGCCTTCCTCGAGTTTTTTTCTTTTCCGAAGGTGACCCTGCACCTTGAAGAGTTGTTCCCGAAGCATGGCAAGGGACTTGGCGCGGCTACCGGGAGATTTGCCTCCTCCACCAAACCCATCCGATCCGAGAGTGCCTGCCACCATGGCGAAAGGACGGAGGGTGTCTTTTTCCTCGTTGGTGATGGCGGTTACGTTGGTCTTCAGGATCATGGTCTGCCCTGCCATCAGGGCACCCGGGGCATGTCCGGTGTGAACGGTGGTGATTCCCAGTTCACGCACCCACTTCACCAGGGGGTCGCGGCCATTGTAGGCGTCGATGGCTCGCAGTTCGGGTTGGATTGGAGAGGATTTTTCCAGTTGCTCCTGGTCCTGGCGGTCGATGTTCAGGATTCCAGAGAGGCCGACGGTGGCATGGGCATCGATGAATCCCGGCGTTGCGACCTTTGCCTTGAGGATACGGTATCCTTCGGGAATGGGGACTTCTCCGGGAGGTCCCACCTTCTCGATCCTGCCATTCTTTCCACAGAGGACTACCCCATTTTCGATTGGCCTGAGGTCGCCAGTCATCGGGTAAAGCCTCTCGGCCTGCACCGCCACCTGGGCATTGGTGGATGCCGGGCAGAGGGGGAGGAGGAGTACTGCCAGTAATAAGATAGCCTTCATCAGATCGTCTTTCTACTTGGTAAAGCAGCAGCCACTGACCTGCCTCCGATGACCGGCCCCGAATCCTCCCTCGGCCCACAGCTTGTCCTCCGGGTTATCGAGATCGAATACCTTTTTCCCCTCTACGTGTGTTTCCAGAATCCTTGTGTAGATGGAGAGAGGGTCTCCGTTCAGAACGATGAAATCTGCTTTTTTCCCGGCCGTAAGGGATCCGGTCTGCCCGGCCTGGTCCATCATTTCCGCGCCCGCGATAGTTACGGCCTCGAGGGCTTTCTGGCGGGACATTCCCGAGCGCACTGCCAGGCCGGCACTGCGCAGGAACCAGCGGGAATCGTTGATGGGGTCATCGGTGTGAAAGGCGGTGAGCACTCCCCGTTTTTCCAGTTCAGCGCCGTTCTTCCACTCAAGGTCCCGGGCTTCCAGTTTTCCGCCCGGGGAGTCGAGATAGATGATGGAGCAGGAGACCCCGGCCTCCGCGATTTCATCTGCGACTTTCCACGCCTCAGAGACGTGGTGCAGAACAACCTTGAAGCCGAATTCCTTTTTCAGCCGCAGCACAGTGATGATATCGTCGTGGCGGTGGGTATGGTGGTGCACCACCCGCTTGCCCTCGAGCACCTCCACGAGGGCTTCCATGGCAAGGTCGCGTTCTGGAGGGTCATCTCCGCCCTTGGCCAGCTTTTCCCGGTAGCGCTGAGCCTTGATGAACTGGGCCCGGACAAGGGCGGCCGATTTGCCGCGTGTACCGGGAGAGCCGCCTGAGCCCCTGATGGAGTTGGTCCCGTTAGCCATCTTGATGCCGCCCGCCATTGAACCGTCCTCGTTGCGCACGGCGAGGTCCTCGATGGTTTTTCCGTCCCGCAGCTTCAGGTATGCGGTCTGACCGGAAAGAAGGTGCCCCGATCCAGACATGAGGTTGGCCATGGTGATGCCCCCGGCGCGGGCCTTTTCAAAGGTGCTATCCAGAACGTCAATGGAATCAAGAACCCGCACGCCCGGCTGGATGGGGGAAGACCCGTCTCCACCCTGGACTTTCCCGATATGAGAGTGAGTGCAGACCAGTCCCGGGAAGAGGACCTTGCCTTTCAGGTCGATGACCTCGGCATTCTCCGGGATCACAACCTCGCCCCGCTTGCCTACCGCTGCGATGGTCTCGCCTTTCACTAGGAGAACTCCGTCCTCGATCTCCGGAGCAGTTACCGGAATGATATGTGCTCCTACATAGGCCGTTAGCCTGGAAGGAGTCTCCCGTCCTCCGCCCAGGGACACGACCGCGATGGCGACAAGGGTTGCCAGCGGGGCTAGATAGCGCAGGGAGGAGCACACAAGGGGTTCTTAGCGTAGAGCAGGGTGCTACGCCACCCGGAAAACCCGGTCTTCCCGGTCGGATTCACGCCGGGGTACTACGGGATGATCTTCATCATCTCCTCAAGATCGAGGTTGAGGAAGTGACCATGAAATTCATCGAGAAGCTCCTGGGAGGACTGGCCGAAACTTTTCAGGAATGCTCCTTCAAATCCTTCGGCGTTGAGGTCCTTGAAAAATCTGACGCGGTAGGCGTTCTCACTGGATTTGCTGATGATGAATGCAATGAACCAGGTGCCGAGGTCATAAGCGACCCTTGCCCTCCTCCCATAAGGGATGTCCCTTATGCTTTCTCCCCTGCGCAGGTCCTTCAAGGATCTCAGTTTCCGTTGCATGATCTCTCTCAGGTAGCCCGGTCTCACTCCCTCCTGTCGCGAGTAGAGCAACTGGGCCATGTACTCGGCTCCTCCTTCTCCCCACCACGGGTTAACCCGGCTGAGTTTCTCTCTTGCTGCTTCATTCCTGCTGTGGATGTGTGCGTGCTGGTAGACGTGAAAGTATTCGTGGAGGACGGCAGGCTTGTAGTCCTCTTCCCCTGGTCCGGGAAACTTGCCTGACATGGTGATGATGAACCCCGACCACTTCTCGTGTTCGTTCCTCCGGGTGTTCAGCCCTGTATTCCCGTTTCTTGCATAGGAAAGGAAATTATGGCCCCGGTGAAGGCAGGGTCGGAAGCTGATCCCGGGGTCCTTACGCTTCCTTATCTCACAATATCTCTTGTCCAGCTCCCGGGCAGCCTGTTCATCGCGCCCGACAATCCAGAATTCCAGAGGGCCGAAGTTTCCCCAGGCTCCGGAGGCGACTTCATACCATTCCCTGGTGAGGGCGATCTGGCTTTTGGGAACATCGCTGGCAGCATGGAATTCGGCTTGAATCGTGGTGGTCTTTCCCCAGGTGTCAGGTTCGGCCAGCACATGGACTGATCCCCATCCATTCACCAGCATGGCCGTAATCAAGATGAGGAGACTCTTTGGGCCGGGCAGGAAAAGCCCGGAGTGCTTTGCAGGCATAAATTGAGGAGTCATT
>PAQU01000003.1 GCA_002709395.1 Roseibacillus sp. | reverse complement strand
AGTATTGTACTTCCCTTGAAAAGCATGACCCTATCCTAGGGGCCCAGCTTGGGCAGGCAGGGCGTCGACAGAGTGATGCCGCGTAACCGTTCTATTTCTTCAGACTCATGACATACCTAGCATCCATTACTGATACTTTTGAGACCATCCGGGAACGACTCGGATTCGACCTTGACACCCCCGGGTTTGCGGAGGTGGTCTTTGCCTTGGGTGTGAGCTTCGGGCTCAACCTGATCATCGGGACGCTCTATAAGGCCACCTACCGGGGAACGCGATATTCTCAGGACTATGTGCACACCCTGGTGATCGTCGGGACAGTGACCACCATTCTCATTCTGGTGGTAGGCAATCACCCCAAGGCGCAGGCGATTGGCTTCGGCATGTTCGCGGCCTTTGCCATGATCCGCTTCCGGCGGAACCTGGGCCAGGCCCGGGACCTGGCCTTCATCCTCTTCTCCATGATGACGGGAATGGTGGTCGGAGCCCGGTTGTATCCAACTGCGGCTGCCACCACGATCGTGATGGTGGCGGCTATCTACATTCTCTCCAAAAAGGAGGCGTTTGCCCCGAAACGGGCTTCGCACCAGCTCAGAATCCGTGTGAATAACGATATTCAGTATGATCAGGCCTTTGGCCCGGTTTTCGAAGAATTTGCTGATGCCACGGAACTTATCAGCGTGGAATCGATCCAGGCAGGCATGATGACCGAGCTGAGGTGGGGAATTCTCTTGAAATCCGGGGCAAAAGTATCAGATTTTATGGAGAAGCTTCAGGTCGCTTCCGGTAATAATCGTGTGATCCTTACTTCGACGCAGAGAAGCTTCGACAACTAAAACCCATGAACTCAAGGTGCAAAGGCAAACCGGCCCGGGGCTTTACCCTGCTGGAGTTGCTTGTGGCCGTNGCGATCGTCATCGTGCTGGCCGGGATTACCTTTCAGGTGACTACCAGCATGGTTGAGAGCGCGAACCTGACTCGCGCTACGCAGAAAATCAAGGACCTGGGTCAGTCCTTCGTGGACTATACCAGCGATCACGGTGGCCGGCTCCCTCTTGAGAACGCTGACGTTCCGAACATCTCGGCTGATGACGAGGACTGGACGGTTGCGGCAAGTGAAGAAGCCGGGGAGGCCTGGTACAATGTTCTACCTGAGCGCATGGGGTTCCCATCGGTTGCCGAGCTCGGCGCGGACAATGCCCCTCATCAGTTCTATGATCCGGCCTATCCGGTCTTCATGCGGGGTGCACCCTACCACAAGGGTGATAAGAAGCTGGAGCGGCCCTATTTCAGCGTCGGTATGAACAGCCGGTTGCAGCGGCGCAGCCCGGACGGCTACAAGGATCCCGGCACGCTGGCTTCCATCCAGCAGCCNGTCAACACCGTGATCTTCCTTGAGCGGGGCCTTCCAAAGGACGAGCAGCACTCCAAGGCCCAGCGCAAGTTCAATGGCTCTCCCAAGGCCAACCCGCGAGCCTTCGCCACCCGTCACAATCAGAAGGGGGTGCTCCTCTTTGTGGATGGGCACACCGAGGTGCGGAAAGTGACCGAACTGATCAAGCGCTCGGGCGAGATCATTGTCCCCGAGGACCAGCAGCCCGGCACTTCCATCATCTGGACACGCGATCCGGACGACGATCCGAACGCGGAACCGGAGGACTAGGATCCAAGCAAGCGGCCGTGGGTTGCGCATGAATTTCGCAGTTCCTGCGAACCTTGGAGCAGGAAGCGGGGGATGGAAGACGGGGGTGGAAAACGAGGACCGGAGAGAANCCGGTCGCCTGGGNGCAGCNCGGAATGGAACCGAAGGACGGGGGCGCAGCGCAGGGCAGTCGTGCTCCGCAGTTCCCTCCTGGGGGCGTTCTTCTCGTCTGAAATATGGGAAAACAGCATTTTTGAGCGGTATTTCTAGCCCGGAGGGGTAATCTGGCGGGAAATTGTCTTTTCGAACCATTTGAATGGACGCATAAGGACCCCTCCCTCAAATCCCTCCAATCCGACCCGGTATGAGCCTTCACGCCCAACTCAGTCCTGAAGCAGAAGCCCGCTTGGAAGCGCAGCGACGCAATTCNGTTGTCACCAGCATAGTGATCGCCCTCCTGATGATCGCTCTCGTGGTGCTGATTCTCCTCTTCATTCTCCTCCCCAGTCTGATGGTTAATTCTCCAACCATCGTCACTTACCAGGCCGGTGCCCCGGACGAGGACACCATGGACCAGAAGGAGGTGAACCCGCAGATCCAGCGGAAGCCCTCCGCGCCTTCCTCGTCCATGGCCAAGGTGATTGCCTCAACTACTCCTTCTCCCACCGCGGTGCCNGTTCCGGAAACCGATGCAGAGCCCAATCTCGATTTCGGGAGCGGTGATGACTTCGGCCAGGGATGGGGAAGCGGCGGCGACGGCGGGGGTGGTGGCTTTGGAAATATCCCGGCTGTGATGCGCAAGCGTTGTTCCCCGGAAGACCGGATGCAGCGGCTGAAGGAAAACGGTGGGACCGAAGAATGTGAGACTGCTGTGGTCAAGGCCCTCGACTGGCTTCAGACCACGCAGGCGGGCGACGGCTCCTGGGGTGGTGGCCACAAGGTGGCCTACACCGGCCTGGCGCTCCTCGCCTACCTCGGTCACTGCGAAACTCCCCTCTCCGAAAAGTATGGGGAGACGGTGACCAATGCGATTACCTACCTTGTCAACAAGAGTGCCCAGAACAAGGGGCGCCTCGGGAGCGACCTGCAGTCCAACCAGTGGGTGTATGAGCACGCCATCGCGACCTACGCCATTGCGGAAGCCTATACCTTCTGCAGTCAGCTCGGGGTGAATCTTCCCGGCCTGCACGAGGCCGTTCAACTGGGAGGCCAGACCATCATTGATGGACAGAATGCCTCGGGGGGATGGACCTATCGGTTTTCCGAAGAGCGTCGGAATGACAGTTCGGTGATGGCGTGGACCCTTCAGGCCCTGAAGGCCTGCAAGCATACCGGAATTGAGTTCCGCAACATGGCGAAGGCGGCCCGGGACGGTCTTGATGCCTTCGAGAACAACCAGCACGCCAGTGGAGCAATCGGCTATACCGGGCCCCAGCCCAAGGGTGACGGCACGACCCTGTCCGCAGCCGGGGCTCTCTGCTTCCAGCTCTGGGGAAAGGAAGCCCACTCGGTTCCCCGCAAGGCCTGCAAGCTGATCAACAAGAACATCAAGTTTGATTACAAGGGCAAGGATACCGACCTGTATGGCCATTACTACGCTTCCCAGGCCATGATCAACTACGGGGGCAAGTTCTGGAAGGATTACAATGAACTGTTCCGGGACGGAACCCTGGCCGCCCAGAACCCGGACGGTTCCTGGCCTCTTCCCGGCAATACGGGGCACGGCCTCGGTAACGTCCACTATGTGACCTGCCTCGCGACCCTGATGCTTGAGGTGTATTACCGGTTCCTGCCCGGAACCGCGCAGTAAGCCCCGTTGCAGGGAGGACAATCTCAAGGGACGGCCCTCCGGCCGTCCTTTTTTGTTCCCGGAAGTATCTCGAAGGCTAGGGGTAGACGAGATAAAGCAGGGCGACCACCGCCACGATTGCGCCACCCGCCCAGCGGGCGCCGGGGCTGGGGGTAAGGTCGATCCCGCTTTTCGCTTCGAACCGGACCGGTTCCTTCAGGGGGGCTATGGCGGTGATCAGGAGCATCAGGCTCACTACCACTCCCAGGGTGATGAGCATGCTGTGGAGGAAGTGGAGGCGGGGAGCAAACACATTAATGAGGAGGCCGTAGCAGAGTGGGCCGATCAGTAGCCCGACCAGTCCGCTCACGGGTGGAGCCCGGCGCACGAGGATTCCGATTACGAAAACGCCCACGATGGGAGGGGAGATGTATCCCCAGCTACTCTGCAGGTAATCGAATATACTGGTGAAACTCGCAAGGAAGGGTGCTGCGAGGCAGCCCGCCACCACGAACACGCTGGTGGTGATCCGGCCCACCCGGATCAGTTTTTTTTCGGAGGCCTCGGGGCGGAGAAATTTCCGGTAGAGATCCATTGTGAAAATGGTGGAGGCAGAGTTGAGGATGGAATCAAGGCTGCTCATGAGAGCACCAAAAATAGCTGCGAAGAAGATACCGCGCAGCCCGACCGGCATGATGTTCTTCACGAAGACCGCGTAGGACTGATCCGCCTTATTGACTTCGTCTGCGTAGAGCTGATGGGCCATCAGGCCGGGAAGGACAATGATCAGGACGGAGGCCACCAGGAGGGCGCCGGCGAGCATCATCCCCTTCTGCCCATGGGCGAGGCTCCGGGCTGCCAGAGTGCGCTGGGTGATGAACTGGTTGAAGCCCCAATAGAAAAAGAAGGCGATCCAGATGCCGCCGACGAGACCGGTCCAGGGAAGCCCGGCGTGGTCGGCGGGAAGAATGAGCTGGAACTGCTCGCGGTTTTCGGAGACGAGGTTTCCAAATCCGCCCACTGCCCGGAGGCCGAGCCAGGTGGCGATTCCGCCGCAGACGAAAAGCGTGATTCCCTGGATGAAATCGGACCAGACCACGGCCTTCAGGCCGCCGAAGATGGTGTAACCCCCGGCCAGGAGCCCGAGGAGCCAGACCCCGAGAAGGACATCGAGACCGAAGAGAGCCTGGAGCGCAGTCGCACCGGTGAAGAGGACGACGGCCAGGATGGCTACCACGTAGAGGATCATCATGTAGATCGCCATTACGGTTCTGGCAGCTCCGCCGAAACGGTGCTCAAGAAACTCGGGCATGGTGCAGATCCCAAGTTGGAGAAAGACGGGCATGATGAAGAGGGCGATGAGCACTACTGCGACCGCCGCGAGCAGGGCCCAGGCCGCCACCGCCAAGCCGACCTCTCCATAGGCCTGACCGTTCATCCCGATCAGCTGCTCGGTGGAGAGGCAGGAGGCAATCAGGGAAATCCCGATTGCCCACCACTTCAGGTTCCGCCCGGCCAGGAAGTAGTCTTCGTGCGTTCGCTCCCGGCGGGAGGCATACACGGAAACAGCGACGACCCCGGTGATGAAGGCGATGAAGATGATGGTGTCGAGGAGGCCGATTTCCATGAGGAGAGGAGATGTGGGGGAGGGAATTTACTTCGCTGCCGCTGGCGGGGCCCAGGGAAGGAATTCGAGGTTGGAGCAGAAGGGAGAAGCAGGGAGTCCGGCCCGGTTGTAGAGGTTGGGATTTTCCGGGGCACCACCGCAGGCGTAGCGCACGGCCACCGGGCTGGAGACAGCCGGGGAGGTGACGACCACTTCCTCGCTCTCAATTTCGGCAGCTGCGGCATGCCAGACCCCGTCTGAGCCGGCCAGCTCGAATTCGGCAAGATCGGTCGCAGGGGTTTCCCGGGGAGGGCCGAGGCCTTCCTTGCGGGCAATCATGAGCCCCCCGCCGAGGTGATGGAAGCTGACGCGGACGGTGGAACCGGTAATCCGGGTCTCCTTGTAAAGTGGACCACTGGGGATGAGCTCCTGGTCATACTGCCTCGAAAGGGGCCAGCGGGCGAGACGCTCACCGACATCAATCTTGTTGGCAGGATGGATGTCGGTGTCCTGCAGGTCGATGGTGACGGCCATCCCCGAATGGGGGATTGCGAGGCTGAGCCGCTGCTCTTCGCGCAATCGTATCCAGCCAAAGGCTTCGTCCCGGTAGGCGGGAAGCTGGACGGAGTAGAAGGGCATGTTCGGTTGCATGAAGGCCTGCCTCCATCCGGTGATGAGGGCTTCCATCTTGATGCGATAATTCCGGGGATCTTCCCCCGTTCCGGCATTGGATTCCCCCTGATACCAGATCGCACCCGCGACTGCGAAGGGCGCCACCGGGGCAAGGCGGCTGTTGAAGATGCGCCCGGGCATGCCGGCGGTATTGCGAATGATGACGCCCCCCTCCATCCGCTTCAGTTCTTCCAGCCTGTTGGTGGCAGCGAGGGCTACGATCGGCTGCAGGGCCGCATGGCGGGCAAAGGCCTTGAGGGGAATAAAGCCCTCGATGGGCTTTCCACCCCAGGACGATTCAATGATTCCGATCGGAACCTTGAGCTCCCGGGCGAGTTTCCGGGCAAAAAAGAAAGCTACCGCCGATTGGGAGGGTCGGCTGGCGGGGGAGTCGATCTGCCAGCGGAGCCTGTTGCGGTCGAGCGGCCGAAAATGCGGGCTGTCCGGAGTGCCGACCCGCAGCATCCGGATGCCGAGGTTGGTTTTGTCCTCCATCGCGATTTTCACCTCCTTGAGACGGCTGGCACAGGACTTGAGCGTCCACTGCATGTTGGACTGTCCGCTGGCGAGCCAGACCTCTCCCACCACCACGTTCTCAAACTCAAGGCGGTGGTTCACACTCTGGACCGTGAGTTTGCGCCCCTTGGAGCTGGCCTCCATCGCTCCGAGCCAGGTCATCCACTGCCCCTGGGCGCCCGCGGTCGCAGTCACCTGCTGACCGGCGAAGGAGACTTCCACCTGGGCTCCTTCCTTTGCAGTTCCCCAGACTGGAACGCGGACTCCCTGCTGGAGGATGGCATGATTCCCGAAGACGCCTGCGACGGAAAGCGCACTCGCAGGGGAATATGGAAGACAGAAGAGGGCAAGGGGCAGGAGGCCGTAGGAGCTTTTTCCCATGAGGATAAGACACCCTGCAGGTCTGTCACGCAGGGTCAATGGTTGATCATGGCGAGGGCTCGGATCTCAGGAAGTCGTCAGCCAGGGCACGGGCCAGGAAGCGGGTGAAGCGCTCGCGTCCCGGAGCTCCAAGATGATAGCCGTCCAGGAAGTCTGACTGGGTCATGCCCGGGATGGCACGGGCATCGACGAGGGTCGCACCCTGGGCTGAGATGGCCTCCGCAGCCCCCGGGTCGAGGTCCCAGCTTTCTGGTTGCGGCATGGGCACGCAGTATGCCTTCACGCCGTGCATGCGAAAGGCCTCCATGAGGCGGGTGAGCCGGAGGTAGGTCCGGGGCGTCGGTGCGTTGCTCATGGTCGCCCTGCGCTCCGCCTCATCATCCAGCAGGCGGTTAATCCTGCGGACGCTGCGGCCAAACTCAGGAATGACGGCGGGGCTCACGATCCATTGCCACTCGGGCTGATCCCCGTAGAGGGCCGAGAAATGAGAGAGAGCTCCGAGGGCCCGCGTCTCGAAGTTCCGGCCCTCTTCCCTCAGGCAGTCGCCAAGATTACCGAGGGAGCAGAAGTGTCGTGTGAGTCTTCGCATCCTGAGCTCATACTGATCGGGCACGTGGTGGGCCACGAAACCGATTACCACCACGTCTGGATGCGTGTCCAGCTCCGTGAAATAGGTGTCGTAGAGATAAGTCCAGTCGCGAATCGCCGTTCCAACCGGNGTGACCTTCGTCACGNGGCAGGACNCGGAGGTGGCTTGGACTAGTTCCTTTTCCAGNAGAGCTTCGTCAACTCCGTGCATNAGCAGAGAGTTGCCCAGGACAAGGATGCGAGGGTGGTCGTCCTGGTCCATCTCTTCCACGATTTCCGGAAACGCGTGGATGTGCTCGCGGTCGTAATCGAGGGTGGGCGCGAAGACACGAGCCATGGTTTCGAAGACGAGAAAGGCAAGAGCTACAACAGCCAGCACTTTCCACTCGGATCGCTTAAAACTGGAAGTAGATGAATTCACTGCTGCGGTGTGGCTGGTGAACGAGGAGCATGAAGAGGGCATAGCTGTAGGCGGCCGCCCGCCAGCCCCAGGCTACCCTGGTGAGGGCGAGGAGGTCCCTGCGGCGCTCGAGCCAGGCCTCGAGGAGAAGGAAGGGTCCGACGAGATAGAGAATCGAACGAATTCCATAATTGGTCAGGTAGGTAGAGGTGAAGTCGGCAAAGAAGATCTCGGTCAGGAACACCCAGACCTGCGGAAGTGACTCGGCCCGGAAGAAAAGCCACCCGATGCAGACGAGATTGAAAAAGAAGAAGGTGCTCGCGATCCGGCGCAGAATTCCCTGCTCTTGCTCATCGATTCGTTTCTCAAAGGGGCGGTAGGCGCAGAGGAGCAATCCGTGGTAGAGCCCCCAGCAGACAAAGGTCCAGCCTGCTCCATGCCAGAGGCCGCCGAGGAGCATGGTGAGCATGAGGTTTCGATAAGTCAGCAACTTGCCACCGCGGTTTCCGCCGAGCGGGATGTAGAGGTAGTCACGCAGCCAACTGGAGAGGCTGATATGCCAACGCTGCCAGAAGTCGCTGGGGGACCGGGCGAAGTAGGGCATTCGAAAGTTTGCCATGAGATCGATGCCCATCCACAGGGAGATCCCGCGGGCGATGGCGGAGTACCCGTAGAAGTCGCCATAAATCTGGAAGGCGAAGGCGTAGATGCCCACCACGCGGTCAATTCCGCCAACTTCGGAGGTAGGGGCAGCGAAGATTCCATTGCAGATAAAAGCCATATTGTCGGCTATGACGATCTTGGCGAATAGACCCGTGACTACCAGGTAGAGGCCGTTGGCAAAGTCGTCCTCGCGACGTTTGCGAGGATTGATGATCTGGGGCAGGAGACGGTGAGACCGCTCAATGGGTCCGGCCACGAGCTGGGGGAAGAAGGCGACGTAGAGGCCGAAGTCGAGGAGGTTGGTTGCTGGCGTGGTCTGTCCCCGGTATACGTCAATGGTGTAACTGAGCGTCTGGAAGGTATAGAACGAAATGCCCACCGGGAGGATGACGTTCAGGGCCAGGGGATCGGCATGGTAGTTGAAGAGGGCCTCAAGGAGTCTCGCAAAGCTGGAGGCAAAAAAGTCGAAATACTTGAAGACGCCGAGGATGCCAAGATTGACGGTGATGGAGAGGGCGCACCATCGTTTGGCGAGGACGCTTTGGCGAGGGGCCCGGGCTATTTGCCGGGCAACGAAAAAATCGACAACGGTCGAAAGGGCGATGAGGAGGAGAAACCGCGCGTCCCAGGCTCCGTAAAAGACATAGCTTGCCACCAGCAGAAGGCGATTCTGGCCCCGATGCGGAAGGAGGCGGTAAAGACCGATTACCACCACGAAGAAGAGCCAGAAGAGGTAGCTGTTGAATGCCAACGAGACGAAGCCTACGTAGGATCGCCCTGACCCCCAACTTATTTTGCGGGGGGAAGGCTCTCACCTCTTGCGGGGACCGGTATTTCCTTTCGTTTTTCCCGGAGGCACCTAGCCTTGCGGGACTTCTTGCGCGATGATCGGAGTCGGTGATTTCAAGGCCAATGACTGCAATGGCGTTTCGCGGCGCTCCTTCCTGAAGACCGCGGCGGCGGTGCCCTTTGCGATGGGCGCCGGCCTGCCGAGTTTGCTGGATGTGCAGGCAGCCCAGGAACGGGGCCGGGCCAAGTCGGTTATCCTCCTCTGGCTCTGGGGCGGTCCCAGTCACATAGACACGTTCGATCCCAAGCCGGATGCCCCCATGGAGTACCGGGGTCCATTCGGGACTATCAAGACGAAGATCCCCGGCGTTCACTTCACCGAGTTGCTCCCCAGGCTCGCGCAGCGTAATGACAGGTTTTCCCTCATCCGTTCGATGGTCACAACTGATGGTGGGCACCCCGGGGCGGGGACAATAGGACTGACCGGGTTCAAGGAGTCTCCCACCGTGCATCCCAACTTCGGCTCGATCGTGGCGAAGCATCGTGGCAATACGGGAACCCTCCCGCCCTTCTTCTACCTGGGCCGGGGAATCCCGCGCGATCTCCCGCGTCGCATCGAAGGATACGGTGGCGGTACCCTGGGCAAGGCCTACGACCCCTTCCTGGTGAGTTGTTCGCAGCACGGGAAAGTAAATATCCCGACCCTCAAGATGTTGAACGGGATCACGCCCAACAGGATCCAGAACCGCAGGAAACTTCTCGAGCAGCTGGATGATGCCCACCGCACGCTCGATGGTGCGCGGATCGAGGAGTGGGAGAAGACACACCAGGCAGCCTACGGTCTGTTGACCGACCCGAGGGCCAAGGATGCCTTCGACCTGACCCGGGAAAAGGAGAAGACAAGGGAGGGTTACGGACAGACCGCCTTCGGGCAGAGCTGCCTCCTGGCCCGCCGCCTCGCCCAGGTGGGTGTGCCCTATATCCAGGTCAACTGGTCTGAATACGTGGAAACGTTCACCCCGAACGGGGACTGGGGCTGGGATACGCACATATACAATTTCGAATTACTGCAGGACCGGCACTGTCCGATCTTCGACCGTGCCTTCGCGGCTCTTCTCGACGACCTTTACGACCGTGGCATGATGGAGGATACCCTAGTGGTGGCCATGGGTGAGTTCGGACGGACCCCCAAGATCAGCAAGAGGGCCTCCCGGGAACATCACCAGCATTGTTACTTCTCGATCTGGGCAGGGGCTGGAGTGCAGCCCGGGCGCACCATCGGGGAGAGTGATGCGCGGGCGGAGCATCCCGTGACCGAGAAAATCACGCCTCTCATGGCGGGCACGACCATTGCCGAACTCTGTGGGGTTGGTGCCCAGCAGCGGGCTGAAATGAAAGTCCTCGATGGGGGCCGGGTGATCCATGAGTTGCTTTAGCGGAATTGCGGGGCGGATCTTTCGCCTGTCGATGGTGGTGGTCGCAACCGGTTCCACGGTGGTGGTCGGCGGGGAGCCCCGGCGGCTCACGGACGACGGTATCCTGAAGCGCGATCCGCACTTCATCGACGGAGGCAAGTCCCTGCTCTATGGCTATGATGAGCAGGACGACCTTGTCCGCGTGCTCAGGCTCGACCTTGCGACGGGAAAGTCCGAGCCCTTCGTTCCCGATGTAGGAGACAAGCACCACATCGAGCCCAAGCTCTCACCTGATGGAAAGTATCTCTCGGTAACCGAGTGCACCGGAAATCTGACTGCCAAGCTGATCATCCGGAACCTGGAGACAAGGAAAGACGTGTTCATCACGCATTCCGGACGGGGAGGGACGCGCAGCCCGGTCTTTACTCCGGACAGCAAACGCGTGGTCTACGCGTTTGCGGAAACCGGGCCGCAGCAGCTCTGGTCGGTCCAGGTGGACGGGAAGGACAAGAAGCAGCTCACCCAGTGTGAGGGGGTAAGCAATTGGCCGACCTTCACCCCGGACGGCAAGACTATCATCTTCAGCAATTCGAGGGAGAACAACTACGAGATCTACTCCATGGAGGCGGATGGCTCGGACGAGAAGCGGCTGACGACGAACTCCATCATGGACATTCGTCCCGCCGTTTCCCCGGACGGCAAGCAGATCGCATTCACCAGTACGCGGGATGGAGGCTACAACGTCTATGTGATGAACCTCGACGGTAGTCACGTCCGGGCGCTCACGAGTGGGCTGGACCGCGACGACTACCCTGCGTGGCACCCGGATGGCAGACACGTGGTGGTGGTTTCCGAGAGGGGCGGCCGTTTCGACCTGTATCTCCATGAGGTGCCGGTGGCCGGGCAGGCTGTTGATGGAAAACCAGTAGCTGGTGCCGGTTCTTGAAGCCTAGCGCTCCATGGATACGGCTGGCCACAGGGCTTGCCCTGTTGTTGTGCTCACCGGCCGTCCCGGCCCAGCATGTGAGATTGGAACGGTGTGAGCCGGCAGTCATTCTGTCAGGGGCCGCCACCGAGATTCGACTCCATGGGGGAGGGCTTGAAGGCGTGTCACTCTGGACCAGCTTTCCCGCGGAGGTGGAACGCATTGAGGAAAAGGCGCCTCGTTTCAGGATCTCAACCAATCACGTTGGCGCGGGAGCGCTGCGTGTTCACAGTGAGCATGGAGTGAGTAACCTGGTTTATCTGGTGGTAGCGGACGGGAAAAAACCTCTGCTCGCATCGGAGAACAAGACCACTGCTGTGGAAGCGCAGAAGATTGAAATCCCCGCCCGGGTCGGAGGTAGTTCGCAGAATCTCGGGTCACATTTTTTCCGATTCAGGGGAGAGAAGGGCCAGGCTGTGATCCTTCGGGCCGAATCACGTGGGTCAGACTTTGATGGGGTTCTGACCCTGCGGGCAGAAGATGGCAGGCGTCTTGCTCAGGCGGATGACAGTCAGGTCGATGGGTTCGACCCGAGGATTGATTTTACCGTGCCTGAAAATGGGGATTACCTCCTTGAGTTGATGGATTCGCAATACCGTGGGGGCAAGGCATATCAGCTGTTTATCGAAGAGCGGGGAAAGTCGCATGGCTTGGATTCCTCTCCCGTGGTCCCGGAGGCGGACAAGGGTGGGGAACAGGTCAGGGAGATGGTTTCCAGGCATGTCATTGACAGCAGGGAAGGACTCGTCCTGGTCCCACTTNTTCTGGAAGAGCGGAGGTATGTAACGATCATGGCGGGNGCGCGAAAACTTCGTTCNCCNCGCCATTCCCCGTCTGCGGGTCCTGAAGGCCGGGGGAGAGGCTGTCATTGAGTCTCCCCCCGATAGCTTTGAGGAGCGCGAACTCGAGCTCTGGTTGGATGCGGGGCAATATCAGGTGGAGGTGAGTGATGCCTTTGGGCGTTGGGGCAAGAACCAGCGCTTTGAGTTGTCAGTATCCTTCAGCAACCCGCCCTTCGCCCTCTCGATCCCGGGACAGAAGGATAAGAAGCACCCATTGCCGGACAACTTTGTGGCAGTACCGGGAGGGGTGTTTGTGATCCCGGTGCAATGCCAGCGCAAGCAGTTCTCTCCCCCCATTGCCCTCAAGCTGGAATCTTCCCTGAGCTGTGGACTGGAGCAGGCTCTGCTGGCGGAGAACCAGGGGAGTGTGGGACTTCGAGTTCGCCTCCCAGCCGATGCCATGCCCGGATCCCTGCACGATATCCGGGTTTCGGGTGTTTCGGATCTGGAGGGGAAGGCTTATGGAGCGAGACTGGAGACCAGGCGGGTTCTTCTCGAGCGCGATGGGGCGGCCGAGATTCCCGAAACAGTTGACGGGGTGCTTGCGGTGCGTGTTGTAAAAGCGCCCTTTGAGGTCGAGGTGGAAGCGCCTGGCGAGATGAAAAAGGGAAGCACGGCCAAGATCCCGGTCAGGTTGAAATGGCCTGAGGGCAGCCGCAGGTTCAATACCCGGGTCCGACTCCTCGGGCTCCCGGGAGGGGCGCACTGCGGGGAGAAGGGACTGAACGACAAGACGGAAACTGTCGATCTGGAGTTGAAGGTGGATAATCCCGGGCAAAATGAGCTGGTGGACCTTGTTGTGGAAGTGGAAATGGATTTTCACCGGCAACCGTTGCGTGTGGAAAGCCGCCTGTTTACGGTGAGACTCAAGCAGCAGCAATGAGAGCCCTGTTTTCCATAATCTGTGCCCTGTCCCTGAGTGCCGGATGGGTTTGGGGCGGATGGGAAGTGTTCCCATCGGAATTCAAATTGTGCAGCAAGCGGGAATCCTTCCAATTGGTTGTTACCTGGAGGGAGGAGGGCCTGGTAGTCGATCGTACCAGGGATGCAGATTATGAGGTGGAAGTCCCGGGTATTGTTTCGGTTTCAGCGGAAGGGGTTGTGCGGCCCGTGGCAAATGGAACGACCAGTATCCGCGTCGGGGACAGCAGAGTGAAGGTTACGGTATCCGGGGTAGATCTTGCGGATCCTGTTTCCTTCCGGCATGAAACCCTGCCTGTTCTGTCTCGTCTGGGATGCAGCGCAGGCTCCTGTCATGGATCTCCCCACGGCAAGGGCAGCTTCCGGCTGTCATTGCGGGCCTTTGACCCTGTTCTCGATGCCCACACGCTGGTCAGGGAGGAGCTGGGTCGGCGGACCAACCCGATCGAGCCTGACAAGAGTCTGCTTCTTCTCAAGCCAACGACTCAGGTCAGTCACGAAGGGGGAAAGAAGCTGGATAAGGAAAGCCGGGAGTATGCTCTGCTGCGCGCATGGATCGAGGAAGGAGCAGAGCTGCGCAGGGAAGGAGAGGCAACCTGCGTGGGAATCGAAATTCATCCCTCCACGGCCCGGGTGCTCCACTTTCCGCAAGCGACCCAGCAGGTTTCGGTTCATGCCCGGTTCAGTGATGGCAGCCGGCGTGATGTNACGCAACTTGCGGTGTTCGAGAGTTCAAACACAAAGGTGGCAGAGGTCTCGCGNGGGGGGCTTGTAAGCGGCGTGGAGCGTGGTGGGGTGGCGATCATCGTTCGGTANCTTGAATTCATCGAGAGCACGAGCCTGACCCTGGTGCGTGAGATCGAGGGATTCCAGTGGAAGGGGCCGGAGCCTGCCAACTATATTGATGAGCTCGTCTACCGCAAATTGCGCCAGTTGCAGTTTACGCCCGCCCGGAAGTCGGGGGATCGGGAATTCATCCGGCGCCTTTATCTCGATGTGTGCGGCTTACTTCCGGAACCGGCAGTGGTTGAAGAATTTGTCGAGAACGTGGCCGCAGACAAGCGGGCGAGGCTCATCGATCACCTCCTCGAAAGCGAAGAGCATGCCGCTTTCTGGGGCCAGAAGTGGGGAGACCTGCTCCGGGTGTCCAAGAAGCAGATCGGGCAGGGCCCCGTCTTCAAGCTCAATCGGTGGCTCGTCAATGCGGTGGCTACCAATATGCCTTACGATCAGTTTGCCCGTGAGATCCTGACGGTCCGGGGCAGCAGCCAGCTCCACCCGGCGGCCAACTACTATCGCGCGGCGAGCAATACCTTCGATGCGATGGAGACCTCCGCCCAACTCTTCCTCGGTTCGCGGATTCAGTGTGCCAAGTGTCACAATCACCCNTTTGAGCGGTGGACGCAGGACAACTATTACGGGCTGGCCTCATTCTTCAACCGCGTGGAGCGTAAGAAGACGGGGAAGGGGGATGAGCTTATTGTCTACTCGAAGAAGGATGGTGAGGTGACCCACCCTGCGACAGGAAAGACGATGAGCCCATGGGCGCCCAAGGCCGGTGTGATGAACGTGGCCGGGGAGCTGGACCGGCGGGATGCTTTCGCGGATTGGTTGACCGGGGAGAACAATCCCTTCTTTGCCCGCGTTGAAGCGAACCGGCTCTGGTCCCACCTGCTGGGGCGCGGCATCGTGGAGCCCTTCGATGACTTCCGGGATACCAATCCGCCCACNAATCCTCCTCTCCTTGACGCCCTCGCAGAGGANTTCNGGAAGAGTGGCTACGACCGCCGCCATCTCCTGCGGGTAATCCTGCAGAGCAATACCTACCAGGTGAGTTCCGAGGCGACGGAACTCAACCGCGGAGACAGGGTCTACTTCAGCCGCTATCAGCCGCGCATGCTCACNGCCGAACAACTGGTCGACGCCCTNGGGGTAGTTACGGGGAAGCCCATGAATTTTGTGGGNGTGCCTGCCGGAACGAAGGCCACCCAGCTGCCAGCCCCCGACCTCAAACCGCACAACCGCGGCAGAATCGGGGAGATCGAGTTCATGAAGGTGTTCGGGCAGCCGGAGCGCCAGACCATCTGCGAATGCGAGCGGGGAGACGATTCGAGTCTNGGACAGGCTCTCGAGCTTTATAACGGCAAGCTCGTTCATGGGATGATCACTGCCGGAGACGGCAACCTCCACCGGTGGATCGCGGAGAAGGTGGAAGACGGGGAGATTGTGAGCCGGCTCTACGTCAGTGCCCTGTGCCGCGCCCCGAGCCCGCGGGAGCTGTCCATTCACCTCGACTACATCGAGGCAGCCGATGATCGCAGGCAGGCCCTGGAGGACACGCTCTGGATCGTGCTGAACAAGAGCGAGTTCCTCTTCCAACATTGATGACAAAAAAAATCCATGCTGCGCTGCTCAGCCTGGTTTCTGCGGTTCCCGCGGCGGCGGAGCCGGTCAGTTTTTCGCGCGAGGTCGCTCCCATCCTCCAGCGCTCCTGCGTGGGCTGTCACAAAGAGGGCAAGGCCAAGGGGAAGTACCGGCTTGATACCTATGCCCAGCTTGCGGAGGAACTCGTGGGGGGAGACCTTGANAGCGAGTTTTTCTACCGCATCACCACNGGGGACAAGGAGGAGCGCATGCCGGCGGAGGCGGATGCCCTGGCGGCGGCGGAGATCGAAGNGATCAGGAAGTGGATCGAGGAAGGAGCGAANTACGATGGAGGGGATCCCGAGGCAGCACTATCCAGCATCGNGCCCATGGAGAANCATCCTGCCCCGCCCGGGAGCTATCCGCGGCCGCTGGGGGTTACCGCCATGGCGGTCAGCCGGGAAGGAACGGAACTGTATACGGGGGGGTATCACGAGATCCTGGTCTGGAACCCCGGGGACGGCTCACTGCTTCGGCGGATCGCCAACAACGGACAGCGNACCTACGGGCTGGCCCTCTCGCCGGATGGGTCCCTGCTGGCGGCGGCCACGGGAGCTCCGGGTCAGGCGGGAGAGGTGAGGGTTTTTGACCGTGCGACCGGCAGGGTCCTGGCCACTCCCTTCCGTGGTGATGATGTTGTTCTTGCGGTTGCTTTCGATCCGTCGGGAAAGCACCTGGCCTTTGGAGGAGTGGACGGAAAACTGCGGATTCATGAGACGGGTNGCTGGGGGGAGGCCCTGGTGGTGGCGGCCCACTCGGATTGGCTGACGGCGCTGAGCTGGCATCACGATGGGATGAAGCTCGCCACCGCGAGCCGTGACAAGACCGCCAAGGTTTACGATGTGAGGGGTAAAAGAATCTCAACTTTTTCGGGACATTCGGAGGCGGTGCGGGCCGTGGCCTTTCCCCCGGACGGGGAACATGTCCTGTCNACCGGAGACCACGGGCACCTCTACCTGTGGAGGATCAACGATGGCAGGAAAGCGGCTGACCGGGCTAATTTCGAGGGGCCTTCTTCCCGCTTGGTGAGGTCCGGGAGTGGTATCTATGCGAGTGCTCCCGGGGGCCGGATGGTGCAGTTCAAATTGGCAGACCAGCAGCGGGTGAGGGAGTTCAGGGTCAAGTCCGTCGAGGGAGCCGAGGCTCCCTCGGTCTCATCCTGTGCGATCTCCGGGTCCTGGCTCGCGGTAGCCACCCTGGATGGACGGGTGGAGATCTTTGAAACCGAGAGTGGCGAAAGGCGCAACGGGTTTGTGGCGAAACCCTGAGGAGAAANGGGGGCANACATTACCGGCGGGGTGACCNGACCTATCGGAAGAAACGCCGCCTCCCTGCAGGGGGCCGGCCAGCTGAGCGTGTTGTTGACAGATCGAGGNANTGCGATAGGCTNGGNGGGCCTCCAANCCNGACTATAGNCNNAAACNCATGAANANNNTCTCAATTCTNNTCNGTTCCCTCNTNCTGAGCNTNANCNCGGTANTCGCCGGNCCCATAAACAAGNACTGCCCGGTGAAGGGTNGAGCGGTTGANGGNAGCAAGGCCGTTGAAATCTCGGTCGGTTTCTGCTGCGGCAGATGCAAGGCCAAGTTTGACAAGGATCCGGCCGCTCTCCTNGCCAAGGTGGCAGAGACCGAAGACGGCAAGTGCCCGATCAGTGGCCGTGACGTCGACGAAGACGCCACCTCCAAGATTGCAGTGGCCGTCTGCTGCAATGGTTGCAAAGGCAAGGTCGAGGGTGATCCCAAGNCCTACCTTGCAAAGCTCGGCGCAGCAGGGAAGAAAAAGAAAAAAGGCTCCTGATTTAACCCGGAACACCGGATTTCACTGTTCCCCGCTCGGCGTCGTCGAGCGGGGATTTTTTGTGGCTTGNCNCTCTTCTGGGACTTTCCGGCTCGAGGGGGCNTGGGAGTNAGGACGGAGGGCTAATACAATCGTGCCCGGGCGGNGGNTGTTGTTTTTGATTCTCAAGGGCGGTTTGTTCTCTGAGAGTATGGGGTCGATAAATGAGACGCTCCAAAATCCTGAAATCCGTGCTCACGGCGGCGATTCTGTGCCACCAGGGGGTGAGCGCGGAGAAACGCATCCGCTATGACAGGGACATCCGACCTATCCTCTCGGAGAATTGTTTTTCCTGCCACGGGCCCGATGAGCACGAACGGAAGGCCAAGCTCCGCCTCGANGTAAAGGATGGGGGAATGTACGAAGAGCGCGATGCCGGGACTTCGGTGGTTCCCGGAAAGCCGGCGGAAAGCGACCTTCTCTATCGCCTCACTACCGGCGACCAGGAGGAAGTGATGCCTCCGCCCGAGACCGAGAAGTTTCTCAANCCTGAGGAAATTGCTCTGATCAGGAAATGGATCGAGCAGGGCGCGGAGTGGGAAGGTCACTGGTCCTACGAAATTCCGCAGAAGGNAAAGGTTCCGGACGGACGTCACCCGGTAGATTACTTCATTGCGGACAGGAGGCTGGGGGAAGAGGGNTTGAAACCCTCGCCCCCGGCGGAGCCCCACGAACTTGTCCGGAGGCTGAGTTTTGACCTGACCGGATTGCCTCCAGCCGCCGGCGAGGTGGTTGCCTTCCGCGGCCAGTGGGCCCGCGACCAGGCCGGCGCGGTCNGGAAGGCTGCCAGGCGGTTGCTTGNCAGCCCTCGCTACGGTGAACGGATGGCGGTCTTCTGGCTCGACCTGGTGCGTTATGCCGACTCGATCGGATACCACAGTGACAACCCGATGGACGTCTATCTCTATCGGGAGTGGGTGATCAATGCCTTCAACTCGAACCAGCCCTTTGATGAGTTCACCAGATGGCAGCTCGCGGGGGACCTTCTGCCCAATGCCACCGACGAGCAGAAGGTGGCTTCCGGCTACAACAGGCTGCTGCAGACAACCGAGGAAGGAGGAGCCCAGGCTGCGGAGTATGTCACCATTTATGCTGCGGATCGCGTGCGCAACCTCAGTGGGGCCTGGCTCGGGAGCACGCTGGGATGCGCGCAGTGCCACGACCACAAATACGATCCCTACACNATGAAGGATTTTTACTCCATGGGAGCTTTCTTCGCCGACATCCAGGAGAGGGCCGTGGGCAGGCGGGGGGGAGCAATCCCGGTTGCAACCCGGATGCACCGGGAAAAGGCGGATGCCCTCGGAGAGAAGATCGAAGAGCTCACGAAAGCGGCCTCGNTANNTACNCCTGAAGTGGCGAGGGCGCAGAAGGAATGGGAGAAGAGCCTTCTTACTGTCGTGGATCCGTCCCTTGGGGACTGGTACCTGATCGGACCCTTCTCCGGCGGGGACGTCAACAGGGTCT
Source organism: Roseibacillus sp. (assembly GCA_002709395.1). Classification (GTDB taxonomy): domain Bacteria; phylum Verrucomicrobiota; class Verrucomicrobiia; order Verrucomicrobiales; family Akkermansiaceae; genus Roseibacillus_B. The sequence goes on along the minus strand of PAQU01000003.1, from coordinate 93,890 downwards.
TNGGCACGGCGTTCGCTCCGGAGAAAGNGATCANNCTGGAGGCCGGGGTNGCAGGGAAGAAGTGGGCCAGGCGGCCCAACTTCCTCGACGGCAAGGTTCACGCCCTGCCCTCCGATGCCANCGCTGCATGGTACCTCTACCGAGCCATCGAGGCACCCCGCGAGACGCAGCTGGCTCTCTCGCTAGGTTCCGATGACGGTATCAAGGTATGGGTCAATGGCAGGGAGCAACTCAGCAAGAACGTGGCNCGGGGCCCTGCCCCGGATCAGGAGAAGATCACCGTGNCCCTCCGGCGGGGAACNAATCACTACCTCATGAAGATCGTGAATGGAGGAGGAGGNTCTGGTTTCTATTTCAAGGGTGGGGGCAGCAATGTGCCGGCCGACGTCATCGCAGCTGCGAGGGTTCCCGCCACTGAGCGAACGGACGAGCAGAAGAGAGCCCTTGCGGATTACTACCTCACGGTTTCGCCGGCCCTTGCGGAGGCTCGCAGTAAGCTGGCTGCTGCCCGGCAGGAGAAGGCGGACTTTGAAAAGAANCTGCCCAAGACCCTCGTCACGACCTCCGGGAACCCCCGCGAGATGCGTATCCTCAAGCGTGGGAGCTGGCTGGACAAGTCCGGCTCCCTCGTGCAGCCGGCGATCCCCGGGTTCCTCGGCAGCCTTGAGACCGGTGAACGTCGGGCCAGTCGTCTCGACCTGGCCGAGTGGGTGGTGCACCAAAAGAATCCGCTTACGGCCCGGACCTTCGTTAACCGGGTTTGGAAGCTGNTGTTCGGGGCGGGTCTTTCCCGTAATGTTGATGATCTGGGAGCGCAGGGGCAATGGCCGAGCCATCCCGAACTGCTCGACTGGCTGGCGGTGGATTTCGTTGAAAACGACTGGGATGTTAAGCGCCTTATCGAGTTGATTGTAACCTCCAGAACCTACGCGCAGTCCTCGAGGTCCACGCCCAAGATGCGCGAGCGGGACGCCCTGAACATCCTGCTGGCACGCCAGTCCCGTTTCCGTCTCGANGCCGAGATGGTGCGCGACAATGCCCTGGCGGTGGCCGGCATCCTGGTGGAGGAAATCGGAGGGCGCAGCGTCAAGCCCTACCAGCCGCGAGGTTACTGGAGGCACCTCAATTTTCCGGGGCGCACGTGGCAGCACGACAACGGNCCGAATCAGTATCGACGGGCGATCTACACGCACTGGCAGCGGAGCCTCCTCCATCCGAGCCTGCTGGCCTTCGACGCTCCCTCCCGTGAGGAGTGNACGGCTGAGCGTCCGCGGTCCAACACTCCCCTGCAGGCCCTTGTCCTGCTCAATGACCCTACATACGTGGAGGCGGCCAGCGCTTTCGCGGAGCGGGTCATGAGGGACGGAGGAAAAGATGCAGATTCCCGGATTCGCTGGGCTTTTCAGCAAGCGCTCTCCCGCCCGCCNAATGACCGTGAGCTGAGGCTCGTGGCTGACCTGCAGGCCCGGCAGCTCAAACGGTATNNGGCGGATGGGGCGGCAGCGGGTGAGCTGCTCACGGTGGGTATTCGCCCCGCTCCGGAAGATCTGCCGGCTGCCGAACTGGCGAGCTGGACGGCCGTGGCCCGGACCATTCTCAATCTGCACGAAACGATCACGCGACAGTAATGATAACCGGAACGCCCTCACGTTCCCTTAAGACCCATGAATTCGGAATTCGCTAATTTTATCAATCGCCGGTCCTTCCTGAACCGGGGGACGACCGGGATCGGCGCCCTCGCCCTGGCGGCCATGCTCCATGATTCCCGGGCCGCCAGATCCGATGGGAAGTGGACNGGGGTGATTCGGAAGCCGCACGTCCAGCCAAGAGCGAAGCGGGTCATTCACCTGTGCATGGCTGGGGGGCCGTCTCATCTCGAGACCCTCGATTACAAGCCCAAGCTCGCTGAGATGAACGGCAAGCCGATGCCCAAGTCGATCACGGAAGGGCAGCCCATCGCGCAGTTGCAGGGAAGCCGGGACAACCTCAAGTGCCTGGGTCCTCAGCACGAATTCCGGAATTTTGGGAAGAGTGGACAGCACGTCAGCTCCATTTTTCCCCAGATCGGGAGTGTCGCGGATGAAATCGCTATTGTGCGCTCGCTGGTCACCGAACAGATCAATCACGACCCGGCCCACACCTTCATGAATACNGGAACCCAGATTTCGGGGCGCCCCTCGATGGGGTCGTGGCTTCTCTACGGATTGGGNGCGGAAACCGACGACCTGCCCGGCTACGTCGTTCTNGATTCAGTGGGCGGAGGACAGAACCAGCCGATCGCGGCCCGCCAATGGCACAGTGGATTCCTTCCCAGTCGCTTCCAGGGGGTTCCCTTTCACTCCAAGGGGGATCCCGTTCTCTACGTGGGAAATCCAAAGGGGGTGACGCGGGCGGATCAGCGCTCGCTGGTGGATACGGTCAATGCCCTCAATGAGGTGCACGATGAGGATGTGGATGACCCGGAAATCTCGGCCCGNGTGGCGCAGTACGAAATGGCATTCAAGATGCAGGCTTCCGTCCCGGGCCTGATGGATGTGTCCAAGGAGCCCAAGCATGTTCTGGAGATGTACGGTGCNAGGCCGGGGGACGGTTCCTTTGCTTCGAACTGCCTTCTCGCCCGCCGCCTGGCAGAGCGTGGTGTGCGTTTCNTCCAGCTGTATCACCGGGGGTGGGATCACCACGGGGGGGTGAAAGGAGGCACACAGAATACNGCCCGACTGGTGGACCAGGCCAGCGCGGCACTCATCAAGGACCTGAAGGATCGCGGTATGCTGGAGGATACCCTTGTGATCTGGGGCGGAGAATTCGGGCGCACGCCCATGGCGCAGGGCAGTGGCCGCGACCACCACATCAAGGGCTTCTCGATGTGGTTTGCCGGTGGCGGGATCAAGGGAGGAGTGAGCCATGGNGCGACTGATGAACTGGGCTACAATGCCGAGAAGGATGTGGTCACCGTACATGACTTCCACGCCACCCTGCTGCATCTTTTTGGAGTCGATTACCGCAAGTTCAGCTACAAGTTTCAGGGGCTCGACTTCCGCCTCACCGGGGTGGAGCCGGCGAGTGTGGTGAAAGCGATCCTCACCTGATGCCTCTGCGAAGAGGGACGGGAGGAAGGAGGCAAGAAAGNGAAGCCTTCTCTTCACTCGGAATCCCCCTGCCTCCCGGGCCCGATGGCCCGGGGACATTTGCANTCGAACNTAATGAATAGCTGGGCCGTTGGGGGATCCGGCAGGGTCTANGCTGGNGCAGATTCGGTCGCGGGGTCCGGAACCGCCCTGAGGGTGCCAGGGCCATTCGGGAGGGAAGGTTTTCGAGATCGCCCAAGCTCAGAAACTGGAGGATTTCCTGCTGCNTGCCCCGATCCTGATTTCCTTCTGCCCGAAAGAGAGGGGCTGGGTTGTGGGCACGGCACCCCGTGGTCAGTCACAGGCCAGGCAGGAGAGGGAGGTCCGGGCGAGGTGGCATCTGTTCTAATTCCCTTCCAGCAGGGTGTCGCGCAGTGGGGCAAGGTCGTCCGGTTCGACCAGCCGGATCCAGAAGATGGCTTCGGAGAGAGGAACGGGATGGGGGAGGTCTTTGGCCCCGGGCAGGACTTTCAGGATTTCATCCTGCGAAAGAGTGGAGTCCTGGTCGAGGTCGGCTCGCGGAACGAGAAGGGTCACCATGTATTGTCTCATCTTCCTCTGGACGTAGGACGTACTCCGGACAATCTCGGCGCCCTCGATGAAGCCGTTCTTGTCGTTGTCATAGTAGGCGAAACCTCGGCGTTGGGTTTCGCTGTAGCCTTCCGGGTCGATTTCCTGGTCTTGGACGAGTGGTCTGCTGAGCGCGTATTCCGAGAGGGCGATCCTGCCATCAGCATTGGCGTCGAGGAGGAGAAGTTTATTCGGCCATTCGGCAAGTAGAGATTCGATGGTCCTGGCNAAGGACTCGGNAGTGACGTGGCCGGTGGAGTAATGCTGGAGACTCTTGATAAATTTCCGGTCGTACTTGGCGTCATTCTCGCGGCGGCGGATGACCCAGCGATCGGGCGGATCTTTGGCGTCGAGGGCAGCGAGGCCGCCAACTTTTGCGAAGCCGAGGGGCATGAGTTTCCGGATCAGCTTGTTGAGGGGNATTCCTNGCTGCTCGGANTCGGAAACCACCTCGAGGGTTGCACCCCATTCAGNGGCCATGGTGCCGGCATCCTGCCGGATTTTCCGGCTCAGCTCCTCCGGGAGTCCCCCGATCCCGGTCTGGCTTTCCCGGGCGGAAGCCTGGAATGCCATGAAGAGGGCAAACAGTATTTTTGGGTGATGAGACATGGAGTGATTATTCGNCATCGACGCGGCGGAAGACCTGCCGGGAGGTTTTAAGTGGAAGGGTAAGCTCNTTGCCATCACGAAGAATGGTGACTTGGAGGGTGCTCCCGGATTTGTGGTTTAGTTTGATGTGGATTTTGGCGCCCAGCCCGAGAGGGTCCTGCACNTGNCCNTNGACCCCAACAATGATGTCTCCCACTTCCATGGNGTGGGCCTCTTCCAGAAGGGCCTCGACCGGAACCTGGGTAATGCGGGAAGCGAAGTTCCTGACAGGCAGGTTGAGCGCTTTCCTTTCCCCCGGAGTAAGAATCTCTTCGTCGAAGTGAACGAGGGGGTTCACGGTCAGGTTACGNTGAAGAAGTTCGGTNAACCACCAGTCTGCGGGAAGAGCAATCAGGTGGGATTCGCTTTGGCCTTCGCGAAGAACGGAAATCGGGAGGGTCCTCGAGTCACGGTTCACCTGGTTCAGGCGATATTGGAGATCCGCGACGGTGAGAACCGGATGGGTGTTGATTGATTGAATGAGGTCGCCGGCAAGGAGGCCGGCCTCTGCAGCAGCGGAAGAGGCCTCCCTGATGACAAGTCCTTTTGGAATGTCGATCTGGATCCCAAGCCGTTCAAATTCGGGGTAGCGGAAGAGGTCGCGCTTTTTGACAAGCTTGCCGTACTTTTCGGCAACGGTGGTTTGGAAATGAGCGATGTGATGGCATTCCACGCAGCGATTCCGCAGAACGACGTTCTCGCGGAGACCTGCTACGTCCCGCGGGAAGACTGGAGCAATTCNCGGATCGGAAGGACGTTTGCCTGAGATGAACTTCTGGTGCTCCTCCAGGCCAAGCGAGAGAGCGATTTCAAGGCTTTCAAGGTCGAGATAGGCGTCGGCAGAAATGGTGTTTCGGCCACCGAAGCGAAGGTAGATGTCCTCAGCCCAATTGATGACGAAGTAGTAGACCGCGTTATGGCGATCAAAGTCGAATTTCGCCAGGTCAATNCCGCGCATGTCATTGATCCTCGCGAGGACGAATTGCGAAAGGAGCTTTCCGCGGGGTGAGGTGTGGTCGGTGCGCAGGACCTGCGCATCAAAGTCTCTGCCGTTTCCTCATGGAGCTCACCGAAAAGCCAGGAAAATGGGCTTTTTGCTCTGCTTCGACTCCGCGAGGGCCTCGGAGTAGGAGTGGTGCCACTTCAGGGGAGAGGCACCCGCGAAGCTGCTCATGACAGATAGAGCAGCNAAAACCAGCGAGCACAGGTGTCGGGTCTGGGGCGGATTTGGCATTTCGAGAGTCACGTCCGGGTAAACATGGAATNCGANCCGGGCACAAAAATNANATCAAGCAATAGTGGGCCCTTGTCAGGAGATGTTGGAAACGAGGACGGTATTTAGGGTTTCGTCGCCCAGCTTACAAACATCTTGATAAGTNGGCAGAAGGGTTGTTGCTCATGGTCAGTTGTCCGGCCTTAGTGCCTGTTTGCGGCTGGGGGTATCCTCCACTGAGGCTTCCGTGGTCGCCTTGTTCCGCCGGTGCCCNGGGCGCAGGGGGAGTTTAGCCCATGGGTGGGAGTCCGGAGCCGNTCNCGTGCGGCTCCAGGCGCNGGAAGAATACCCCGTGGTTGAGNCCTGAGCGAAAANTTTGCCAGGGAGTTCCCNGCACTTCCAGATTTCTGCATGCCAAATCCGGTTTGTCTTTTCGAGCGCAGGGATGAAGACGATGCTGCAGGCAAGTGAGACGGATGTGGTCTGGATTACCATCGTTCCTTTTCTTCGCCGGTGCCCTGGTGGCGGAGGAAACGAGAAACTCCTTCGGGGTGGAGGGTGACAGGCCGAATATTCTCATGATATTGGCCGATGACCTGGCCTGGTCCGACCTGGGATGCTATGGGCACCCGTGGCACGAAACCCCGCACCTGGATTCCCTTGCGAGGGACGGCTTGGGATTCACCAATGGTTATGCGCCGGCCCCGATCTGCTCCGCCTCACGGGCCAGCATCCTGACTGGCAGGTCGCCGGCGCGGCTGGGATTTGAATTCGTGACCAAGGACCGGGCGGGCCGGCAATCCTTGAACCCACGGGTTTCCCTGGAGGCACCACCCTATACTTTGAATCTTGCGCTGGGGGAACGGACGATGGGTGAGGTGATGGGAGAAGCTGGTTATGCCACAGCCTGGTTCGGCAAGTGGCACCTGAACGCCCACTACCGGCGTTACCTGGGCTGGAGTCCAAGNCATGGCCCGAAACGGCAGGGATTTGCAACAGCTGAAGANACGTTTGGGAGCCACCCTTATGCTTATCGCAGTCAGAAGAGGCCTGCCGTGATTTCACGGAAGGGAGCCTATCCCCCTGACGCGCTAACCGAGAAAGTGGTCCGTTTCGTCAAGCTGCCCCACCGCAGGCCCTTNTTCGTGATTCTCTCGCATTACTACGTGCATACGCCGGTCGACACGCCGGTTATGTGGCTGGTCGAGAAGTACCAGGAGAAAATTCCCCCGGAGGCCCGTAACCGGAACCAGCGCATCAAGTACGCCGCCTTTGTGGAAACCCTGGATCACTACGTGGGGGAGTTGCTTAGTGGCCTTGAGGATGCTGGNAAAACAGGGAAGACCCTGGTGGTGTTTACCTCCGATAACGGAGGGCATCCTGAGTATGCGTCCAATGCCCCGTTGCGGGGCTCGAAATGGAACCTGTACGAGGGAGGCATCCGGGTGCCCTTTCTCCTGCGCTGGCCGGGACGGCTGCCTGCGGGAACAGTCTGTCGTGCGCCGGTGTGCGCCTATGACCTCTACCCGACGTTCGCGGAGCTGGCTGGAAAGCCNGCTGCGGGGACAGGGGGATTGGACGGACGCAGTCTTACCCCGCTTTTCGAGGATCCCACGCAACGCTTCGACCGTGCCCTTTACTGGCACTTTCCCTACTACCACCCGGAGGGAAGAAAGTTCGCTTCGATGCAACCGAAGATTGGAATCAATGACTTTGCGGTAAGCCAGACCCGGCCAGTTTCCGCCCTGCGACGGGGGAATTACAAGTTGCTGCACTTNTACGAGGATGAACGGCTGGAGCTTTACGACCTGCAGGCGGACCGCGGCGAGACGCGCGATCTCTCCGTAGTCTTCCCGGAGAAAGCGGCAGTGTTGAATAGGGACCTCCAGCGCATCCTGAAGCAGGTTGGAGCGCGGATGCCGAAGCGAGTGATCGCGGGCCAGTAGAGGTTTACAAGCCGGGGTGGTTCTGGAATGGTGATCGGGCATGAGCCATCCATCGACAGGCCTGGGCCCCGGTGTTTTTCTCGCCCTGGTCCTGCCGCTGCTGGGTTCCTGNTCGCTTGTGGCGGAGGAGGATTTTCCGCCCCTTGCCCGAACCGGAAGCGGGCCCCTGCTCTCCGCCGGGCTCATCTATGATCTCGAAAACAGGCCCACGCCACAGTGCCACGCCTCGACGATCGTGGAGACAGGGAGCGGCCTGGTGGCTGCCTGGTTCGGGGGNAGNCATGAAAAGAGCGCCGACGTGGGTATCTGGGTCTCGCGCCACGACGGAAAGAACTGGGGCAGGCCGGTCAGGGTGGCCAGTGGNGCTGAAGGAGAGGACAGGGAATATCCCTGCTGGAACCCGGTTCTCTTCAAGCCGGAGGTTTCGGGAGACCGTTCCGGGGAGGNTCCACTCCTCCTCTTCTACAAGGTCGGTCCCAGCCCAANCAAGTGGTGGGGCATGATGATGACGTCACGGGACGACGGGAGGACCTGGGAACACCGCCACAAGCTGGGGAAGGATGCCGGGATCGGGCATCTCCTCGGTCCGGTGAAAAACAAGCCGATTCAACTGAAGGACGGATCGATCCTGTGTGGAAGCAGTTCCGAGCACGCGGGCTGGCGGGTGCACTTCGAGAGGACGACCGACCTGGGCAGGACNTGGGAGGTGATCGGGCCGATCCATGATGGCAGGGATTTCGGGGCGATCCAGCCCAGCATTTTAAGGTATGCGGATGGGCGGCTGCAGATCCTTTGTCGTAGTCGGCAGGGGGTCATCGCGCAGAGCTGGTCCGGGGACGAAGGCAGGACCTGGAGCAGGATGAAGGCGACAGAACTCCCGAACCCCAGTGCCGGNACGGATGCGGTTACCCTCAGGGATGGGCGGCAGCTCCTGGTCTACAATCACACTACCANGNGGTCGAAGCCGCGCAGCCGGGAGATGCTGAACGTGGCGATAACCGGGGACGGAGAGCACTGGGANGTGGTCATGACCCTGGAGCGCAGGGAGGGCGAGTTTTCCTATCCGGCAGTGATCCAGAGCAGGGACGGCATGGTGCACATAACATACACCTACCTCAGGCGTTCGGTGAAGCATGTGGTCCTGGACCCGGCAAAACTGAAGCGCAGTGGATCGTGATGTCGAAAGTTGAGTGCGGCGGCTCTTTTGATCTTTGACTTTTTGAAACTCCGCTGGCGTCCTAGCGGCCTCATGAAACGCCTCCTGCCTCTCCTCCTGCTTGTTTCGGCGGGCCCTCTGCTCCGTGCCGCTGATCGTCCCAATATTCTCCTGATCTTTACCGACGACCATTGTGAACAGGCACTGAGTGCCTACGACCCTTCNCGNATAAGCACTCCTCACATGGATCGCATCGCCAAGGAGGGGATGCGGTTCAACCGCTGCTACGTCACGAANTCGATCTGCGGNCCGAGCCGGGCGGTGATTCTGACGGGAAAGTACAGCCACCTCAACGGGTTCATCCGAAACGGGAACACCTTCGATGGGACACAGCAGACCTTTCCCAAGCTCCTGCAGGGAGCTGGTTACAATACCGCCATGCTGGGCAAGTGGCATCTGCGCTCGACGCCCACCGGTTTTGACCACTACGAGGTCCTGATCGGGCAGGGCCCCTACTACAATCCTCCGATGAAATACCGGCAGAANGACGGGACGCCGGCGCAGCGCCGGCACACCGGCTACACCACCGACATCATCGTGGACCTCACTCTGGAGTGGTTGAAGGAGGGCNGGGACAAGAAGAAGCCTTTCATGCTCATGACCCAGCACAAGGCTCCGCACCGCAACTGGCAGCCAGGCCCGAAGTACCTGAACTGGCTGGATGACAAGACCATTCCGGAGCCGGAGACGCTGTGGGACGACTACAAGGGGCGGACCTCGGCAGCCTCGGAGCAGACCATGACGATTCGCAGTCATCTCGGGACCAACGATCTCAAGCTGGGTCCGCCCCGAGGCCTCAATGAAGAGCAGGCCGCCAAGTGGAATGCTGCCTATGGCCCGAAGAATGAGGCTTTCGAGAAGGCNAAGCCCGGTATGACTGAGAAGGAGATCATCAAGTGGAAGTATCAGCGTTACGTGAAGGACTATCTGCGTTGCGTGAAGTCAGTGGACGATGGCATCGGTCGGATTCTTGACTATCTCGAGGAGACTGGCCTGGCGAAGAACACGATCGTGATCTATTCCTCGGACCAAGGCTGGTATCTCGGGGAGCACGGCTGGTACGACAAGCGCTGGATGTATGAGGAGTCCCTGAAAACTCCCCTGCTGATCCGGTGGCCGGGAGTAACCAGGGCGGGGTCGGTCAACGANGACATTGTCTCGAATCTCGATTTCGCGGAGACATTTCTTGATGCCGCCGGAGTGAAGGTTCCGGNCGACATGCAGGGGCGCAGTCTCGTTCCAGTCCTCCGCGGCCAGACCCCGGAGGACTGGCGCAAGTCCTTCTACTATCATTATTACGAGTTCCCGGGGGCCCACAGCGTGGCGCGCCATTTCGGTGTAACTACCGGTGCGTACAAGCTCATTCATTTTTACCACAAGGAGGAATGGGAGCTCTTTGACCTTGCGAAGGATCCAGAGGAGCTCAACAGCGTTTACGGGAAGTCCGAGTATTCCGAGATTCAGGCCAGCCTTGAGAAGGAGCTGAAAAAACTTCGTGGGCAGTATGGGCTCCCGGAGCCGGAGGATCGTCCCGCAGGACGGCGTCCGAAGAGGAACAACAAGAAGAATGCGAGGCCCAAAGCGGGTTGAAAAATATGCACGGCCTCTTGAACGGGAATTTCCGGGCTGAGGGTTCGCCCGGTGGTCCCCGCCCCGGCGGGAGAACGTGTCTCACAATACCCTTTTGACCTGATTGCGGACGCGTTAGAAGTCAGCCATGAGATGCCTGCTGCTGTTCCTGCTTGCCTCTGCGACCTCTCTCTGGGCAAGGGAATTACCCAATTTCCTGGTCATCATGGCTGATGACTGCACCTACAATGACCTGCCGGTCTATGGTGGTCGGAATGCCAAGACTCCGAATATCGACAGGCTGGCAAGGGAAGGTTTGGTTTTCGACAGAGCCTACCTCTCGGAAGCCATGTGTCAGCCATGCCGGGCGGAATTGTTCACGGGACAGTTTCCCACCCGTAATGGGTGTGCGTGGAATCACTCGGCGAGCAGGAATACCGTGACGAGCATGCCACAGCATCTTGGACGCCACGGCTACAGGGTTGGGCTGGCGGGTAAGATGCACGTGAAGCCGAAGAAGGCCTTCCCGTTCGAGGAGGTTGCCGGGTTTGACTCCAACTGCGTGCGAAATCCTACGCGGCCTCATGACCTGTCAGGTCTGCAGGATTTCATGGGGAAGAAGAAGCCCTTCTGTCTCGTGGTGGCCCTGGTTGAGCCGCACGTTCCCTGGGTCATGGGGGATCGGTCAAAGTATCCTCCCGCCGATCTGAAACTTCCGCCCAACCTCGCGGATACCCCGCGCACCCGGCAGGATTTCGCGTCTTATCTTGCCGAGATTACCTATATGGACGGGCAGGTCGGGGAGATCCTCAAGGTGCTGGAAGAGAGCGGCAAGGCTGGGAATACGCTGGTCCTGTTCACCTCGGAACAGGGCTCACAGTTCCCCGGATGCAAGTGGACGAACTGGGACACCGGTATTCATACCGGCCTCATTGCCCGGTGGCCCGGTGTGATTGCGGCGGGGCGCCGGACAAAAGCCATGATCCAGTATGCTGATCTGCTTCCGACATTGCTGTGCCTGGCTGGGGAAGAGCGGACCGGTCAGGAATTTGACGGGGTAGAGTTTGCGAGAGTCTTGACCAATGGCGCGGAAGAGCATCGGGATTACGCCTATGGGTTGCATAACAATATTCCGGAGGGTCCCCCCTATCCGATCCGGACGGTTTCGGACGGTGAGTGGCGCTACATCCGGAATCTTCTCCCGGAAGAGATATATATTGAGAAACACCTGATGGGAATGAAGGGCACCGGTGTGCTCAACAACCCCTACTGGACGACCTGGGTCCGGGATTCGTGGAATAACAGCCACACCTACCGGGTGGTGCGCCGGTATATGCGCCGACCAGCCGAGCAGCTGTATCATACGGCAAGGGACCCCTATGAGATGAATAACCTGGCGGAGGCCCCGGAGCATGCTGCCATCAAGAAGAGATTGAGTGCCGAGCTGGATCGCTGGATGAAGGAGCAGGGGGACCCCGGGGCGGCGCAGGACACCCATGAAGCTCACAAGGCGGCCCGGGAGGGAAGACACCTGCACGGATCAGTCAGGCCGGGAGGGTAGGCCCGGGCAGGACGGCCGGGGCGCCCGTGGTCATTTGCGACGCTGGCGAAAGAGCCACTCGTGAATTTCTGGTTTGGTGAAGACGGTGCTGGTAATCAGGTGGCCTGCGGCGAGCTCGGTATATTTGTGGGCGATACCCTCTTCCTTGAGGGCCTGAGAGATGGCGCGCGCACGGGCGACTTTGACGAACTTGTCTCGGCGGCCGTGCAGGATCCAGATGTTGACGTCCTTGAGATGGGAGACGTCCTTGATGTTGGCGGCGCCGGCGATGGGAACGGCGGCAGCGAAAAGGTCGGGTCTTTTGTCGATGAAATGCCAGACCCCGTAGCCGCCCAGTGAGAAGCCGGTCAAGTAGACCCTTTTCCGGTCGGCAACCTGGACCTCCTCGAGGAAATCGTCGAGGAAGGAGAGGACCGAATTGGTTGAGGCCTGTCCCATCCAGGCCTGCCCCTTGTCGCATTGCGGGGCGATCAGAATGCAGGGCCGCTGTTCGAAGTTCTGGACGAAGGAGACCGGGACGGCGACCTTGGTCTGCCTGATGTTGTCAGTCCCGCACTTTGCGGAACCGTGCAGGTAAATCACGACCGGGAGCGAAGTGCGGGGAGTGATGTTCTTCGGGGCGTAGACCTTGTAGAGAATAGTGCGGTGGGCGCCTCCAACCCAGCGGCCCGCAAAGTGCTTTCGGTACTTGCCGAGGAGGGCGTCGGCCGGAAGCGACGATGAGGCACAGAGTGTGAGGAGGAGGGGAAGAAGGGTGCGGAGAAGGGACATGATCAGGGAGAGAGGGGCAAGCCACCGTGTTGCCATTCTCAGGGGCGCACCAGCCGGAAAAGCCCATGATCACCATTTGGAAAGACCCGCGCGATGCTGGCATCCGATGATTCGAGGATGGGAGCGGAGCTGAAGGCCCAGGCGAAACGGGCTGGGAACGAGGTTTCCTGCAGGAAGAGACCCCGCGCGGTAAGGGGCCAGGAGATGATTACGCTTCCATCGGCAAGAAGGCTGAAGGAGGGGTCCGGGAGGGGGACAAGGGCAGTGGCGGTTCCGCCCAGGCTGGTGATGCTGCCGTTCACGGCGAGATCGTGATCCCCGCGTTTGCCGTCCACGAAGTGGAGGACAAGGCGTTCACCGACCCGCTGGGCGCCAGTAGTGCCGTCAAAGGAAAAATCGTACCAGTGGGGAACCGGACTGCCAGGGGTAGGCCCGAAGTTGTAGAAACCTTCTCCGAGCTGGCCGTTGGCGGCAGTAACCGCGATCGTGGTCCCTGCACCGTTGCCCAGTCCGCTGAGGGTGAATGCCCAGTTTTCATGAGGGAATTCCTGCCCGGTCACGGGAGGCAGGTCGGAGAGGGATACCCGGGAAATGCCTGCGAAGGAGACTCCGGGTGAGGCTGTGAGGGTGAGGGAGCCCGAGAGGAGGGTGGGGAAGGAAGCGACGTGGGATTGCTGAGCATCGGGAGTGCCATCCTCGTTGGTGTCTCCCTTGCCGGGTTGACCGGTGTGGGCCTGCAAGGCTTCCACCTCGTCACTGATGCCGTCTCCGTCGGTGTCCCCCGGTCCCTCGATACGAATCCACGGGCTGTATTCGGAGGTATTCTGCGAAGAATCGGTGATCGACGCCCGCATATGGGCTCCGCGCAGGTTCGTGACGCTTTGGAGTTCAAAAGAAAAGGGTAGAAGGGCGGATCGGTGATCGAGCGGGATGGTCTGGGAAGTCTGGGAGCTGGAGGGCACGATACTTGGTACGGAAATGACGATTTCGAGGGTATAGTTGCCGACGGGGAGGCCGGGGAGCTCGCCGCCGAACTGAATCCTGTCGCCGTCCTGGATGGCCCGCAGCAGGACGGGTGCATTAAGTTTGCGGTTTCCACCCTCACGAAGGCCGGCTGGATCGGCAGGGTCCCGCCCATCGCCTTCCGGTCCATTCGAGAGATCGATGTCTAGACGTCCGTTGAGGGCATGGATGTTCCCCTGAATCCGGTTGCCGTTGCCGCCGCTGACCAGGATCCCCTCAAGGTGATTGTTGATTATGATATTTTGCCGGGGAGAAGGGGCTGGTGCCCCGATCTGGTTGTCGCTGCTGTTCGCAATATGAATGCCGCGCAGGTTGGGACGGGGGATTGGACGTCCTGGTCCGGAGGGTAGTTCCGCGCCGATCAGGTTTCCGTGAATCAAGTTTGCGCCGGGCATGAAAGAGACCGGAAGTTTCGGAGCGGTCAGAAGGATTCCGGTCGGGTTGGAATAGATCTGCCCCCGGTCCGAGAAAAGCGGCCCGCCGAGGAGGGTTTCGCGGCCCTCGCAGTGGACTCCGCACTCGCCGTTCCCGGAGGAACGGAGGCTCTTGATCTCATTTCCGACGCCGCGCACAAAGACACCGGAACGCAGGTTCCGGTGGGTCTCATTACCCTGGAGAAGTGCGTGATCACACTCCAGGGAGATGCCGTGTCCCGCATTGCGCAGGGAGTGGGGGCCCAGGCGGTCTCCCGAGATATTGTCGAGCAGCGTAGTGCCGGTGGCATTCCCGATCACCCGAATACCATCGGATCCATTGCCGGTTACCCGGCAACCGGTCAGCAAATTTCCCGGGGCCTCATGCAGGACTATGCCACCCAGGAATCCTGCCGCAGGAGACTCCCAGGGGGTTGCCTCCCGGAGACTCGTAAAATGGACGCTGCTGTTAGCGAGATTCTGGTCGAGCTCTGGAAACGACGGTGCGCTGCCCCCGGGCAGAGGGGAAAGCAGGAGATCACCGACTGCGAGGCCCGGGCCGAGCAGGTTGCTGGACCGGGTGGAAAGGGAATTTCCCCCCACGGTGGTGGTTACTGTGTTGCCGGTGGCTTCCGCGCCAAAGATACCGATGCCTCCGACCCAGTTGCCTGCGGCATGGCATCCCTCGATCTTGTTGTCGGGGCACTGGATGCGAAGGCCGTAGCCCTCATTGCCGGCCCCCACTGTTCCCGAGGGGGGGAGGCCGAGGTGGCAGGACTCGATGCGGTTTCCGCCAGAGCCCTTGAGAAGGATCCCGCTGGGGTTGGGGGCGGCCGGATCGGGGATTTCTCCCAGGGCTACCGAGCGAAACCGGGTCAGGGCGAGTCCGCGCAGGGTAGAGTTTCCTCCCGAGAGGACGAGGCCATCCCGGGTGTTGCCGGCAGGAAGGGCTTCCCCTGTGATTTCGACTCCGGGAGCTCCCCCGGTGGGCTGGGTGTGACCATCAATCAGGACGGGTCCGGTGATCTCCGGAAGGGGGGATTGCAGGACAATGCGGGGATTGGCCTCAACCGGAATGTTGAACTCAATGGTATCGAATCCCTCCCGGCGGTTGGATAGCTCCAGAGCCGATCGCAGGGTGATCTGTTCCCCCGGGGTCACCGGGTCGGCATCGAGCGACTCGTCCAGCGGGTTGATATCAGACAGGTCACGGTCGTCGTTGACGACCACGAAGCTCAGCATGCGGACGTTGAACGTGGCGCGCTGGGGAGGGCTCGCGCCATCCACTGGGATAGCCGTAATCGTAGTGCTACGGAGAGAATCCTCCGGAGTGCCCGGCGCGACGAAAGCGGCCTCGATGGCGAGCCCCCCTGGCCCGGGCGGTACGCTGAGGATGGCGCCATCGGGCGAGAGAATTTCAGTGGTAATGTTGTCCCCGTCGCCCAGATAGATGACAGTCCAGCTATCTTCGGCGTTTTCCTGCGCCTTGAGGACGAAGTCGCGGGCGGTATTCTCCTCGTTCAAAACGGTGAGTTCGTGGACCGCGTTCTGGTCGGAGCGAAGGATACTTGCCTGCTGGGCCGTCAGGTGGCCGGTCAGGAGCACCGCGAAGGCGGCCGTCAGGGTGCGAGCGGTGAAGGACATGCCCGGGGGGACTCGTTTCGGACTGGGGAAGGAGCCCATACTGTGACGCAGTGGNAGAGGCTCGCAAGCCTCGAAAAGAGGCCCGCTGCCCGGCCTGATTCAAGACTCCGGGGCTTTTCAGGCAGGGGTGGACCCTCGGGCGCGGGTAAGAAACCGGTTGACCGATGGTCGATATTCTAGTTTCCAACCCNTGTAGNATCCACTCTTCTACCAACAAGCCATGAAATCACTAATTCTTACTGCGGTCGCGTTGATCAGCGCGGTTCCCGCCATTTTTGCACAGCAACCACCCAAGGGTTTCGAGAAGGTCGATCTGGAGATCGTGGTTACGGCCGTTCGGACACAGATGAGATACGATGTGGCCGCATTTAACGTGAGGCCGGATACCAAGGTCAAACTGACCTTCCGGAACCCGGATGACCTGCCGCACAACCTCATTATCTGCACGCCAGGGAAATCAAAGGGCAAGGACAAGGGNCAGGAGCTCATTGAAGCGGTTCTTGAACTGGGCGCTCAGGGAGAGGCCTTGAACTGGGAACCCAAGGANCACCCCCGTATCCTGCATAGCTCGGGAATGGTTCAGCCCAAGAAAGAATCCGTCATCTGGTTCCAGGCCCCCAAAGAGGAGGGAGATTATCCCTACGTCTGCACCTTCCCGGGACACTTCACTCTCATGAACGGAATGATGAAGGTTTCAAGGCAGGCCGCACCTGGCATCGTGAAAGAGAAGCCCAAGGAAAAGGATCGCTCCAAGGATCTCCTCAAGATTGGAGGGGAAGTGGTGGTAGGTGAGCGGACCAGGGTTTTCCGGGCCCCCATCTCCAAGTCCAGTGGGCGCGCTATCCATGTCGGTCTGCCCGGTGGTATGAATTACACGTTTGATCCGCGGACCCTTGCCGTGCGCAATATCTGGGGCGGGGGTTTTCTTAACCTGAACGAGGAGCGCCGTGGGCGTGGGCACCCGAATTCGAGGCGGGGTGACGGCTCACAAACCTTTATCGAAGGCCTTGGCATTCTGCGCCCGGTTCATGCAGGAACTGCGGTGGACTTTGAGTTCAAGGAGCCCGATGTGAAGGATCACAAGAATATTGAGAAGTGGCTCTGGGAAGACCGTGATTTTCCGGAGCTCCTGGCTTCGATGGACGCGAACTATCACGGGCACAGCCTGGAATCTGCCAGTGGTGACCCGGTCTTCCGCTTCCGGGTGGGCAAGAACGAGTTTCTCAAGGGGGTGCGCTTTACGGAAGACGGGCGATTGGCGATCGTCCTGAGTGCCAACTTGAAAAGCAGCCAGGTTTTCCAGGTCGCGCAGGAAGGTCTCACCGATATCAAGGTGGAGGGCGGAACATTTNCCGATGGCAAATGGACTCTTCCGGTGGGTCCTGCGCGGGCCTTCACGTTCAGTGCTNAACTGGAGAAGCCGTTGATGAGCCGCCCCTTCGTGGACAAGCNAGAAAAGTGGGGTGAGCAGCCGGTGGTGCGGAACAAGGACAAGGGGGGCAAGAAGGAGATGGAGGTTCCTCCGGGCTACTCCTTCGAGAACTGGGAGCCGCCCAAGGACATCTTCGGGCGTAATCAGCTCTTCGAGCCGACCGGTATCGCGGTGGCGAAGGATGGTACGATCGTGGTGGCCACCCGGACGGCGGGCGTCTGGCGGATCCGCAATGACAAGTGGACGAAATTCGCGGAGGGAACATACGAGTGCCTCGGAGTTGTGATCGAGGACGACAAGGGAGACCAGTTCGTGGTCATGCAGAAACCGGAGTTGACCCGTATGAAGGACACCAATGGTGACGGACGCTGTGACAGCTTCGAGACCGTGTGCGACGACTACGGTTTCCACGGAAACTATCATGAATACGCNCACGGNCCGGCCCGCGATAAGGAGGGCAACTACTACTTTTCCCTGAACCTTTCTCACGGAGGCAACGAGCGAACCTCCTGGCGGGCCGGCGGCCCCTTCATGGGTTCAATGGGTGGATACCGGGGGTGGGCGTGCCGGGTGACTCCCGCGGGCAAATTCGAGCCCTACGCCAGTGGCCTGCGCAGTCCTGCTGGAATCGGAGTCGATCCTGATGGGCGGCTCTGGTACTCCGANAACCAGGGCGAGTATGTCGGCTCCTCCAAGGTCGTACCCCTGGAAGAGGGCAAGTTCTACGGACACCTTTCCGGGCTGGTAACCCTGCCCGGAAAGATGAAGCCCGACTCGGGCGAGTTGAAGTTCGACAAGTGGAAGGACAAGATTCGCAAGGGGGCGGTCTGGCTGCCGCATGGGATGGTGGCCAATGCACCGGGTAACCCGGCGTGGGATACGACGGGTGGGAAGTTCGGTCCGTTCGAGGGACAGATGTTCATGGGTGACCAGACCCTCTCGAATCTCTTCCGGGTGGTCACCGAGCAGGTCAATGGGATCGACCAGGGATGCGTGGTGCCCTTTGCGCGGTTCTTTGCCTCGGGAGTGATGCGGCCCGTCTTCCTGCCGGACGGCAGTCTGCTGATCGGCCAGACNGGGCGCGGGTGGGGCGCTTGGGGCGGCCAGCAGGCGAGCTTGCAGCGGATTGTCCACGATGGGAAGACCGTGGCGGCCACCATTCACCACGCCAAGGCGGCCAAGAACGGATTCCTCCTCAAGCTGACCCAGCCGGTCGGCCAGGGAGTGAGTGAAGAGCAACTGGCCGGGAAGCTCAAGGTGCGTTCCTGGTTCTACACCAATACGGGTCGCTATGGATCGCCCCGCCATGAGGAGCGGGACGATGCAATTGAGCGGGTGCACATTGATGCCGAACGCACAAGCGTGCTGGTGGTCATGAAGGACTTCGGACGAGGAGACAAAAGGTGGATCGACCGCCTCTATCACATCGAGATTCCCGACACCAGGGATGTATTTGGATCGGCCCCGACTACGAGTTCGGTGCGGACCTACTTCACNCTGCGAATTATTCCTTGATGGCAGGCCTGCCCCCCGGGCTTATTTCGCGACCCTGGTTGCGGTGTAGCGGCCCTCGATCCTGAGGAGCTTACCGTCGAGGATGTGCTGCAGGCCGCCCTCGAGGGTGAGGCCATGGACGCTCTTGGAAGTGCATCGCCGCTTCCAGATCACTTCATTGTTGTGCCGAAGGATGCAAAGGCCCCCGGGGAGGAATTCCCGCGTGTAACCATCGAGATACTTCCAGGTCCCGAGGATGGGGTGNCCCTTCAGGGAGACGGTGGGACCTGCGGTGGCTCGTGGTCCGTCAATTGTCGGNACGGGAATTTCCGCAGTATCGGCGAGCCTTGTGACGAGGGGAGGCAATTTCCTGAGGCGCAGGTTCCGGAACTCGATGGGGGCCCCTTCAGACTCGAGGCAGAGATAGCCCCGGGCGGGGGCGATTCCGTCGCCGCCTGAGACCTCGACTCCATTGACTGAGAGGCGCACCTCTCCGTTCATGGCCCGGATGTGGTAGTGGTTCCACTGATTGATCCCCTTGGTTGTTTTCCGGGAGGGGAAACTCCTTTTACCCCGGGGACCGGCCGGAGGAAAGGGGTTCATTTTCACGGGGCCGACGGTGAAGACATCGCCATGGCTGGTAAACCAGTCGCCGGGNTTCTTGAACTGCTTCTCGTATACTTCGCGGTAGCCTGTATCGAGCACCTGGACCTCGATCCCGTGAGGAAGGCGCGCACGGCCCTGCGCGCAGTTGCGCAGGGACTGCGGGCTGGCCCATACGAAGACCCCCGAGTTCCCGCCCTTCTGCTTGTGCATCCACTCGCAGACGAACTCGAAGTTGGTGAGAGGCTCCCGGTAGCGGATAACGCCGGTGGGTTTGCCAGTGCAGAAGGCGTGTCCGTCCTCCCAGCGCCACGTCGTCGTGAAGCAGTTGACGTTGAGGAAGTCCTCCGAACCTAGTGCGATCCATCCCGGGCCCTGTCCCTGTTCGAGGAGAGGCCCGGCCCCTGCGGGGGCCTTCTGGGCTGCGGCAGGCGAGATCAGGCAGCCGAGGGCTGCGAGCAGGAAGGTGGGGAATCTCNGGTGCATGAGGTGGTATCCTAGCGCCTGCAGGGCNCTGGTCCATCCCGGACATGGCGGGCGGGACGGGGTGTTGGCTGGCGCGTCCTGCTGCATTCATGTGTGTCCGGGCGGTTGACGTTTCCGTGCCCACGGGATCATCTTGGGGCCATGGACATCGGAACGAATTCTTCCCGGCGCACCTTCATTGGATTTGGCCTTGCTGCTACAGCCGGGGTGGCAACCCGGCCCCGGGCGCAGTCTCCCAACGAAAAAATGAACATCGGCATTATCGGGGCCGGGGGGCGGGGGGGAGCCAATACAGGAGGGGTGAGAAGTGAGACCATTTATACTCTCTGCGACACAAATCCCGCGGCGCTGGCCGGGGCTAAGAAGAAATTTCCCGGGGCCAAGACAACCAGTGACTGGCGGGAAATCGTNCTCGACCCNGCTGTTGATGCGGTTGTGGTCAGCGCGGCCGACCACCATCACGCTCCAGCCTCGATCGCGGCCATGCGGGCAGGCAAGCACGTNTACGTCGAGAAACCACTCGGGCACACCGTGCAGGAGGCCCGCTGGGTGCAGGAGGAATACCGGAAGCGNGAGGGCAAGGTCGCGACCCAGATGGGCACGCAGATTCACGCCACCGAGAATTATCGCCGGGCAGTTGAACTTGTGCAGGCTGGCGCAGCCGGCCGNATCAAGGAAGCGCACGTGTGGTGTGGCCGTACGATCAGGCCCGTTGGTCAGATCGTGCTGCCAAAGCAGGAGATTCCGGAGGGGTTCAATTGGGACGTCTGGCTTGGGCCGGCGCCGATGCGCGATTACAACCAGGGTTACTGGAAACCCGGGAACCTGAATTGGAACCGCCGCTGGGACTTTGGAAATGGTGTGCTGGGTGACATGGGAAGCCACCTGATCGATTTGCCCTACTGGGCCCTGGACCTGGACCGGCCGACCTCCGTCAAGGCNGAGGGCACGCCGAACAGCGAGCATGCGGCCCCCCCTTCCCAGATCGTGACCTGGAATCATCCAGCGAGAAAAGACCGTGGGGCGTTGAAGTTGATCTGGTATCATGGCCCCGAGGGCATGAAGACGATGGTGGAGCGNCTGCAGCCGATGCTGGGGAGTGACACCAAGATCGCGAAGTGGCATATAGGTGTGGCCTTCGTGGGNGAGGAAGGAATCATCGTCTCGGACTATGGCAAGATTGTCCTCAGTCCCGTGGCCAAGTACGAGGATTACAAGCGGCCCGCCCCGAGCATACCCAGGTCAGCGGGTCATTATCAGGAGTGGCTCAAGGCCTGTCGCGGAGAAGGGAAGACGCTGTGCAACTTCGATTATTCGGGCAAACTGATCGAACACAATCTCCTGGGCAACCTGGCTCACCGGGCCGCGCTCGGGAAGGAACTCCGGTGGNATGCNGAAGAGTTCAAGTTCCCCAACCACGAAGGGGCCAACGCTCTCCTGAGCAAGACCTACCGCGAGGGTTGGGAAATTGAAGTGGGTTAGACCGGAACGGGAGATCGGGCGNAGCCTACTTGAGGGGCAGGCGGTAGGCCGTGGCCGCGTTCTNCCAGTAGTAGGCTTCGCGNGCCTTTTGACCCTTCGGGGAGATCCAGCTGTCCACCAGCGTGAGGAAGCTGGCGTAGCTTCCGCTGTGCTTGGTGCAGGGCCAGTTTGATCCGTAGATGAGGCGTCCTGCCCCGAAGTTTTTCCAAAGAACATCGAGGACAGTCCGGTAGTGATCGGGATCCTTGACGGCTGGTTGATCTGTGCATCGCTGGTAGAGGCCGGAGATCTTGCAGTAGACGTTCTTGTTGGCGGCGAGGCTTTCGACGGCCGCGACCCAGTCCCCGTGAGGGTTCNTGCCATCGAAGTCGTAGCCCAGGCAGTGGTCAATCACGATGGTGAGTCCCGGAATGCTTCGGGCCAGCTTGTCGGCGGTTTGAATGCCCGGGATTCCCCCTCCGTTGGTCAGGTAGTCCATGGTGAGGTTGCGCTGGGCCAGCATGTTGAGGTTGGCCAGAACGAGATCGTGGGAGAAGTCAATCGGCTTGGAACCCCGTGCCCTCACCCCCACGAAACGCCTGTCCTTGGCAAGGCGGGCCACGTGGTCGTCGAAGTCCTCGCGGTAGACGTCCACGTTGCCGACCAGGCCGATGTAGAACTGGTCACCCTTGACGAGGTCGAGAACCCACTTGTTGTCCTCAAGCCTGTCGCTGGCTTCGACGATGACGACCCCGGTGACCCCTGCGGCCTTCGCCAGTTTGTTGTATTCCGGAGGCAGGTGTGGTTTGTAGAGCACCTTGTCGTTCGCGGGCGGCCAACCCACCTTCCTTTCCCGAGTNGTGTCGTAGAGGTGGATGTGAGTATCGATGAGATGCTTGACAGGCTGGACTTCCGAGCGGGCCGGAACGAGGCCCAGGAACAGGAAGGAGAGCAGGGAGAACGTGGCTTTCATGAGTTGTATGCGGGATCGCTTCGGGTTGTGCGCGGGGAGAGCCGGGGTGAGGCCGGGTGCTTCGTCCGAGAGACTATTCTCCGGTGCCACCGGTCCAGTTCTCGGTCTGGAAGGGGGAGGCCGGAAGGCCTTCCCGGTTGCAGAGATTGGGCTGNGCCGCACGGTGCCAGGCGAAGCGGACCTGGGTTGGGCTTGCTACGCTGTCGGCGCTGACCACGACGTGGTTGCCGTCGATCTCGGCCTTGGCNGCGACAAATTTTCCGTCTGCGCCGGAGATTTTGAATTCGCTGAGGGCTTTTCCGTCCCGGGATTTGAGACCACTTGCGGCGTGGGCGAAGGCAAGGCGAATTTTTGCGCCCTCGACCTTCATCGCCTTGTAGAGAGGACCTGAATAGGTCACCCCCTTCTTGCCATAGTGCTTGGCGAGGGCCCACCGGGCGAGGCGGTCCCCTACATCATGCTTATTGCTCGGATGGATGTCGCCAAGGTTATGAACGATGTCGGTCGTGACGGCCATGCCGGTGTGGGGTAGCTTGAGTGTTGCACACTGNGCTTCCCAGAGGGCGGGGAGTTGTCCGTCGGCATAGCGNCCGTTGTTCCAGGGAGCGATCTGCACGAAGTAGAAGGGCATGTTCTCGTTNTCGAAGACACGGCGCCAGCCTTCAATGAGATCCTTCATTTTTCCGGTGTAGGACAGGCCGTTGTTCTGGATGACATTGGTCTCGCCCTGGTACCAGATCGTTCCGGTAACCGGAAACTTTACGATCGGAGCGATCATACCGTTATACATTTTTCCAGATCCCTGCTCCGTAACGGTCCAGGGCTCGATCGGGGATCCGCCCCATGAGCTGTTGATCAGTCCGACCGGGACCTTCTGGTCGGCATTAACCGTTTTTCCGAAATGATAGAGGACTGCGGAAAAGCCGGGTATGTTTGCCGAAGTACAGGGCTTCCACTTGGCGTCTACGTCAGCCTGTGGAGTATCGAACTGTTTCTTTGGAATATGAAAGAGGCGGACTCCCGGATGGTTGGCTTCCTTGATGAACTTGTCCCTGCCCTCGCTCTGGTTCAGATTCCATTCCATGTTGGACTGGCCGGATCCAATCCAGACATCGCCGATGAGAATATCTTCCAGGACGATGGTATTCCTGCCCTTGATGGTCATCTTGTGCGATTTTCCCCCGTCGGCCTTTAGTGAGGGAAGACCGATTTTCCAGGAGCCGTCGTCATCGGCAGNAGTCGAAAAGGTGCGAGGNCCGAACTTGATGGAGACNTCCTCCCCGGCATCGGCAGTTCCCCAGATATGAAGAGGGACTCCGCGCTGGAGAACCATATGATTTCCGAAGATGTTGGGCAGGGAGACATCGGCGGTCCCGGTCAACGGAAGGATGCCGATCAGGAGAACAGGGAGAATGTGCGGGAATTTCATGGCGTCTCCGTTCCTAGAGGGAAAGAAGACCGGGCACCAGCGGAAAGGGATCCTACCTGTGGCTGATTTGGGAAAGTTTCCAGGTTTGATCGACTGGAGTACTACGGTTGCCCATGATGATGCGAACGCGCATCGAGGGGTCATTCACGGTGGTATCACAAAGTCGATGGAAGCAAAGCTGAGGTTCTTGCTGTTGGCTACCCCGGAGGAGATAACCTCGACGAGGGGGTAACCCACCCGGTCCGATTCGGGGTGCTGCCAGACGAGTGAATTGTGAATGTCCCCGGACATGTAGACAACCCCGTCAATCCGATTGGTCCGGATGGCATCGAAAAGGCGATGACGGGCAAAGGTGTAAATCCGCCACCCGTCGCTCTTGCTGTGATTGAGAGTGCTGCCAGAAGCAATGACCTTGAACTTTGCCTTGGACGCCTTGAGTCCTTCAAGAAGCCAGTTGAACTGCGCATCGCCGAGCATGCGTTTCTTGGCATCATCAGGGGCGTTGTCCGGACTACGGTGGTATCGCCCGTCAACCACGAAGAATTCGACTTCTCCCCAGTTGAAGCTGAAGAATGCTCCCGGGGTCCTGTCCGTGCCAGCAGCAGGATTGGCCCAGAATTGTTTCCAACCCGCAAGTGAACGCTCCTTGCCAGTCGCAGTGCCGTCGGAATTGTTAGGGCCGTAGTCGTGATCGTCCCACATCGCGAGAGTGGGAATGTTTCGGATGACCGCGGCAAATTCCGGAACCTGCCGGTAGCGCAGGTGGTGTTGCCACTGGACCGAGGGGTCGGTAGTGTCGGAATACTGGGTATCACCTACGGTAAGGTGCAGATGTGGTTTCTCTGAGCGGACCAGGCTCCAGGACCCCTGAGGTTGTCCGTGTTTCATGCAAGAGGTAAGCACCATGCGGAGCTTGTGGGGAGTGCCGGGAGGGGGAGGGGTGCGAAAGGATCCCTTCAGGGTTTCTGCCGTTTTGCCATCCACCCTTACCCCGTAGTGATAGATCGTATCCGGGCGAAGTTCCCTGAGGGTGGCAAACTGCATTGTGCCCTCGAACTTCCCGGCGGGGTTGTTGACCGGAGTGAACGGAACACGGGTATCGAAAAGGGTTTGTAGATCAGGAGAAACAAAGGCCTCGCATCTGCTACCCCGTGCAGAAAAGAGCCAGACGGTCGCCGAGTTCGGGGTGACGTTGCCAATCAGTGGTCCTGCAGTGCCTTCCGGAGAGGCGCAGAGCAGGCCTGTCCGGATGAGAAGCAGGGTCGTCAGCAGAATCAGAAGAGAAAATTTCATGGGATTGGATCAGGGATAAAGCAGGTGTTTTCTGCGACGGTCTTCGAATGCCTCCAAGTCTTTTTTCCATTCCGCGATGATGGATTCGGTTGGTTTCTGGTCCAGGATAGCCTGCTCGGTGGGCGGGTGGCAGAGGAGAGTATTCAGCTTTTTGGTTTCCCATTGGGCCGGATAAAGTTTTCGCAGGGACTGGGCAATCGATAGCCCAAGCCGTAGTGGCGTTAATTGAGAGGGATCCTTCAGGAGAACCCGGACCCCGCCGCATTCCTCTCCCTTGAAGATGCTGGATTCCGGGGTGAACCGGATGGGAACGAACTGCAGGCCGGGAAGGTCCCGGGATGTGAGCTCGTTGGCCAGGTCTTCTGCCTGGATATAGGGAGCACCTGCAATCTCGAATGGGACGCTCGTTCCCCGGCCCACCGAGATATTGGTGAATTCGAGCAGGCCAATGCCTGGATAGAGGGTAGCCGCGGCCAGGTTAGGCATGTTCGGGGAAGGTTTAACCCATGGAAGTCCGGTTTCATCAAAGCGCATGGACCGCTTCCAATGGCGAAGAGGGACGACGGTCAGATCCAGCTCCGGAAAGAGCTCGCTTTGATACAATCCAGCGATTTCCCCGGCCGTCATTCCGTGCTGCACAGGGATCTCATGGAAGGCCACGAATTTTCGCTCTCCGTCACGAAGAGGGCCTGCAACCTTCAGCCCTCCGATCGGGTTCACCCGGTCGAGGACAAAGAATCTGAGTCCGGCTTCTTCCGCGGCTTCCATCGCCAGGCCCATGGTGGAGAGGTAGGTATAGAAACGACATCCGATGTCCTGCATGTCGAAGACGAGGGCGTCGATGTCTGCAAGGTGTTCCGGACTGGGTTTTCGGCGATCCTTTCCCGCGTAGAGGCTGTGGACAGGAAGCCCTGTCTTATCGTCGACTCCGTCTCCGACGTTTCCGTCCCGGCTTCCCCGGATTCCATGTTCGGGTCCGAACAGAGATACCAGTTTCAACTGTTCGGTCGCATGTAACAGGTCGATGGTGGTTCTTCGTTCCCGGTCCAGTCCAGTCGGGTTGGTGATCAGGCCCACTTTCAGGCCCTTGAGGAGGGCGAAATCCCCGGCAGCAAGGACATCTATACCGCTCAGGACCTTGCCGACAGGGCGCTGGACCGTTTCTTGGGCGTGCTCTTTCTCCTCTCTGGTAAGTTCGGACAATGCGCCAGTGACCTTTGTGAAGTCGAATCCCGTTGCCTCGGCNGCGAGTGTTCCCAGGCGGTGGCGCAGAGCAAGGACATTGCCCCCGGAGGGGTGATTTCGGTTGCTCAGGAAAATTACGGTGGTCCGGCTGAAGGGGTCGATCCACAGCGATGTTCCGGTCCAGCCGGAATGGCCAAAGGAACCGCGCGGAAAGGTTTCTCCCCTGGGACCTGCATAAGGCGAATCAATATCAAACCCGAGACCCCTCCTTGCCACGATTGTCTCAGGAGTCTGGACAGTCGACATGAGTTCCACCGTTTCGGTCTGGAGCACCCGGGTGCCATCCAGTTCTCCCCCATTGAGGATCATCCGGGAGTAACGCGCGAGATCATGTGCAGTCGTGAACAGGCCTGCGTGACCTGCTTCTCCTCCCATGGCCCGGGCGGTCGGGTCGTGAACGGTACCACGAAGGATGCTTTCATCTTCCATCCGGGTAGTTGGGGCGATACGAGCAGCTTGT
Organism: Roseibacillus sp.; assembly: GCA_002709395.1. GTDB lineage: Bacteria > Verrucomicrobiota > Verrucomicrobiia > Verrucomicrobiales > Akkermansiaceae > Roseibacillus_B. Next base: position 67,312 of record PAQU01000003.1, on the reverse strand, counting down.
GCGGGTGCGGGGCCGAAGGAGGTATCGAGCATTTTGAGAGGCTCAAAAATGGATTCGTGGGAAAAGACGGAGAGAGGCTTCCCTGTTAATCGCCTTATGATCTCTCCCAGGAGAATGAAATTAATGTCGCTGTAGCGGTAGTCGTATCCGGAGTGACCAGATGATGCTTCACTGGTCGCAAGGGCGATCCCGGCATCGTACCCCAGCCACTCATAACCGCGTCTAATACCCGGGAGAAGTCCGCTGGTATGGGTGAGGAGGTGTCGAATGGTAATAGTGGCCTTATTGGGGTCTCCGGTTAGTTCGGGCAGGAACTTACAGGCCTTGTCTTCCAAACTCAGTCGCTCTTGTTCCACGAGCCGGAGGATGCATGGGGTGGTGGCGACCACCTTGGTTAGCGAAGCGGCATCGAAGATGGTATCGAGAGTCATGGCCTCATCAGCTGGGACCGTAGCGCGCTTTCCATATGCTTTCCGGTAGATGCCTCCTTTGTGCTCCAGCCACAGGACTCCTCCCGGCAGTTTCTTGCTACCGACTGCCTTCAGGACAGCCTGGTCCATCGCCCTGAGGATTTCTGGCCTGAAGCTCGCGGAGGGATCCGGTGGCCTTGAGGAAACTTCCTGTAGCAGCAGGCCTAAAACGAACAGAAAGCGGAGAAGACGCATGAACAAGGAATGGGAGCAGAAAGGGTGCGCTGCAGATATCCGCAGGATCCGGATCTCTTTCAGAGGTTCGGTGATTCAGAATATCCAGGGTCGCGCCTGTTTGATCAGGAGGTTGCCTTCCTCGGTAATCTTAAACTCCACCTCCATCGCCCAGGTCGAGGGATCGGGCGGGTTGTATCGGGAGAGAAAGTGGCTATGCACCAGATTCATCTTGGCCTTCAGGTCAAGGGCCTGGCTGCGGGTCAGGACGGTCTGGTTATCGGGTAGTTGGTTTGAGAAGCGGATATACTGGATCTCGTCGGAAAATCCAGCAAGCCGGGCGATGAGGTATTCCTCAGGAATGGAGCCTGCTTCCGGATTGGTCACGAGGTTTTCGCCAATCTGGACATTAACGTAATGTCCTTCCCAGCGCGGATCGAAGATATTGGTGGTAACGCCCACTCCGTTTGCCTGTTCGTTCTCGTAGTTAGGGTGAACCAGCACTCCCATGGCGGCGGAGAAGTGGTCGATGCGCCAGAATTCCCGCTCTTCAAAAGCCCGGTAGTTCCAGAGACTGGCCCATACCTGTTTGACGGTTTTCTCGAGGTGCCCCTCGTCAAGGTAATGAGTGAATGAGCTGTATAACCCCGCGCCGTTGAACCCCTCAAGGTCTTCGTTATTGGTGCTGGAGCGCAGCCTCAGGGTCGTGTCGGGGCCGATGGATTCCTGGAGGGCTCCCACGGCATCGAACATCCATGCTGGAAGGGGGGCATCCTTGATCTTCTGCCGGAAGCTCTTGAGAAGTGCGTCCCGGAAAAGAGCAGAATTCCGGAAGAGAGGTTGCTCCATCATGGCCTGGGCCTCGCTATAAAGGTCACCGGCCTTCATGAATTCGTCATAGAAGTAAAAGGGGATGGCATATCCATTCGGAGCGTTCCGGGGAATGATCCGGCGTAACTCAGCCACGTTTGCAGCCTTGGCTCCAAAGGCGTCGGAATTGTTGAACTGGATCCGGGAGAGGGGACGGATTTCCGTAATGCTGAGATCACGTTGCGGGACCTGGGGATTTGCGGGGCGGATCGCTTCGAACCAGGCTTCAACTTCCTCTTCAGTCGCGGACCGGATCTCAAATCCGTCAGCGGTTACGCGGTAGTAGATGTTCTGGTCAATAAAAGGTGCTATTTCAGGGTGGGTAGAGGCATCCTTGATGAAGGCGTTGGGGGTATTGTTCTGCTTGGCCTTCAGGTTGATGTGTGAGAGAGGAGTCTGGGGAATCTCCGTGATTATGCCTGCTACGTGGGTAAGATCGTTGGGAATATTGCGGAAAATCACGATGTCCCGCACGGAGAGGGTTTCGCTGCCGTTGACGACGCGGAGTCGTCCATATCCCTCACCGGGGTTGAGCCCGGTATAAACCACGTTAGCGTAGAGGTCCTCAGTCTGGACGACCTGAATATAGGATTTTTCGTAGTCCTCCTTTTCGTCGTTGTACCAACGACGCTGGGTTTCGCTGGCAGGGTGGTAGGCTATGTTTCCATCAACGAAGGGCATGGCAGCTGAGACCAGCTCATAGCCTTTTTCCACGAACCTGAAGGCCACCGGATCAGTGGGCCAGAACTCGACGGTATAGAGTCCCCGCCGACCCTCGGCATCCACGTAGTTGTCGTGTGCAATAAGACTTCCAGCGAGATTCTTGCGACGGGTATTGTCGAAATAGGTTTCACTGTTAAACAGGCCAAGGTCGTTGTAGCGGTTCACGACCTGACTGGTGAAGTCGAAGTGGTAGCGGTAACGGTTACTGTTGGCGAAGTAGAGGACTGGCCTGCTCGTGTGGACATCGTAGACAAGGAACTTGATCTCGCGCACGGACTGGGCGCCCGGGCGATCATCCCGGGCTGCCAGTTGCTCGAAGTGGGTCCGGTTAACCAGCATGACTGACCCCTGGGCTCGTTCTACCGGGGTGGCTGGGTTGAGAGGATTGTAGTATCCTGGACGAGCCAGTTCGAGCCAGTCGGAGAACCCGTCCCGGTCCGTATCCCGGGGTGCTGCGGATTCGACGTGGGTGAGTTGATAGTAACCCTGATCCTTCGGGCGGGTGGAATCGGCGATCATTCCGGGCCTGGAGCTGCCCCTGACCATCGCCACGGGGCGACCTCTGCCCACCTCCGAGAGCTCCCGGGAACGTTGCAGGATGTGATATCGGGAGGGGTTGGGGTCCAGATTGAAGGCGACTTTGCCTCCCGGTGTGTGCCCTACCCCGGTAACGCCGGGCTCGGTGGCAAAAACATTGGAAGTAATGACACCCCAGAAGAGGCAGGAAAGGAGTGTCAGCCAGGTCAGAGGGGAGGAGTTGAAGAAAGTTTTTGGCACCGAGGGCGCACTATAGGCCAAACGGGGACTGAGACTAGCGGTAAGTTGCGCGGAGCCGCCGGATGAGTCATCCCCTCCCCTCGTCGAGGATGGTATTCAGGGTCTCACTGGGGCGCATGGCGTCATTTGCCATTGCCTCGTCAGGCCGGTAGTAACCACCCAAGTCTACCTCCTGACCCTGGACACTGCTCAACTCGGAGAGAATTTGTTCCTCCGCGCTGCTGAGTTGGTCGGCGAGTGAGGAAAACTCCGCCTTTAATTCCGGATCGGCATCCTGCGCTGCGAGAGCCCGGGCCCAGTAGAGAGCCAGATAGAAATGCGTGCCGCGGTTGTCGAGTTCACCGCACCTGCGTGAGGGCGCCTTGTCATTGAGGAGGTAGAGGGTGCTGGCTTCATCGAGGGTTTCTCCCAGGATACGTGCTCGTGCATTATCAAATTTTCCGGCGAGGTGCTCAAGTGAGACGGCAAGGGCGAGGAACTCTCCCAGGGAGTCCCAGCGCAGGTGGTTCTCCTCGGTGAATTGCTGGACATGCTTGGGGGCGGACCCACCAGCGCCGGTTTCGAACAGACCTCCGCCATTCATCAGAGGAACGATGGAGAGCATCTTGGCGCTGGTTCCTACCTCCAGGATGGGAAAGAGGTCGGTGAGATAGTCTCGCAGGACATTGCCGGTTACGGAGATGGTATCCTGTCCTGCCTTGAGGCGCTCGAGAGTGAAGTAGCATGCTTCCGTGGGCGCAAGGATGCGGATGTCAAGCCCCTCGGTGTTGTGTTCAGGGAGCAAGGCCTCGACCTTCTCAATAATCCGGGCATCGTGGGCCCGTTCGTGGTCCAGCCAGAAGACAGCCGGAACACCGGTAGCTCGTGCCCGGGAAACAGCGAGGCCGACCCAGTCTTGAATGGGTGCGTCCTTGGTCTGGCAGGCCCGGAAGAGGTCACCTTCGTTCACCTGTTGTTCCATCAGGGCCGAGCCCTGCTCGTCGAGAAGCCGGATGATCCCATTTCCCGGAGCCTGAAAGGTTTTGTCGTGTGAGCCATATTCCTCGGCCTTCTGAGCCATGAGGCCGATGTTGGGCACTGTGCCCATGGTGGTCGGGTCGAAGGCGCCGTGTTCGCGGCAGAATTCGATTACGGCCTGATAAATTCCAGCGTAGCTGCTGTCGGGGATTACTGCCAGGGTGTCCTGGGATCTGCCCTCCGAATTCCACATCTGCCCCGAATTCCGGATCATGGCCGGCATGGAAGCATCAATGATCACATCACTGGGGACATGGAGATTGGTGATGCCCTCATCCGAATTCACCATGGCGAGTCCGGGCCCGTTTTCAAAGCAGGCCTGGATATCGGCCTGAATGGTGGCTTGGGTCTCTGCCGGGAGGTCCTTGATCCTGGGGAGAAGATCACCGAAGCCGTTGTTGAAGTCAGTTCCAAGTTCCTCAAGGAGGGCCTGATGCCTGGTGACGAGATCCCGGAAGTAGACCCTTACGCAATGACCGAAGATGACCGGATCTGAGACCTTCATCATGGTTGCCTTCATATGGAGGGAAAAGAGGATCCCTTCCTCCTTGGCGCGGGTGACCTGGGAATCGAGAAACGAAAGGAGGGCCTCCCGGTTCATCACCGTGCAGTCGATGACCTCGCCGGCGAGGAGGGGTGCGGATGGCTTGAGAGTTGTCGTATTTCCCTCCCCGTCGATGAACTCAATGGAGAAGGTGGTTTCCTGCTCCACGGTCATGGATTGTTCCTGGTGGCGGAAGTCGGCGGCCTCCATGGTGGCGACGTTAGTCTTTGAGGCAGGCGACCACTCACCCATGGTGTGGGGGTTATTCCGGGCGTATTCCTTTACGGCCCTCGGAGCCCTCCGGTCGGAGTTTCCCTCACGCAGCACGGGGTTGACCGCGCTGCCCTTGACTTTGTCATAGCGAGCCTTGATCTCGTGCTCCTCTGGTCCCTTGGGGTCCTCTGGATACTCGGGAAGATTGTAGCCCTGGGCGGATAGCTCCCTGATGGCAGCCTTGAGCTGGGGTACGGAGGCGCTGATGTTTGGAAGCTTGATGATATTCGCCTCGGGTGTCGTGGCGAGGGCCCCGAGTTCTGCGAGGGCGTCCCCAGTGCGCTGACTTTCAGTGAGAGCATCCGGAAAGCTGGCCAGGATTCGCCCGGCGAGCGAGATGTCACGGGTTTCAATCCGGATGCCCGATGACCTTGTGAACCGCTCGATAACGGGAAGCAGAGAGCGGGTCGCAAGAGCAGGAGCCTCGTCGGTAATGGTGTAGATGATCTTGGGAGAGGACATGGCCGGCTGAAAAGGAAAGGACGGGTATGTATGTCAGCCGGCAGCGATGGTCAACAGAATGCGCCTCCGGCGGGAGGAAGGAATTTTCTTCAATGCCGGGGGTAACGCAGCCACGATGACACAAGGTGATGAACAGAAATCTGTTTCTTGTCATGATGCTGGGACTTGTGGGGGCCCCTGCTGAGGCTTCCCGACCCAACGTCCTGGTATTTCTTAGTGACGACCAGGGTTGGGGGGATCTCTCAAGTTCGGGAAATACCGATATCGCGACCCCTCATATAGATTCGCTCAAGCGTGATGGGGCGAGCTTTGAGCGATTCTTTGTCTGCCCGGTCTGCTCGCCAACGCGGGCCGAATTTCTCACCGGGAGGCACCATGCTAGATCCGGGGTATATTCGACTTCCGCAGGGGGAGAACGAATGAATCTCGACGAGGTAACGGTGGCCGATATCTTCGTGGCAGCCGGATACGCTACCGGGGCGTTCGGCAAGTGGCACAACGGCATGCAGCATCCCTATCATCCCAATGGGAGGGGGTTTCAGGAATTCTACGGCTTCTGCAGCGGTCACTGGGGCAATTACTACAGTCCCCTGCTTGAACAGAATGGTCGCATCGTGAAGGGGCAGGGGTTCTGCGTTGATGATTTCACCAACCGGGCAATGTCCTTCATCGAGGGTGCGGTAGATGAGGGTAAGCCTTTTTTTGCTTACCTGCCTTACAATACGCCCCACTCCCCCATGCAGGTTCCGGACCGGTTCTGGCAGCGTTTTTCCCATCGGCCTCTCAAAATGAAGAACAGGCAAAGCCCCGGGCGCGAAGTGGAAACCCATAAGCGCAGTGCCCTGGCAATGTGTGAAAACCTTGATTGGAATGTCGGCCGGGTTCTTAACAGATTGAAGGAACTGGGTGTCTCGAGGGATACCATTGTGATCTGGTTTCATGACAATGGACCGAATGGGGTGCGTTGGAATGGAGGAATGCGGGGGCGTAAGGGATCGACTGATGAGGGAGGGGTCCGCAGTCCGCTTTATGTCAAATGGCCGGCAGGGATCAGGGCGGGGACTGAGATTCCGCAGATTACGAGTGTAAGGGATCTTCTCCCCACTCTCTGCGATCTCGCAGGAGTGCCGGATACGGAGGCCAGGACTCGTGATGGGCTGAGCCTGCAACCGCTGTTACGTGAGCCCGCACCCGGGGAGGTTTCGTGGCCTGACCGGACTCTCATCAGCCACTGGAAGGACAGGATCAGCGCAAGGAACCAGCGCTTCCGCCTTGATGACCGGGAGAGGCTTTATGACATGGTCGCGGACCCGGGGCAGAAACATAATGTGGCTGAGAGCCACCCGACAGTTGTCGAGAACCTCAGGAAGGCGGTGGTCAGGCATCGAGATGAATTCATGGCGTCCTATTTCGAGGACAAGCGTCCATTTGTGATTGCGGACCCGGGATCGCGCTTCACGCAACTTCCTGCCCGCGATGCGGTCGCACACGGCTCCATCAGGCGTTCAAACAAGTTTCCCAACTGCTCGTATTTCAAGAACTGGACGAGCACGGAGGACCGGATCACGTTTGGGGCGGAGGTTGCAGCCAGCGGGAGTTACGCGGTGGTCCTCTACTACGCTGCAAGGGAGGCGGGAGCGAAGTGCGAGCTGAGTTTCAATGATGCGGTTCTCAAGTTTCAGATCACCGAGGCGCATGACGTTCCCGAATCAGGGAAGGAGCACGATCTGCACCCCCGGATGGAGTCTTACGTGAAGGATTTCAAGGCAGTGAAGGTCGGGGATATCCTGCTTGAGAAGGGGAAGGGAGAACTAACTCTCCGTGCCACGGAGATTCCCGGAGCGGAAGCGATGGAGTTTCGGATGCTGACCCTGACGCGAATGGAGGCTGCGGGCCCGAGATAGCGGGTTGAGTCAACCGAGGTCGGTGGAAATGAAGATCGAGTCTGGTGAGTTCTTCTCCGAAAACCACTCGCTCGCCCTGCGGAAGGAGTGATAAGCTCCGGTCCTGCTGCCCCGCCGGGTGCAAGGGCTTGCTCTCTGGTCGCAACTCCCTACCGTCCCGCCTCTCATGTCCATCGAACTGATTCTCACGCATCCGGGTGGTGCGCATAAAGACGACTACCTTGCCTGCAGTTTACTGGTAGCGCAGCACGGTGCCCCGATCGAGCGGCGTGAGCCGGAGTCGGGCGATCTCGACAACCCGGCAGTGCTGGTGGTTGATGTGGGTGGAGAACATGAACCCGGGCGGGGAAACTTTGATCATCACCAGTTTCCGCGTGATCACCCCCCGGTCTGTGCGCTCTCCCTGGTATTGCAGGACCTCGGTCTCTATGAGGACGCAAAAATGTTCTGCGACTGGCTTGAGCCAGCTGAATGGTTCGATACCCGGGGGGCAGGGGGGACGGCCAAGTGGTTGGGCGTCGACCGCGACATCATCAGCAAGCTTAACTCGCCGATGGATGTGACCCTGCTGCGACGCTTTGCACAAGCCGAGCGCCTTGATCCCGGAGACTTGCTCTATGAGATGATGCGCTGGGTGGGAGAGGATCTCCTGGAGTATCTGAAGACCTTGCGTGAACGGATCGCCTACATCGATGAGCATTGCGAGCTCTGGAAGCTGGAGGTCAGCGATGCGGACTTTTTCAAGGTTCTCTTCATGCCACGGACCGAGCCGCTCCCGGCTGAGCCCTCGGTAGGGCTTGGGCGCTATCTCGATTCGGTCGGGGAGTCGGAGAATGTGGTGGGCTTGGTCTACCCGGACCGGCGGGGCACTGGTTATGGGCTCTCTCGTCACAACGACCACCCGCGATTGGAGTTCACCCGGATTGAGGGGGAGGAAGACGTGCATTTTGCGCATGCCCGGGGATTTGTCGCAAAGACTTCGGCCACGGAAAAAGAGCGCCTGAAGGAGTTGCTTCGAGCTGCCTGGGTGTAATTGTGGAAGGGGGTGGCGCACAGCCTGCCCCAGGTTCTGGACTTCTTGGAGACCGTGAAAATTCAATCGGCCATATTCGAGCGTGGGGCTGCCAGTTTTGACGATTGCCCGGATTCGAGATTCCCGGAGTTCGCCTTCATCGGTCGCTCCAACGTGGGAAAATCGTCTCTTATCAACCTTCTTGCCGGTAGCGAGGGATTGGCGCGCGTTTCGGGGAATCCCGGGCGAACAAGGGAAATAAATTTCTTCACCGTGAATGACCAGTGGAGCCTGGTAGACCTGCCCGGTTATGGCTACGCCAAGGTGTCCAAGGCTGACCGGGAGCGATTCCAGGAATTCATCGCAGCCTATCTTATTGAGCGGGAGAACCTGTTCTGTGCCTTCGTGCTGATCGATTCACGCCATTCTCCCCAGCGGATCGACCTTGAATTTGTGCAGTGGCTGGTGGAGGGGGGGGTTCCCTTTGCCCTGGTCTTCACCAAGGCGGACAAGAGCAAGCCTGCTGTGGCCCGGAAGAATGTTACGCTGTTTCTGGACGCGATGAAGGCATGGAGTGAGGGAGAGCCAGCCGTATTCATGACCTCTGCCAAGACACGGGAAGGAAGAAAAGAGATTCTCGATTTCATTGAGAACGCCCTGCTGGGCTAGCAGCCTTCACCGGGGGTCGCGATCGGGCCTGAGCCGAGGGGGCGAAGTTCAACCGATGACGTCCTGCACCACCCGGCCATGGACATCCGTGAGACGGAACTGACGTCCCTGGTAGCGAAAGGTCAATTGTTCATGGTCCATCCCAAGGAGGTGAAGAATGGTGGCATTGAAGTCGTGCACGTGGACGGGGTCCCGGGCGATATTGTAGCCGAGTTCATCGGTTTCGCCATAGGTGTGGCCAGGCCTGGTCCCGCCCCCGGCCATCCAGACGGTGTATGCGTCCTTGTGGTGGTCACGGCCGGCCTTCTTCACATCCCTGCCGCCCTGGGCCATCGGGGTGCGGCCGAATTCGGCGTTCCAGATGACGAGGGTGTCTTCAAGGAGGCCGCGCTCCCTGAGGTCACGGATAAGAGCGGCGATGGGCTTGTCGACCTGCCTGGTCTTGTTTGGGAGGTTGTTGAAGACACTGCCGTGGTGATCCCAGCCCTGGTCGAAGAGCTGGACGAAGCGGACTCCGCGTTCGACGAGACGTCGGGCGAGGAGGCAGTTGTTGGCAAAGGACGTTTTGCCGGGCTGGGTTCCGTACATCTCATGGATGCGGTTGGGCTCGCCTTGGATGTCCATGAGCTCAGGGACGCTGGTTTGCATGCGGTAGGCCATCTCGTATTGGCTTATGCGGGTAGCGATTTCCGGGTCGCTTACATCGTCGAGGGCGACCTGGTTGAGCTCCTTGATTGTATCGACGACCTGTTTGCGCTCGGCATCGGAGACGCCTTTGGGATTAGAGAGGTAAAGAACGGGGTCCCCCTTGGAGCGGAATTCGACTCCCTGATGAATGGTGGGAAGGAAGCCGCTGCCGAAGGCGCTGTTGCCGGCACCGAGGACTGTGCCTGTGATCAGGACGACGAAGCCGGGCAGGTTTTTGTTTTCGCTACCGAGGCCGTAGCTGACCCAGGAGCCGATGCTGGGCCTCCCGAACCGTTCAAAGCCGGTGAGAGCGAACATCTGGGCGGGGGCGTGGTTGAACTGGTCGGTGTGCAGGGTCTTCAGGAGACAAAGTTCGTCGGCGACTCCCTGGAGGTGAGGGAGGAGGTTGGAAAGGGGGAGTCCGGATTGGCCGCAGTTCCTGAAAGCGTACTTGTCGTCTTTCGGGGTGCCGAGTAGAGTGGGCTGTTCGCGGATGAAGGCGAGCTTGGTGAGGTCAAAGAATTCGTCAGGGCAGAGTTGTCCGGTGCGCTTCTGCAGTTCAGGTTTAAGGTCGAAGAGGTCAAGGTGGGAGGGGGATCCGACGAGGTGAATGTAGATAACACGCTTGGCCCTGGGTGCATGGTGAAGACCCAGCTTGTTGAGGGGGCCGGATGCTGCCCGGGCAGCGTCCTGATTCATGAGTGAGGTCAGTGCGGCGGCGCCCAGACCGTAGCCTGTTCGCTGGAGAAAGAGGCGGCGGGTGTGTTCCGGGATTGATGAGATCATGCTCGGTGTTCAGGTTTCGGTATTAAATTCCGGGTGCCTAATTACGCGTGATCGTTTCGTCGAGGTTGAGAAGGGCGTTGGCGACAAAGAACCAGGCCGCAAGCTCGATTTTGCTGGAGTGCCCGGGCTTGTAGACGAACTGGGGGTTGCTGAGAAGTTGTTCAGCTGAACCGGGATTGTCCTTGAAGTAACTGAGGCGGTCAGTGAGGAGCTTATTGACGATGGTAACCTCGCGGGGGCTGGGCTGGCGTGCAACAGTCAGGCGGAAAGCGTAGGGAATCCGGGCATTGGGAGACTCGGACTCGATGAGGATGCGATCGGAAAGGGCGAGGGCCATCTCGACGTAGGCGGGATCGTTGAGCATGGTGAGCGCCTGGCTGGGAGTATTGGTGCGTGCGCGCCTGACGGTGCAGGCTGCGCGGTCAGGAGCATCGAAGTTGACCATGCTGGGATAGGGAGCTGCACGGCGATAGACGATGTAGATGCCACGGCGCCAGCGGTTCTCGTCTTTCTGCTCTTCCCACTTGGGTTCGTTTCTCCCGGTTTGGCGCCAGAGGCCTGGTGGCTGATATGGCATTACGGGTTTACCGAACATCCTGCTGCTGAGCAGCCCGGAGATGGCAAGGGCGTTGTCCCGGAGGCGCTCGGCATCCATGCGGAAGCGGGGCGCGCGGGAGAGGAGGAGGTTGCGGGGGTCTTTCTCGGCGTGGACGGCGGTGATTCTGGAGCTTTGCTGATAGGCGTTGGAGAGAACGATGATTTTGAGAAGGTGCTTCATGTCCCAGCCGGATTCGACTAGTTCGACCGCAAGCCAATCCAGGAGATCGGGATGGGTGGGGGGTTCGGACTGGGTGCCAAAATCTTCGAGAGTGGCGACGATGCCATTGCTGAAAAGTTCGGCCCACCAGCGGTTGACGGCGACGCGGGCGGTGAGGGGGTTGTCATTACGAACGAGCCAGCGGGCGAGGTCGAGCCGGTTGCCTGAGGCTTTGTTCTTCATTCCCGGAAGGAGGGCGGGAGTATTGGCGGTAACCTGGGCATCCGGGTTGAGGAAGTTGCCACGTTTCAGAATATGCGTTTTGCGGCGCTCCTTCATCTCGATCATGACGAGGGACTGACTTGGCTTGATGGCATCGCGTTGCTTCTTCAGGCGGGCGATCCCATCATCGATTTTCTTCAGCGAGGGGTTTGATTTTTCAAAATGGTCACGGAGTTTCTTTTTCTGATCCTTGCTGCGTTTGCCGGAGGGGGTCTCGAGAACAGCCAGCAGGTTGGCAGGGAGGCTGGGATCCTTGCTGGCTTCACTACGAGCGGAGAGGCGGAGGTTTCCAATGACGCGTCCCTGGCCCCAGTCCTGCGGTAGCGTAAAGACTAGGGTGGTTGTGCCTGCCCGCTTGATATCGATAGGTTTGACAAGGTCAAAGACTGCCCAATGGGATTTTCCGAATTGCGGATTGATGGCCCATCCGGTGGCGGGCTTGCCGTCGATCAGGCCAGCGACGTCCCAGCTACGTTGAGAGAAACTGGCCCGTGGCTGGTGAAGCCGGACTGGCAGGTCACTCCCATCCTTGCGGAGAGCAGCGGTGAATTCCTTGAGGACAAAGTTCGGGCGCTGTTTGTCTCCACGGCCCGGTCCCCTGCCTGGAAGCCCGGGGTTTGCGAGCGCTTCCAATTTGAGCTGGGCGATACGGCTAAGGGTGGTCGTGGTTTCGACAGTGTAGGTTGTGGTTTTGGGAACCGTGCCGGACAGGAGCACCGATCCATCCTTGAGTATCTCATGGTTTTCTCCACCGGTGGAAGTGAATCCGGCAATCTGGAGGACTTCCCAGCTCCCTTGCCGGGCGGCACTCTCGGAGGAGAGACGTTCCCAGGCGAGATAGTCCTCCTCCTGTGCCTTGAGCGCGGTTTCACGGTTTTGCTGGAGGATGGAGATCTGGCTATCGAGATCCTTCGCCAGCTGCTGTTGTTCGGGGGTGAGGGGGAGGTCGAGGTAGGGGCCGATGAAATCGTGAGAGACGTCGGTCTTGTTACTGGGGAGTTGGACTTCGAGAGGGGTGTGGTTGAAGAAGTCGAATATCCCGTAGTAGTCGGTCATGGTAAACGGGTCGTATTTGTGGTCATGGCATTGGGCGCATTCGAGGGTGACGCCGAGCCAGACAGTCCCGGTGGTGTTGACGCGGTCGACCACCTGGTTGACACGGTTGCCTTCAGGGCTGACTCCGGCCTCGACGTTACAGGTGACGGTACGGTGGAAACCGGTGGCGATTTTCTGTTCGAGGGAGGAATCAGGCAGGAGGTCGCCGGCAAGTTGTTCGATGGTGAACTGATCGTAGGGCATGTTGGCGTTGAGGGCCCTGATAACCCAGTCGCGGAAGGCCCAGGATGGACGAAGCTGGTCGGCTTGAAAGCCGTTGGAATCCGCGTATCGGGCGAGGTCGAGCCAGGGCCGGGCCCAGCGTTCTCCGAAATGGGGGGATGCGAGGAGGCGATCAGCTGCGGCTTCAACAGCAGCAATGCGGTCTTCCCGGTAGTGCCTTTCGAATTGGTCCAGTTCGTCGGGAGTGGGTGGCAGGCCGATGAGATCGAGGGAGAGGCGGCGGAGAAGAATGTCCGCGGTGGTCGGTGGAGAGAAGTCGAGGTTGTTCTCCTCGAGGCGACGGAGAACGAAGGCGTCGATCGGGGTGGAGACCTTCTCTGCGCTCCTGACGACCGGGACATCCGGGCGGGTGGGGGTGAGCCAGGCCCAGTGGTCTTCATACTTGGCTCCGGAAGCGATCCAGTCCTTGAGGAGCTGCTTCTGCTGACTGGTTAGTTTTCGCTTGGAGCTGGGTGGTGGCATGAGCTCGTCCGCGTCTTCGGTGAAAATCCGGTGGACGAGTTCGCTCTCCCCGGCATTACCAGGTGTGATTGCTCCGCCGAGATCCCCACTGGTGGTGGCGCCTTGAAAGGTATCGAGGCGTAGTTTGGCCTTGCGGGCTTGCTCGTCGGGGCCGTGGCAGTGAAAGCAGTTTTCCGCGAGGATGGGACGTATCTCGCTGCTGAAGTCCGGAACTCCCTCTGCCATTACAGCGCATGGCCAGCAAATAAGAAGGGATGTCGGCAGACGCATAGCAGGCTGTTTTTTATGTTCTGGGGGTGTTGTACGCAAGGATGGACCTGCGGGCAATTGGTGGGCTCATTGATCTGGTCGATGGAGGAATTGAACTTATCCATTACCGGAAACTGGATCCCTGGGGTATGTGTTGAATCGCATGAGCGCGTCGCATCGTGGATTGAGCTGGTCCCTGCTCCTGCCGCCGTTGGTGGTGCCAACGGTGGGGGCCCTGTTTTATTTTGTTATTGTTCCGGAGGGAACCCTTGGAAAATCGATCTATACAGCAACCAAGCTTTTCACCTTGCTGTATCCCGTTTTTTTCCTGAGGCAGATTGGTCTGGGAGGAATCATTCGGAGACGGCGTGAAGATTCGACTGTTGAATGGCCGGGTTGGAGGTCTGTTGTGGTTATTGGTCTGGCGACCGGGGTGGCGATTGCGGCGGTTGGATTTCTTCTGATGCTGACTCCCCTGGGTGAGATGGTGCGGGAAGGAGCGGGCCGGGTGGCTGCCAGAGCAGAGGGGTTGGGATTCAAGGAGCACTTTCTCCTCTTTGCGGTTTTCGTATCGGTGATTCATTCCGGCCTGGAGGAGTATTACTGGCGGTGGTTTCTCTATGGTCAGCTACGGCACAAGATGACCCGCCGGGCTGCTCATCTCATAGCCGCGGTAGCCTTCGGGGGGCATCACTTGATCATTACGCTTCAGTTCTTTCCTGCAGCGCTGGCCTTTTTCCTGACCGCCTGTGTCGTTGTTGGTGGATTGATCTGGTCCATCATGTATGAGCGCCAGGGAACGGTAGTGGGGTGCTGGGTCAGCCATCTTTGCGTTGACGTCATGCTCATGATCATTGGGTTCGAACTCATAATGGGTGCCTGATGACTCTTGGAACCGTCCGGGATTTATCCGCGTTTGCCCATTGATGTGATGGACAAGCACCGGGATGCTTGATTAACCCTTGCTTGGTGCAGGGAGGGAACAGGGCACATAGGATGAGCTGGCCGTCAATGGCAGCTGCTCTTGGGGTGCCATTGTTCTGCGCTCTGGTATACGTAGTCTGGCTCCCCCACGGTAACGCGGGACGAAGTGCCTGGTTTGCAACCAAGGCCTGGGTCCTGATCTATCCTCTGTTCTTTTTCGGTCTGATCGGCCTTGGCGGTCTTGTCAGAAGGGAGAAAAGGGAGAACTGCTCTGAGAGGTGGCCTTCCTGGCGGGCCGTCATCCTTACCGGTTTCCTGAGCGGACTGGGCATAGCAATGGTTGGCTGGCTCATGGTGCTTACCCCTGTTGGTGATATCGTTAAGGCCAACAGCGATAATCTTGTAGAGAAGGTCAGGGGCCTCGGGTTTGCTACCAAGGGGCGCTTTCTCATGGTGGCGGCTTTTATCACCCTCCTCCATTCGGCGATGGAGGAATATTACTGGCGCTGGTTCGTCTACGGGCACTTGCGGAAGATGGTGGGATATTGGCCCGGGCATCTCCTGTGCGCGGTGGCTTTTACCGGACATCATCTGGTTCTGATGAGCGTCCTCTTTCCGCTGCCGCTGGCTCTCTTTCTGTCCTTTCTGGTCGGACTCGGAGGATTGATCTGGAGTTTCATGTATCAGCGGCAGGGGACGGTAGTCGGCTGCTGGATCAGTCACCTTATAGTGGATGCTTTTCTCATGATCGTCGGCTACAACCTCATCTGGCCCGGCGGGTAGGGACCAAGTTGATCTAAAGGGGCTGGTAAAGTAGAGAGTGTGCTCGCGGGCGATCTAATTCCCTGCCTGCAGGTAGGCGACCAGATCATGAATCTGCTGGGGAGTCATCAGATCGAGAAGGCCCTCCGGCATGACCGAAACAGGGGTTTGGTTCAAACTGGCAACATCTTTCCGGGCCACCACGGTTCTGATCCCGGTCAGATCCTTGATGGCGACCGTTCGATCATTTTCCTCCTGGAGGAATCCCGTGAGAATGGCGGGGGGAGCCTCTCCGGTTGCTTGGAGGGTCAGGGTCGCAAGTTCAAATCCATCCCGTATTCCGAGGTTGGGGTCCACAATGGCCGGAATCAGGTAGTCGAGGTTCTTCATCTCATAGCCGGTCAGATTCGGTCCGATGTCGCGTCCCTGATCACCAAACTTATGACATTGGGCACAATGTTTACCAAAGAGGTTACGGCCACTTGTCTTGTCCCCACGAATCTTCCCGCTTGCGAGGAGGTCCTTGATGCTCTTGATGCGCTGGGCCTTTTCTTTGCCAGGCAGCCGGATTTTACCGAAGTGCTTGGTGAGCAGGCGTTGGAGATGCTCGTCGCCATACGTTGTCATCAGAAGAACGCTGTCCCTTCCGATGGTGTTGCTGTCGACAGCGCCCGTATCCACCGCCTTGAGAAGACGTCGTGCCCACGCCGGACGGCTGGCGAGGAGCGATTGAGATACTTGACGCAGGTCACCCTGTAACCGGGGGTAGAGGGTAAGGAGGACAGTGGGAATCTCTTCTCCTGAGTAGCGCCGCAGGGCGGTCAGCGCTGCCAACCGGATGGCGGGTTCCATCGTCTCGTCGCGAAAGAGTGAGAGAAAGATTCCCTCCGAAGGAGCATCTCCGAGCTCCCCCAGAGCCTTGATGAATTCTATTCGCTGCTCGGCTGGTGTTTTTCGCTCAGTGAGCAGAGGGCGTGCCGCGGCGATAGCGAGAGGGCTTTTCAACCTCAGGGACAGGCGGACGACGACGTCGGAAACATGCTGGTTTTTCCATATATTGGCCAGCGCCGCGTCGAGTTCCGGGGGGACCGGGTCGAGGGAGGTTCCTTCCAGGGCCTGATCCATTCCCCTGATCAGGGGGTCAAGGTGCCTGGTTCCAGATGCCTTATCCAGTAACCAGGCACACATGCGCAGGCTACCCGGACTGCGCTCCGCCATGTAGCGGCGTCCGATGCGTTCCCGGAGGACTTTTTCGAAAAGAGGGGTTTCCCAGAATCCCGCGTAGGAAAGAAGGTCCCTGGCGCGATCAGGGTGGTGGGTGATGAGCGATTCCATTGCCCACCAGAGCTGCAGTGGGATGAATGGGTCTTCGGCAAAATCGCCCCGGGTGGCGAGGGTTGAGATGAGATGCCGGTCACCGAGCCGCTGGGCAGAGGAGGCGAGCTGGGAAGCAACTTCGGGATGTCCGGTCTTGCGGGCGAGTTGGCTGAGGGCTGTTCCAAGATCAATCTGGTTGTCAGCAGCAGTGCGGATGACCCACCGCTGAACGTTGGGGTCGGGCATCATGATAGCCTCTGAAAGCAACTCCTGCATTTCGGTGACATCGAGTCCAGGGGAGCTCATGCTCTGAAGGACCCACAATGCTTCCAATGACTTGTGCCCGCTTCCTCCATTACTTCCGGGGTTTCGGACGAGGGCGTCCTTAAGGAGATTGAGGGTGGGGAGTTCTTCGCGTTCGGAGAGGATCCGGCGGGCATGACGCCGGGCCCACTGGTTGCCTTCGAAAAGGATGTTTACAAGCTCTGTTGATGGAAGCTTACCAAGGTTCACAGGCTTCCAGGGCTGGCTTCCTAGGGCGCGGATGCGATGAATTCGACCGTTGCTGCGGTCCCAGTTGTCCCGTGGGTCAACATGCGTGATCCGGGCATCGTAGAAGTCCGCCACATAGATTGCTCCGTCCGGGCCGACCGCACAATGGATTGGGCGAAACCACTTGTCGCCGGTCTGGAGGGGGTTGTCCTCTTCTACCGTGGAGAAAGTGCTGCCCCTCGTCTCCATCCGCAGGGCATGGACCTTATTGCCGAGGGAATTTGGCCCTATCAGGCGGCCTTCGAGTCCCGGGATGGCACCACTGCTGTAGCGGAGCCACTGGTGGACAAGGCGGATTTTTTCTCCCTTGATCGGCATGCCGAAGAAATGCCCGAAGGTATAGGGGTTGGTATGAGGGCCGTGTTTACCGAAGCCTTTCTGATAGAATCCACCTTGAACGAAGTGGACGGCCTGTTGAGTGCCGTTGGTTCCTGAATAGAGTCGTCCTTCGTCGTCAAAATCGACCCCGAAGTTGTTCCACCCTCCTTCGGCGAAAAGCTCAAAAACATGTCGGGTGGGATGATAACGCCAGATGTTCTGCCCAAGGAAGGCATGCCGGGGTGCATCCTCGTCGAGATGAACACGCACGCGCGCCGTGACCGTACTGCCGGTACACCCGTAGAGCCAGCCATCGGGACCAAATTTCAGGCTGTTGGATATGGAGTGCGTATCTTCAAGATTAAACCCGGAGAGATGGACTACCGGCCTGCCGTCAGGAATGTCGTCCTGGTTCCTGTCGGGATAGAAGAGCAGGTAAGGGGGATGAAGGACCCACACCCCGTCATGGCCATGCGCCAGGGAGGTAACCATGTTGAGCCCGTCGAGGAATGTCTTGTGCAGGTCGAAGGCCCCATCGCCGTTGGTGTCCTCGTGTATTGTGATCTTGTCCTGCCCGATGAATTTCCGATGCTCTGGAGCGGTGAAGGGGGGAGGCGGAGGGACCTGGTCAAAGACCTTTCGGAGGTGTTTGTCCCAGGTGAGAACTTCCAGTCCGGCTGGATTAGGATACTGGATATATTGAACAACCCAGAGTCGGCCCCTTTCGTCGAAGTCAAGGTAGAGTGGTTGACGCACCAAGGGTTCGTTCAGAACGGTTTCAACCATCAGCCCTTTGCTGGTCTGGAAGGCGGCAAGAGCATCCTTTGGGGAAGAGGGTTTCCCCTTGTCGTCGGCACGGGCATACGGGTTCTTGTTCCCTTCGAAGTGGCTGGATACCGCGGCGAGCATCCGGGTGCGCCATTCCTTGTCTGCCGGGACCACGCCACGATGTCCGGCATGCTCCGGCCCCGTTCGCTGGAAAAATGATTTGGCCTCGGCTTCCGGAGATGCCCCCCACCGGGACCAGGCGGGAACGTCGCCACGCCGGAAGAGCCATTTGCCGCTCAGGTCGATGGCATCATCAACGCGTGTCAGATGAATGGGCCCCTTGAGGATCCCTCCCTTCCCACTTCTGCTGTAGACCCTCCAGGCAATGAGGTTCGCCTCACCGAAACGGACCTGGTCAGGTTCGATCACGAAAGGCCTCCGGATGCTGCTCGAAGGATTCCCGAAGAGAGGGGGCATGGAGCCGTTGGCCCCGACCTTGTGACCGTTGAAGAATCCCTCGTCCACGTCGCTGATGGCATCCACCATCAGGAGGAGGCGGCTTCCCTGCCATTCTGCCGGGATCTCTACGCAGGCTCGATACCATCCGAATCCAGGTTCGTCCTGCCATCCCTCGGGTTGTGGAATGGTAATTGGAGTCCATTCCTCAAGCTGGGCCAGGGCAGGGGCCGCCGCCAGCAGACCGAGGAAAAGAGCGGATAATCGCATTACAAGGGAGAGTAATGGTCGAGGTAAGGCCGCCTTTCAATCGTCAAAGTAGCGCTGGTGGGGATTCCCGGATCAAGAGCCCTCCTGTTGAGGAAGGGGGCGGCCAGTCCCGGGGACTCCTTTAATGATGCCAACCTGTACGCTTGATTGGACCCCCGGTTTCGGGGTTGGATGAGCCCATGAAGAGGCGAAATTTCATGCAGGGAGCAGCTGTAAGCGTTCCCCTCCTTGGATCCGGGGCAGCTTGGGCGGATAAGATCAAGACCCAGAGGAAACTGGCCCTTGGCTATGACAACTTTGCGGTACGGGCCATGAAATGGAAAGCGCCGGAGCTCATCAACTATGCTGCTGAGCTGAAATGCGACACCCTGTTCATCACCGATTTTGGACCATTGGAGAAAATGGACGATGCCTATCTGAAGGATGTGCGTAAGCAGGGAGAGGATGCGGGGGTCAAGATTCTCCTGGGGAGCTGGAGCATCTGCCCAACCTCCGTGAAATTTCGCGATACCTGGGGTACGGCTGATGAGCATCTTCAGCTTGGGATTCGTGCTGCCAAGGCGCTCGGGTCTCCAGCTTTCCGCGTGATTCTCGGTGCTGGAGATGACCGGAACACCGAGGGAGGAATTGAAGCCCGCATCGCGGACACGGTGAAGGTCCTCAAGCGGAATCGCACGCGTTGCCTGGATTCAGGGATCAAGATCGCAATGGAGAACCACGCCGGAGACATGCACACTCTGGAACTGAAGGGTCTGATTGAAGAGGCCGGGCCTGATTACGTAGGAGCTAATTTTGATTCAGGTAATGCGGCATGGACCATGGAAGACCCGGTGCAGGCTCTGGAAAACATAGGCAAGTATGTTCTTACCACCAGTCTGCGGGATTCCGCGGTATGGGAAAGTGAGAACGGGGTGACGGTCCAGTGGACTGCGATGGGCTCTGGAGATACCGACCTGAAGACTTTCTTCAAGCGGTTTGCTGAGCTCTGTCCTCATGTCGCGGTGAACATCGAAACGATCTCGGGGTTTAACCGTGAATTAAAGGTAAAGACCGACGAGTTCTAGAAAGCCTGGCCCAAGGGCAAACCAAAAGGCTACGAAAAATTTCTGGCCCTTGCCAGGAAAGGAAAGCCACGTGAGGCGGGTCGGGTTGACCAACGGGAGGATATCTCGAAGAGCATCGCCTACTGCCGGAAGGAACTGGGTCTCGGTCGGCGCTAGCTGGAAAGTTTTCAGAGGGTGTGCTGCTGCTCGACGGGGCAAGGCCCCGGAGCCCCCTGTAAAAGTGGGTTGCTCCTCGGATAATCCAGTTTTAACTGGTGGAGTGTCACCACTGCTGCCGCCGCCTCATCGTCTGGTTGCCCTTTACGAGAGCGGTGGGATTACCCGGGCGCAATTACAGGCAGCCATGGTCATTCATCAGAAACGTCTTCTGGTTGAGATTGCGGAGGCGCGGGTAAATCCTCTTCTCTCCTGTCTTGACGAAAAACTGAGCAGATATGCTGCCCGGCGGCTTGAGAGAAGACATGGAGAACGTCTTATCCGCATGGTGCTGGGAGCCCTTGCAGATATTGAGCACTTTCCTCCGGCCGACCTGCTCTGGAATGCGGGGCATCCTGATGTTCCCCTTCACTGCTTCTTTCGTCTCCGCCGTGAACCCGTATTCCGCCTGCTCCGGATCACGGCGGCCCCTCTTGGACTTAGAGTCCTAATTGAGCATGGCCGGGCCTCCAAGCGGCATACCACGCGACAGGAGATCCAGCTTGTCAGGGACCGGTTAGGGAGACTCTCCGCCACAAGCGGGTTCGGACAAAACTGAAGTTCCTGCCGGGGGGTCTTGCGCCGCCGCAGGTCTTCGTTACTCTGCGGGCATGAGCATGAAAGTTCTCGCCCTGCCACTTCTCCTTGTTGTTACGCTTGGTGCGATTGTGTTCGCACAGGGGGATCGCGGGTCCGGGGCGGAGACCCGGGCAGTCGCAAAAGGTGTGCGCTTCGATCCGGTGGTGCGGAACATGGAAGGATGGACCGTGCATATTGACCCTGCCCTGCTGGAGGGAGAGCACGCAAAAACCGGAGCAAAGTGCCTGCGCATGCTGGCCGACCATCTCAACCGCATTTCTCTTCTGGTGGAGGGCGAGGTCCTGGCAAAACTGAAGACATGTGAAATCTGGATTGAACATAAGCATCCTTCGCTGGGAGCAATGCAGTATCATCCCGGGGAAGGGTGGTTGCGGAGACATGGGCATGACCCGCGGCTGAACAAGAAGGTTCACATTCCCCAGGCCGCAGCACTCATCTCGCGGGGACAATTGCTCAAGCATCCCGCGGTAGTTCTCCATGAACTCGCCCATGCTTATCACGACCAGGTTCTTGGCTTTGACTACAAACCGGTTGTCGATTCCTACCAGAAGGCCATGCGGGATGGGACATACGAGAAAGTCCTGCTCTATACCGGACGGACCGTGAAGCATTACGGTGCGACCAACCACAAGGAGTATTTTGCGGAGGGAACAGAGGCCTATTTTTATCGCAATGATTTTTATCCCTTTGTCCAGGCGGAGCTTAAGGAGCACGATGCCACCCTGTATGCCGCATTGAAGGAGGTCTGGGGTCCAGCCCAGTAGCGGTAGGGGGGGAAAGGCAGCCGCGTTACAGGTCCCGGCCGTGCAACTGGAGAAGGCGCTTGCCTTCTTTCACTACGAATTCGCAGTCCATGAACGGGTCGGAGCTGATGTCATGCCAAAGGACGTTGCCCGCAGGGGAAATGACAAAGGTTCCGTGGAGCGGAGCCTTCTCGAAGTCATCATAGGCACTCCATTCGCGGAAAACCTGCATTGACGGATCAGCGACCAGGGGAAACGGAAAGCTGCCCCCGTCCTTTTCCCATTTCTCTCTCGATTTGCGCAGGTCACCTTCGCTGTCGGTACTGATGGCAAGCACTTCAAAGCCGGATTTTTCGAAGAGTTCGGCATTCTGGGCAAATTTCTCCAGCTGTTCGGCGCAGTGCAGGCAGCCATAGCCGAGATAAAAGACCAGGATAAGGGGCCTTCCTTCGTAGTCCTTCCGCGAGATCGTTTCGCCTGTTCCGTCAGGAAGGGTGAACTCATGAGCTGCGGGTGGGGTCCACGCCACCGGCCCGAGGGAGTCCAGTGGGGGGCGCTCTCCCACGTCATCAGGGGTGGCAGGCTTGGCCTGCCAGTTGCCGAGGTTCAGGTCGTCAGCAATTTTCATGACCCGGGCGACCGGGGGAGCCTTGGCATCAAGGTGCGCTGAGATCGGCTTGAGCAGATCAAAGGCCTTTCTGGTTTCGTCCTTCTGACCCGCGGCGTGGAGGATCTCGATCCTGGCGAGGAGAGGAAGAACCCTCTTTTCCCCGCTCTTGACCGCCTCTTCGCTCAGGCTCAGGGCCTTTTCCTGGTCACCGGCACGCAGATGCAGACGAGCCAGACCGTATTTATCGTCTTCCACTGACCCCAGATGTTTCCTGGCTTCCTCATGGTTGTTTTCCAGAAGGGCTATGAAGCAACTCATGGCTTTTCCGGCCTTCTCAACCTTCTTTACCCATTCCTCCGGCTTCTTGGTTGCCTCCTTGACCATCTTCTTGGTGTCCTCCTCGTTCTTTTTTTCCTTCTCCGCCTTTTCCCGGGCCTCCTTCTCGGCTTTCTCCATTTCTTGAGTGGCGCTGGTCAGGAGCTGGGATATTTCTCCCTCGACGGTTCGTACCCCTTCCAGCGATCCCTTGCCGAGGTGCGCTTGTCCGAGAAGGCGGAGGCGCTTGAGTTGTTCCTCGCGTTTGGCGGTTGGCTCAAGATAGGGTGTTTCGGCGAGTTGGAGCGCTTCGTCCCACAGTTCAAAGCGCCTCAGAACCTCAAAGATGCGGGTTCGCCCATACTTTGCGCTGCGGCCGCCCCTTTCCAGGGTGTTCAATTTCGGGTGACGAGGATTGGCGAGGAGACTCTGGGCCATTCCGAGGGCATCGTAGCCACGGCCCAGGGTCATCCAGTTCCGGCAGAGCCACTCGTTGTTGTGGGCGTAATTGTGGATCTGGTCCGGGAGCACGCGACGTGTGATCATGTATTTGTGATCAGTACGGGCAGAAGCTTCCTGGGCGAAGGCGGAGTCTTCCCACCGCTTGAGCTTGGAGTAGATATGGCCGGGCATGTGCCACATGTGGGCAATCCCGGGAGCGGTGTGACCGAGCTTGGCAGCTGAGTCCAGGGCCACCTTTGCCTTTTTGCTGTCCCAGAGGTGAATCCGGTAGTGGTGGGCCGGATGCATCGGGTTTACAGCGAAGATCTGCTGCAGGATGGCGTCCACAGCCTGGTGACTGTGAATGGGAAGCCCGTTGCGGCCGAATTGCCAGAGACGGACACAGAGAAAGGCCCGGGCCTCAATGTCATCCGGATAATCCTGGATAATACCCTCAAGATCGTTGATGAGCTCCTGCTTGCGTTTCTTGGCATCCTTGGGCTCACCGTCGAGATAGTTGGACTGGGCTTCGATATACCGCCGGTTGTGTTCGGTGGCATGCTCCTTCAACTCGCTGGCCTTCTTGATGAATGCCTTGGCCCGCTTCTCATTTTCCCAGTTTGCCATGGCCATACCCCAGTATGCCATCGCGCAGTTGGGATCCCGGGCGGCGATCTGCCGGAAGGTTCTTTCAGCTTCGTAGTACCAGAACCCGTGCAACTGCCCGAGTCCCTGGTTGAAGAACTGTTGCCCATCCTCCCATGTGCATTTGACAGGGAAGGAGATCTGTCCGGTTCCCTTGATTGGGAGGGCGGAATGCCTCGGACCTTGATTAAAAGCTTCGCCCTGGTGAGAGTGGCCAGCCTTGGGCTTCTGTTCTTCGGTCTCCTCCGGGTTTTCTTCAGCGGATGCTGGAAGGGCGGTTCCGAGCAGGGCTGTCAGCAGAAAAAGGCGATGTGGCATCACGGAGCCAATACGAACACGAACGGACCGTTTCCACAAAGCCATTTGAGAAAGACTCTCCCCCCCGGGAAATCCAAGCAGTTTGCCTGCAGGAAATGGGTAGAAATCCCTAGTTATCGTTAAAAAACCGTGTCGCTTCCCGGCTGGTAGTGATTCCACGCAGGGCAAGGGCCCTGTGAAACGCCGCATTGGCTTTTCCGTCGGGTTTCTGAGTTTGATTCTCAACCCTCTGGATCAGGAGGGGAAGGTCTCCGGCTTGCCTTGTTCCAACCGTCAGGGAGCGGTGCAGTTGTCTGATGCAGGCCCCATCCTTAAAATAGAACCGTATTTCAGCAAGAGTATCGGTTGTGGTTGAACCATCTTCCTGCCTGCCAGTGGCGAACTTCCAGTAATTGGAGGATTCGTAGGCGAAGAAGAGCCCGTGGGGGCCGAAGTAAAAGGTCTGGGTCACCTCTTCATGGTCACCAGGGGCGTATGTGAGATGCACCATGGTCAATTCACCAGGGTAGGTGGTGGTTGTAAGGCTTCCGGCTATGGGTTCTGCATTGCTGCCGAACTTGAGGTGCTTTTTTCTGACGGGAACGGCATTTTCGAATTTTGCGTAGAGGGCGCGGATTGTGGAGATGTCCTCCTCGTTTGCGGTCAGGGGAAGCGGACCCAGGGCAAGGAGGAATATGGAAAGGGCAAGGGCGGGATTATTCATGTCACAAGGGGGCAGATCTTCATGGAGAATTGACGGGTTGGCAGAAAGGGAGCCTTAAAGCGTCTTATACGCTTAACCGTATTGCCTGAGAGGATTATCCAAACTTTCCCGGATTAGAAAAACCAGCAGGACCTCCTCTTGACGCCCGGGTTGGGGGCTAATAAGCAGATCTTCATGCGAGCGCTTCACATATGCTTGTCCGGCATCCTCCTGGGGGCGATTCCATCAAAAGGAGAGCAGGATTCCGAAACGTGGCATGGAAAAGGGGATGTGGGGCTGACTCTGGCAACTGGCAATGCGGAATCCTTCCGGGCTACTGCGGGGCTGGAGGTTTCCCGGGATCTTGGCAACTGGGAGGCCCGGGGCAGGGCATCCTTCCTGTATGGGCAAGACGATGGAGCAAGCTCCAGTGAGCGGCTTGAGAGCTCTTTTCAGCTCAATCACCGCCAGGGGAACCGATTCTATACCGGGATTACCGGAGAATTCCTTCACGATCCATTGGCCGGGATCGACTGGCGTGTTGGGGTAACTCCGCTTCTGGGGTGGCGTGCGGTTGAGGCTGAACGTCTCAAGCTCCAACTGGAAATAGGACCGGGCTACACATGGGAGGACCGTGATGGAGGGGTCCGGGGGTTCAGTTCAGCTCGTCTCCATGAGCGCCTGAGTTTTCAGGTGGCAGAGGGAGTGCAGGTATTCCAGTCTTTGACTGCTCTTCTTGAAGCAGAGAATTTCGATAATTATACTCTTACGGCCGAAGCCGGAATTGAATCGAAGTTGGGCGGGAAGTGGTCGCTACGGGTGGTTGGTAAGGCTGTATACTATGGCGAGTCGCAGGCACTCGAAGATGAAGATCTTCTTCTGACTGCAGGTTTCGGGTATAATCACCTGGCTGCTGACTATAGCGAGGGTTCTCTGGAGTCAGGGATCAAGGGAGTCACTCCGGATGAGGGTAGATGGGCTGTTACTGCTCTTCTGGGAGGAGGAGCCTCCCGGGGTAACAGCGAATCGAGTTCGCTCAGCAGCGGACTGAAGGTTAAAAAGGAATGGCAGGGGGGCGAATTCGTGGCCGGAACATTTGGAAGCTACGGAGAGAAACAGGGGATCACTAGTGCGGAAAGCCTGACGGCGGATGTTCATTACCAGCGCGGCCTGCGTAATCAGCGGTTTTGGGGTATGCGCGTGGACTGGGATCATGATGCGGTAGCAGGCCTTGAGTGGCGGACGGCCCTTGCTCCCTACTGGGGTTGCTCGGTTATTGAGACCACGCGCGGCAAACTTAGTCTGGAAGGGGGGCCTTCTTATGTGGCTGAGCAGCAGGGTGGAGAGGAAAACGCCTTTCTTGCTGCCTATCTGGCGGTAAAGGGTGAATGTCAGCTGGGGTCCCGCACACGGATTACAGCCGAATGCTCCTTTTCAAGCGATGCGACGGAATGGAAGAGCTGCCTTTTTACTTCAGAAGTGAGACTCAGCCATGCGCTTTCCGAAAGGCTTAGCCTGCAGGTGATTGGCCGTAGTAGCTACGACACCACCCCGGCTGCAGGTCGGGAGAGGCATGACTTGCAGCTGGTAAGTGCTCTTGGCGTGAAGTTTTGAAGGGGTCTCATTTCTCCTGAAGAGATGGGAAATGGGAGAAAACATGCAAAAACGGATGATTTACGGGCCTTTGGCGGAGAAATCATGAGCATTTCGGAGATTTTTTCTGGCTCGGTCTGGTGTCGTCTGGAGCGGATCTTTTAAAATTATTCCGCAGGTCTCAGGTGGGGAGGGCTGGTTAGGAGAGCCCTGAGATAATGACAGGCCTTGGCGTCATTCCGGCCCCTGGCGCAAGTGGTTGCCGAAGTTTCAGAATCTGCGTTCAGAGGGCCTCTGGGAGCGGGGGGCGTAGCAAGGAGTGAGCGCAGAAGCCCCATTCTTCCGAGCTTTTCGCGGATTCTCTCTGTTAGAGGCTCCTTCGGGGAACCGTCCAGAAATGCTCCTTGGAGAGGTGGCGTGGCAAGGGGGAAGGGCCGGAATTTTCCTTGTTAAGGGTCGCCATGAAGAAGCTAGCAGGTTCTCGCCTCCAGTCACAACAGCCTCTCCAGTGGGGGAGCATATTCCGGGAGAACAGGGCCAGAAAGGGATCGCATAAAAATTTATTCACCACAACCGGGGCGAAATGCTTGACGGAAACCGCTTAAATTTATGGGTTGAAGCCCGAAGTTTCATTCGAAATTAACCAATATAGAACCAACATTCATGGCCCAGAAAGCAGCAACCAAGACGGAGATCCTCAATAATATTGCCGAAGCTACCGGCTTCAATCGTAAGCAAGTTGCCTCGGTGCTCGATGCGCTGAGCGCTGAGATCAATAAGGGAGTGAGCAGGGGTGGACCGGGACAGTTTACGATCCCTGGCCTTTGCAAGATCGTTGTGCAGGACAAGCCGGCTACGGAGGCGACTACCCGTCCGAATCCGTTCAAGCCCGGTGAGATGATGGAAGTGAGCGCCAAGCCGGCCCGCAGGGTTGTCAAGGTTCGCCCACTTAAGAACCTGAAAGACATGGTCGCCTAGTCCGCGACTGAAAGTTAGATTCTTTATGAGCCGCGCTCCTTCTGGGGCGCGGTTCTCTTTTGTAGATGGGAGTGGGGTGTTTCGCCCTTGCTTCACGGAAGTGATGCCCCGAATCTCAGCGTATGGCCGAACACCGGAATGTCGTCAGCATACACCCTTATTTCAAGATCCATGAGGGCAAGGAGGACCAGGTGAAGGCCCTCCTGCCTGCGTTTATTGCGAAAGTGGAAGAGGAGGAAGCGGCCCTCTACTATGATTTCACCATGAATGGAGATGAATTGTTCTGTCGTGAAGGGTATGTGGGTGCCGAAGGGGCCCTTGCCCATGTTGAGAACGTAGGGCCTGAGCTCGATCAGCTTTTCCAATTGGTTGAAATTACCCGGATTGAGGTACACGGACCGGCCGCTGAGCTGGAGAAGCTCAAGGAGCCCTTTGGAGAACTCAACCCAACCTGGTGGGATTATCAGGGTGGTCTCAAGAGTTAGCTGCAGGGGTATGGAGTGGATCTTGAAAATGCCTCCAGTGGGGAAGAGCGGAAGCGGGTTCCCGCGTTTGGAAAGAGGACCTCATAGATGAATGTTGTAGCCCTTCAGTATGATATCTCCTGGGAGAACCGGGAGGAGAATTTTGACACGGTCCGGCGCCTGCTCACGGGCTCGGCAGTGTCTCCGGGGTCGCTTATCGTGCTTCCGGAGATGTTTGCCACCGGATTCAGCATGGATGTTGCAAAGCTGGCCGAGGGCAGGGAGAGCGAGACGGAGAAGTTTCTCTCGTCCCTGGCCTGGCAATATGAGAGCCATGTCATCGGAGGGCTCGTGAGCAGGGACCCTTCCTCGTCGATGGGTCGTAATGAGCTGGCGGTCTACGACCCTTCCGGGCGCCCGGTGGCTCTTTATCAGAAGAATTATACATTCTCCTACACGGAAGAATCCAGACACTATCTTCCGGGGGACGGGTTAGCCATGTTCCGCTGGCATGATTTCACGGTGTGCCCGTTAATCTGTTACGACCTCCGGTTTCCGGAGCTTTTTCGGAAGGGAGTGCGTAACGGGGCGGATCTTTTTACCGTGAGCGCAAACTGGCCAGATGCACGCCTGCGGCACTGGAAGGCTCTTCTGGAGGCGCGTGCCATCGAGAACCTTGCCTGTGTGGTTGGCGTCAACCGGGTGGGATGCGATCCCCAGTTCCGTTACCCCGGTGGATCACGTATCATTGATCACCATGGGGTAGTCCAGGCGGAAGCTGGTGATTCCGAGGCAGTGCTTTGCCATGAACTGGATTACTCCGGGCTGGTTGCCTGGCGGAGGGAATTCCCTGCCCTGGATGACATCAAGGGGTAACCGTTGAAAGCCTTCGATGTTATCGTAGCCGGGGTAGGGTCCATGGGGTCTGCGGCTTGCTGTCATCTTGCCCGCCGGGGGGTGCGGGTACTTGGAATCGAGCAGTTTGAACTCCCTCATGAGCATGGCTCCCATCACGGGTACTCACGGATGATCCGTCAGTCCTACCACGAGCATCCCGATTACGTTCCGCTTCTGCAAAGGGCTTATCAACTCTGGGACGAGCTGAATGAATCAGGAGGGGGTCAGCAGGGGGCAGTATTTCATCGGACTGGAGGCCTTTATCTCGGTCCCCGGGATGGGGTCATCGTTCCCGGGGCGCTGGCAGCAGCCCGCGAACACGGACTGAAGCACCAGTTGCTGGAAGCTTCCGAGATAGAACAGCGGTTTCCGGATTTCCGGGTGGAACACGACATTGTTGGGTTCTATGAGGAGAATGCCGGGGTCATTCGTCCGGAGAAGGCCCTACAGGCACATTGCGATCTGGCCTCTTTGCATGGGGCTGAGATCCGGACTGGAGAGAAAATTCTCGATTGGCGGGAAAACGAGTCCAGCGTTACGGTTCGGACGACTGCAGGGGAGGTGGAGACGGGGCACCTTGTGGTGACCTCCGGAGCCTGGTCTGGACCCATGCTGCGGGACCTTGAGGTTGAGCTCTCGGTTACACGTCAGGTTCTGGCATGGTTTGATGCTCCTTGCGATCGACCTGGCGACTCCCTTGCTCTCGGTAACTTTCCCTGCTGGTTTATCGAAACGGAGCCTCCGTTCGGGCACTACGGTTTTCCAATGACGGAGTTTGGCCAACAAGGTTTCAAGATTGCGCTACATCGCCCGGGGGAGGAGGTGGTGGACCCTGGTAAGCAGAGGGTCGGGGCGAGTGACGAGGAGATCGCCTCCCTGCGCGAGGTTCTGAGGAAATGGATCCCGGCTGCTGATGGACCCCTTTTGGCGAGTTGCACCTGCCTTTACACCAACAGTGGTGATGGCCATTTCCTGCTTGGGCAATATCCCGGGAATGGGCACGTCACTCTTGCGGCGGGATTCAGCGGACATGGCTACAAGTTTGCCCCGGTCATGGGAGAGGTGCTGGCAGACCTGGTCTGTGAGGGAACTACCCCGCACCAGATAGAATTTCTCTCCCCGCAGCGTTTTGCCTGAAGCAGGCTGTGCTGAAGGACTTCCGGATAGCTATTCCCATGAGTCGGTAAGCGTTTTGCGGTAGGCGGCAATATCCTTGTCCCCATAGTAGGCAATCAGGACGGCCCCATCAGTGGCCACCGCATCGAAGAGATTGTGCATGAGTTCCTGTTCACCGGGCCAGGGGTAGACATAGAATACGTCGATCTCGTCTACCTCGCAGTCCATCCCCTCGTAGGGAGCAACGATGGCCGAGGCGTCTTCCCAGTGGGAATCAGGCTCCGGGGTCATCAATTCAGCTCCCCCCTGCGCCGGGTAGGACCCGTAGCCTTCGGGAAAATAACTGGTGCATAGATTGTCGACTGCAATTCCGTGGTCGCTGGCCAGCTGTCTTGCAAGGGTGACGAGGTCCTCCTCAATTTCCAATCCATAGGCACGGTAGCCCAGGAGAGAGGCCAGGCAGGCCCCTACGCCAAAGCCGCTGCCCCATTCACAGAAGGTGCGCCCGGGGGGAATTCCCTTGCAAGTGAGGAACTGCAGCGCCCTGAAAAGGAGAATGGGATCACTGGGGAGAAAGCGCGGAACCCTGCGGTTACGGTTGGAGGAGAAGAGCTCATCGAGCCTCAGGTTAGCGTCCTCGATCAGGGCAGAGACCGGGGCAGGAAGTTCGTCCTGGGCAAGATGCAGGGGGATCTCCTCCAGAGCCATGGCAGGCATTCTGGCCGGGTGGGGGCTTCTTGTCGATACGTGGCCCCAAATTCCTCGACTCAATATTGAATTGGCCGAACATCCGTTCCGTTGAAGGAGGTTGAGATCTTTACGGATGGTGCCTGCCGGGGAAACCCCGGTCCCGGAGGCTATGGCGTCGTTCTCAAGTCCGGGACGCACCGGAGGGAACTGAGCGGGGGATTCGCCCGCACGACCAACAACCGCATGGAATTACTTGCTGCTATCGCGGGGCTTGAAGAATTGAAACAGCCCTGCCGGGTAATGGTCTCGTCGGATTCAAGATACCTCGTCAATGCGATGACTCGCGGCTGGTTGCAAAAATGGAAGGGCCTCGGCTGGCGACGGGGGCCTGGGCAGCGATTACGGAATGAGGACCTTTGGAAACGTCTCGATGTCGTATGCGGGCAGCATGAACTGCACTGGCAGTGGGTCAAAGGCCATGCGGGCCATGTCGAAAACGAACGTTGCGATTTCCTTGCGGTAGCTGCTGCGGAAGGCGACGACCTGCCTTCCGATGAAGGCTACCTGGAACAGGAGCAACTTGCGGGAGAGGAACCCGGCCTCTTTGACTGAAGGCAGAGGCTCCGGTCGACGCAAATGCATGAGGGTCTGAAACTGGTCTGCTCTCGGAAGAAGGTATTTCACTTCTCGAGGAAGGAGACCAGCGTCTCCGGGTCGGAACTGCCGAACTGAAGCACCTCGTCTTCCTGCCTGGCAATGTCCCGGATCGGGGTTACTTTCCTCCTTCCGCTGGCGTTTTGCCAGGGGCAGGTTTCGAGTTGTTCTTTTTCTTTAGCTCTTCCTTTTCCTTTTCGCGCTCCAGGAAAGATTTGCCCTCGGTGATCCACTTCCTGCCGGTTTCGTCCTTGAGGAAGTGAGCCATCCACTCCCTGACGCGGTAGTGATAGTCGACCATGTTCTCCTCCTTGCGCAGGCCGTGATTCTCACCCGGATAAACGAGGAGGACGACATCGTCCTTCCCGGCCCAACGGGCGGCATTGTACATCTCGATACCCTGGTCCCAGTCAACAGCCCCATCCTTGTCCCCGAAAGCGATGAGGAGGGGGGTATTGAGGGTATCCAGTCCGTGAATGGGAGAATTGCGGGCGTAATTATCAGCATCCCGCCAGAAGGGTTTGTTCATGCGTCCCTGTGATTGCGCGAAGATGCGGGCGTTGGTGCCCCCGGAATTCCAGTAAACACTTACCGACATGCTCATCAGGTCGGTGAGGGGAGCCCCGGCTACCGCGGCCGAGAAGAGGTCGGTCCGGGTGACGATGAAGGAGGTCTGGTAGGCACCCCAGGAATGACCCATCAGGCCGACTCTCCGGGAATCAACCATTCCTGTCTTGAGGACCTTTTCGACTGCCGGAACCACGCAGTCCACGGCTGAGATCCCGGGTTTCTGGGGTTGATAGACAATGTCGGGTTGGAACACGAAATAGCCCTCAGCCGAGAAGACACAGGGGTTATAGGGGTGCTTCTCACTCGGGGTGTAGTAGCGGTGCAGGTCCTGAGATCGTTTCTCGTAGATATAGACGATCATGGGATATTTCTTCCCTTTCCGGTATCCTGCGGGATAGGTGAGCATGCCCTGAAGTGGAACGCCCTGCTTGTTCTGGAAGTTGACGAGTTCGGAGCGCCCCCAGTGGTAGTTTTTCTGGAACTCATTGGTTGCGGTAACCTGGCGGGGGGACTCCAACCCGGGCCCGGAGAGGAAAAGATTGCGGGATTGATCAGTTCGTTCCCGGGTGAAGGTGAAGACCTCGGCATCCCGGGCGCGGTCAAGGTAGAGGAGAAGTGCATCCTCAAAAACATGGGTTTCCCAGTCGACGCCGGGATGCTTCTTGTTGCCGAGGGTGAGGGTCCCGTATCCGGATTTTTTGGTACGTTCACCGGAGAGGCCGATGTAGAGGCGGTCCCCCGCGGCGATAGCCCCGTCATTCCCCTCATGGAAACTCGCCCGCGACAGACGGTGCCGGATCTCCTGCTTCCGGCCGTCGGTCAACTTGCGGGCACCCTCTCCCCGCGGCTCGAGGAGCCAGATGTCGAAGCGGTCATAAAGAAGGACGGCAGAGCTGTCGGTGAGCCACACTCCATTACCAAAGGGGCGCTTTTCCACCGCAAGGGTGTCATCTTTCTGGTCCACGAAGGAGGTCTTCAGCCTGCCCGTGAGGTTGTGCTGCTTGCCGTTCCTGAGATCATGACTCCAGACCTGTCCCTTGCGCAGAAAGAGAAGGAAGCGGCCGTCCGGGCTGGTGGAGAGCGTGAACTTGACCCCCTTCAGGATGCGGTTGCGTTTTCCATTGGCAGTGTTGATGGCGTAGACGTCATGGAGGCTGGGCCCGAACATGGCGGAGCGCTCGTGTGGGGAGGCGTCCAGTCCGATGGCCCGGCGTCCGCTCTTCATGATGGTGACCCGTTCGGTCAATTCGCTCTCAAGCTGGACGAGTTTGCCATCTGTGATCCACCAGATCGCCTTGCGGGCAGGATTCCTGCGGGAGGAGGCCTCCTTTTTCTGCCGGGGCATGATGGTCGCGTCCCGGGAGTGCCAGACCTCAACGTTGGAAGGGGTGGTGAGGGTCTGCCGGAGGGTTTTTGCCGGGGCCTCTGGCTTGGGTTTTTTAATCGCGGAGCCTTCCTTGCTTTCCTTGGCCTGTGGGGTCTTTTCCTGGACGGGATTTTCGGCAGGATTCTTCCTTTCGTTGCCCTTCTTCTTCCTGTCCTGACGTTCTTTTTCCTCTTTTCCGGTTGGCGTGGGAGGGGAAGGAAAGTCCTTGGGCTTGTTCTCCCATTTCTTGAGTGTGCAATGAAGCGCCTGCCCATCCCGGGCCCAGACCAGACTGGAAGTGAGATAGTGGTCATGGGGGAAGGAGAGTTCCATGGTGTGATCGTAGATGTCCTGTTCCCCGGCGGGCTTGGCAGGGTCGCCGAGATTGCGGAAGGAGAGGAGGGTATGGGAGATGTCTTCCTTGTCCCCNAATTTCATCTGNCGTGCTGCGGCAAGGTCGTAGGANTCCTTGCGCCAGAGNAGTCCGNCATAGTCCTGATCGCTGACGTTCAGGGTCCTCAGGNTTCCCTTGTCGGGATCGAAGACTTGCAGCGAGTTGCTGATACTNGGGGAATCCACGACCAAGGCGATTAGTGCGCCTTGCCTGCTCCAGGCAAACTTGGTCACGTTTCCGAAGGTGGTATCTTGCCCGGTGGAGAGGTTGCGCACGAGCAGGGCCCGGGCAGGTGGGGAAGGAGGCGCGCCCGGGCGGGGGGGAGCAGGTTTTCCGATGACCTCGATGGCTGCGAAGCGGCTGTCNTGGCTGAATGCGAGGGATCCGACATTCTTAAAATCTGTCGTCTTCCCATCAGTAAGGGAGCGGAGTTTGATGGTGGCGCCGGGTGCGGGAGGCTTCTTGGATTCNCTGGCCTTTTTCTTTTCCTCCGGGCTCTTGCCAATGGTTACGGACAGCCATCTGCTGTCGTTGGAAAAAACAGGACGTTCGCCCTGGGAAAAGACATGCTGTTCTTCACTNNTTCCGTCCCTGATNCGGTGAAGGNGAAGGGAGTTCTTTTCGTCCACGCGCCTGATATCAAACACGAGCCACTGGCCGTCATGGGAGATTCGGCGGTTTCCCATGTTCAACTGCTCCCACTGNCCGTAATCAGGGGGAGCGATGGGCTTCCGCAGGGNNTGCTTTTTGCTTTTGCGTTTCTTGCTCCCGGACGACTTGGATTTCTCTTTCGGGACTTCCGCTTTCTTGAGAGGGGCGGAATTNTCCTGAGGGGCCTTGTCGGAAGGTCCCTGCTCATCGCGNGTTTCTCCAGGAACGGAGGCGGTCAGGAAGAGGATGAGGGGAAGGGTGATGGAGAGGAGGGTAGGGTGAAGCCTCATGTTACTGTTTGTAAGGGGGAGAGGGGCTTACTCCGGATGGGGGCCTGTTAGAAGTCTCCATTTCAGGAAATTCCACCCCAACCCAGCANTTCTGTTTTCAGGGGAGAAAGAATAGGCCTCGACCTTCGAGCAACATTACAGGACGGTTTTCGCCAGCAATGGCTGAGGAACCTCCAGAATCATCTTCCGATCCCGGGAAAGGATCTGCGTCACTTCCTCCCCCGGATATTGCGAATCCCGNTAGGATTCCGCCCCGGCCAGCGACGGGGAGTGGGTCTCATGCCCCGCTGAAGGTCTCGGTCGCTCCAGATTCCAGTGCGGANGATCCGGACCTCCCNCCAGGGGGGTATCAGGCGAGGCAGGTGCCGGGTGCGG
Source organism: Roseibacillus sp. (assembly GCA_002709395.1). Classification (GTDB taxonomy): domain Bacteria; phylum Verrucomicrobiota; class Verrucomicrobiia; order Verrucomicrobiales; family Akkermansiaceae; genus Roseibacillus_B. Next base: position 32,838 of record PAQU01000003.1, on the reverse strand, counting down.
ATGNTTTCCTTGGGAACCGCTTGCTGGCTGCGGTGATTGATGTGATTGTGGCCGTTGGCCTGGGTTGGTCGGCACAACTCCTNNGTGCTCTTCCCTTCATCTCGGGGGGAAGGAGTCTTTTCCTAGTGGTGGCAGCGGGCTACATCGTTTTCCGNGACGCGCTTCCCTTCCTCAAGGGTCAGAGTGTTGGGAANAAGGCCATGAAACTTCAGGCGGTTACGATGGAGGGTGCGAGCCTGGAGGGNAACTGGCGCCCGGGTCTCTTGCGCAATGTCTTTCTGGCCGTTCCCCCGTTTATCCTNGTNGAATTGATCGTGCTTTATACCCGGCAGGATTGTCCCAAGCCCTTGCTCCGTCTTGGCGATGAGTGGGCNAATACGAGGGTGATTAATTCCGGGCTCGAGATCCTCGGGNCCNTGGNTNCAGATGGNGTTGCCGAGGTGGCGGAAGAGTCGGAGTAGAATCTCCGGTTCCGAGTCAGGCAGGGCAGCGTCTCAGGAGCCCGCTTTCCGGGGTCATCCCTTGACAGGGCCGGACATTTGGGGGACGAGAAGACTGTGAGGATTTTATCCGNCCTGTTGTTCCTTATTACGNCCTCTCAGGCGGAGGACTGGCCGCAGTATCTGGGCCCGGGCCGCGATGCTGTCTGGCGGGAGCAGAAGGTCGAACTGGATTTCGTCAAGCGACCCCCGCGTCAGGTGTGGTCGGTGCCGGCCGGCAGTGGTTACGCCGGGCCCTCGGTGGNGGATGGCAGGGTTTTTGTCATGGATCGACTCGCCAAGCCCTACATAGCCGNGAAGTTGAAGCCCGGNAGTAATGTGAATTTTGTGCGGGCCAGGATCCCCGGGAAGGAGCGGGTTCGCTGTCTCAGGGAGACCAACGGAGAGGTCCTCTGGGAGCACAGCTACGAGGCTGANTATTCATCGGTCTACCCCTATGCGATCGGCCCCCGCACCNCGCCGCTGGTGCACAAGGGCATGGTCTACACTCTTGGAGCGGAAGGGCATCTCCATGCCTACTCGGCTGAGGATGGCAAAGTGGTCTGGCAGAGGAATATCCTGAAGGAATATGAATTCGAAACGCCCCTCTGGGGAACTGCGGGGCATCCCCTGGTGGAAGGAGATCTCTTGATCTGCCCGGTTGGAGGGGAAGGAAGCACGGTGGTGGCCTTTGACCGNCGGAGTGGGAAGGAAAAATGGAAGGCCCTCAATNCACGTGAGGCTGGCTATGGNACCCCGGTGATTGAAACCGTCAATGGGCATCGGCAACTCCTGGTCTGGGATGCGGAGAATCTCAATGGACTGGATCCGGAAAGTGGAAAGGTTTTCTGGAGTGTTCCCTTCAAGCCGGAATACGGGATGGCGATNGGTGCGCCCAGGGTCTGGAAGGATCTTATCTTTGTCATGGGCTTCANCAACAAGTCGGGAGTAATTCGGGTTGCTGCTGACGGGCAGTCGGCTCGGTTGGNCTGGGGNCGTAATATCCGCAAGGGCGTGGCGGGGGTGATGAATACGGCTTGGACCAGCGGCGGCTATATCTATTCCGGGGGCCAGCGGGGACTTTTCCGGTGTGTCAGGATGGAGACTGGAGAGCGGATCTGGGAAACGCGGCAGCCGCTCCTCAGGGCGGATGGCTCGGGCCGAGGCCCCTGGCCCCATGCCTTCACAGTGCATCACGAACCATCCGGCCAGACCCTGATCTTTAACGATCACGGGGAAATGATCAGTGCCCGGTTGTCGCCCGATGGCTACCAAGAGGTTGCGCGGACTTTGATCATTGATCCTACCCACACGGTAGCGGGCCGACTCTTGGTATGGTCCCATCCGGCNCTGGCCAATGGACGGGTCTACTGCCGCAATGACCGGGAGATCCGTTGCTGGGACCTGGGGTCGGAGACCCGCTGAGGATTCCCGGCGGAGGTTTTTTTCTGTGATATCAGGGCGTCATGGGGCGTAATGCATTTGTGCCAAGCTTGTTCGGGGCCATAGTCTATCTTCTTTTTTCTGCGGCAGGAGTCCTTGCGGTCCACGCCGGGAAGGAAATTGCGTGGGAGGAGGCTCGCCAGTTNTGGTCCTTCCAGCCTCCCCGTCCGGTTCCCCTGCCAGAGGTGCAGCGGCAGGCATGGCCGCAAAAGGATCTGGACCGGTTTATCCTGCGTAAACTGGAGGATGAGGGCCTGGAGCCTGAGGCGGAGGCCGGGCGGAGAACCCTCATCCGCCGACTGAGCTTCGATCTCACCGGCCTGCCTCCCACTGCGGAGGAGGTAGAGGAGTTTCTCTCCATGGAAGATCCCCGGTCCTATGAAAAGCTGGTGGACCGGTTACTGGCCCGCCCGCAGTTTGGTGAACGCCTTGCCAGCATGTGGCTGCCCGTGATGCGGTATGCGGAAGACCAGGCGCACCAGGTGGGCAATAACAGCAAGTTCTTTTACCCTCATGCCCACCAGTACCGGAGGTGGGTTATTGATGCCTTCAACCGTGATCTGGGCTTTGACCAGTTTGTCNGGCTCCAGCTCGCCGCCGACCATTATGGGGAAGAGGATCTGGCGGCCCTTGGGTTTATCGGGCTGGGGCCACAATATTATAACCGTAAGCGGCTGGATGTTCAGGCTGAGGAGTGGGAAGACCGGGTGGATACCGTGACACGGGGATTTCTTGGGCTCACGGTTGCCTGTGCCCGTTGTCATGATCATTTCTACGATCCGATTACCACTGAGGATTATCATGCGATGGCAGGGATTTTTGCCAGTGTTTCGATGGATAGTCGGAAGGTAGGGGATCGCACCTTCCATATCGTGAAGGATTCGAAGGTTCAGGATCTCAATGTCTTTGTCCGTGGCAATGTAGAAGAGAAAGGTGAGGTGGTTTCTCGGGGGTTCCTTCGTGTCCTGTCCAGTGGGCAGGAGCGCCAGCACTTCAAGGAAGGAAGCGGTCGCAGGGANCTGGCCGAGGCGATCGTNGCCCCCGGCAATCCCCTGACTTCGCGGGTCATGGTCAATCGGTTGTGGGGAGAGATTTTCGGAGTGCCCCTGGTAAGGTCGGCAAGCAACTTCGGGAGCACGGGAGAGCGGCCAAGCCACCCCGAGCTGCTTGATTACCTGGCGATCAAGTTCCGGGAAGAGGGGTGGTCCATCAAGGCGCTCGTGCGTGAGTTCGTGCTTTCCGCCACCTACCGGCAGGCTGCAACCCGGAGGCAGGATAATACCCTGCTGGCCGGGATGAACCGCAGGCGCCTGAGCGCTGAAATGCTGAGGGACGCCATGCTGGTAGCCAGTGGCGAACTGGAGTCGACTGATCCCGGGGGAACCTCCCTGAAGATTGGTGACAAGAACAACCTGCGGAGGACGGTATATGCCCGTATCAGCCGTAAGGAGCTGGACTCCTTCCTGAGACAGTTTGATTATCCGGATGCCAATGTCCATGCGGCTGGCCGGGTGGTTACTACCACCCCGATGCAGAAGCTCTATCTCCTCAATAGCCCCTTTGTCGCGGCCCGTGCTGCGAAATTGTCTGAGCTCGATAATGAGCTCGAAAATGAAGAGAGGATTCGAAGGCTTTTCCGCAAGGTGCTGGCACGGGATCCGAGCAGGAGCGAGGTGGCCGGTAGCCTCCGNTATTTTGAACAGGCTGAAAGCAATCCTGACTGGGCAGGTTTCGCTCAGGTGTTATTGTGCAGCAACGCATTTCTCTACCGTGATTGATTCCCGTTATTCAGGACTAAGCAGGCGACAGCTACTTCGCCGGCTTGCCGGGGGCGCGGGTCTGCTTGGCCTNGCCGGGGTCATGCATGAAAATGGGGNAACAGCCCTGGGGGCGAATCCATCCCTGAACCTGCAGGGGAACCTGCCGGCCCGGGCCAAGCGGGTGATCTTTCTCTTCCTCAACGGGGGGCCGTCACATGTNGATACCTTTGATCCCAAGCCGGCTCTTCTAAAGCACGAGGGGGAGNAGCCCTCGGAGAAGCTCTANCGTGAAGGAAAAAAGGGAGGGTTCATGCCGTCTCCTTTCAAGTTCAGCCGGCATGGAGAGANTGGATTGGAGTTCAGCGAGAGNGTTCCGAACCTTGCCCGGCTNGCTGATGATGTCTGCATCGTACGATCGATGCACACCGATGTGCCCAACCACGAGCCTGCCCTGTTGCAGATGCACACCGGGGTGGTGCAGCCCACCCGGCCGTCGCTGGGCTCATGGGCGCTCTATGGGCTGGGTTCGGAGAATGAGAACCTGCCGGGCTATGTGGTNCTGCGNCCCAGTCCAAGGACGGTGGTGGGGCCGGCCCTCTGGAGCAACGGGTTTCTCCCCGCCCGTTTTCAGGCTACCAGTATCATCACCCGGGAACTGGAGATCAGCAAGTTGTTGCCTCATATCAGGAATCGTTCGAGGGACACGAATGCCCAGCGCCGGCAGCTTGACCTGCTCGGGACNCTGAACTCCGAGCACCTGCGCGAGCGAGAGGGTGACGGGGAACTGGAGGCNGAGATCCGGGCCATGGAAACGGCCTANGCGATGCAGATGGAGGCAACCGAGGCGCTGGATCTCANTGGNGAGTCGGAGTCAACCCGCGAGATGTATGGCTCAAGCCGTTTCGCGAATTCCTGCCTGCTGGCCCGGCGTCTGGCTGAGCGGGGGGTGCGCTTCACCACAGTCTACTACACCAACGACAATAACAACCAGCCCTGGGACACGCACAAGAATCACAATGAGGGTCACAAGGGGCTTTGTGCTGATGCTGACCAGGCGGCGGCNGCCTTGATCGCGGACTTGAAGCAGCGGGGACTCCTGGAGGATACCCTCGTTATTTTCGGGGGTGAATTCGGGCGGACTCCCTTCGCGGAACAGAAGAAAGACTCCAAGCCGGGCCGTGACCACCACAGNACGGCCTTCTCCTANCTGCTGGCAGGCGGTGGAGTGAAGGGAGGATTTGTCTACGGCTCTTCCGATGAGTTCGGGATGCANGCGCAGGAGAATCCCATGCATGTGCATGACTTCCACGCCACCGTCCTGCACCTGCTCGGGATCGATCACGAGCAGCTCACCTACCATTATGCTGGTCGTGATTTTCGTCTTACCGATGTAGCTGGCAAGGTGGCGACGGGAATTCTGCAGTAACATGCGGAANGGAGNGGTCATGAAATCTCATGCCGGATGAGCGAGCTGCTAGCCAGTCTCACCCGTCGCCAGATCCTCCTCCTGACGGTAGGGGTTGAAGCAGGAATGGGCCTGCTCGCCTTGGGGCTNGGATGGGCTTTTAATCTACCGGTGACCGAATGGGTGCGACCTGATAAAACCGGGTTNGTTCTCGGCGTNCTTGGCATCGCGATTCTTCTCGGGACTCTCCTGCTGTGTCGACTTTTCCCGGTGGGTCCCGTTGGTCGGCTGATGCGCTTCGTAGATGCTGCGGTGAAACCACTTTTTCGGAAGTGTCGACCGGGAGACCTCCTCTTNNTCGCGATCCTTGCCGGGGNCGGAGAGGAGCTTCTTTTCCGGGGTCTTATTCAAGGTGCACTGGCCCAGTGGTGGGGAGANTGGACAGCNCTCGGAGTTGCCAGTGTCCTCTTTGGCCTGGCTCACTGTATGACGCGGGAATATGCGGTTTTTGCCATGGTGNTGGGNTTTTTTCTCGGATGGCTGGTGCTCGTAACCGGAGATCTCACAGCTGCCATCATTGCTCACGCAGGATATGATTTTGCAGCCCTGCTTCTTCTGACGAGAAGAGGGGGAGTGGAAGGGGCTTCGGATCGTGGGACCGGGGGCTGACCCGGGGACCAGGAGGCGAAAGCCANCACGAGGAGAGGGCCTGCAATTTAATTGCATGGCNCCGGCAATATGGGCACCTTCCATTTCCCATGAAGATTNTTCTCTTAGGTGTTATNGCGTTGTTCTTGATTCCCCTTGCGGANGCGGAGATGCGGGAATGGACGGCCGCTGATGAGTCGAGGACCCTTGTTGCNGAGTATGTCAGCTCCCGCGATGGGAAGGTCACTATCCGGCGTAAGCGGGACCGGCGTATATTCACCCTTTCCCTCGCGACTCTTTCGGAGCAGGACCGGGAATACGTCAGACAAAGGGAAGAGGGNTNGTCCGGCGGTGATGCTGCGGAGGCGCAGGACGCAGAGGGAGAATTCGCGAAATTAATTACNGGGGACTGGGAGCGNTCGGAAGGGCATGGATTGAAATACCGTATTTACGGGGCGCGTAAGTTGCGGAGGGGAAAGGGAGAGGGNTACCCTCTTGTCGTNTACCTGCACGGCAGGGGTGGGGATGTCATGACTCCCGAGGAGCCTTGGGGCGCGAGGGCCTTTACCCGGGAGGATAATTACCGCCGCCGGGCATGCTTCGTGATCTCACCGCAGAATCCCGATCAGCGGGGCTGGATCGGATCAAAGGCTGATGGAGTGATCGGGATCGTGGAGGAATTGCTCAAGAAACTTCCGGTTGACCCCAAGAGAATCTATCTGACGGGCTACTCCATGGGAGGGTATGGAANCTTCCAGTTNCTCTCCCAGGAGCCGAAGATGTGGGCAGCGGCGGTTCCGGTCGCCGGCGGTGGAAACCCGGGNGCGGTCAAGGATTACCGGAAAGTGCCGATCTGGGTTTTTCATGGGGAAGCNGACAAGGTGGTTCCGGTAACCCAGAGCCAGGNCATGGTAGAAGCCCTGAAAGAGGCTCGCTCGGAGGTGAAATACACTGAATTTGCGGGCGCTGGTCATGGGGTGGCAGACAGGGTCTACGACGATGAAAAAGTTCACGAGTGGATCTTTGAGCAGTCGAGATAGCTGTCGAATGCNGGGTGCGAATCCNGGAATACCGGAAGAAAAGGTTTTTTCCTGAATATCCCGGGCCCTCTCCGGGTCCAAGGGGTATCATGAAACGATGCCTCCTCCTTCCTCTTGTGGNTGCCATGGCNGTGACGGCGAGCTGCACCACAATGTATGATTCCTCCGGTCGTCCCGTGGACGTNCTGACNCCCGAGGGCGCGGCCCTTGCGGTAGTGGCCNCCGGGGTGGTTGGTTACGCCCTGGCTGATGAGGAACCCCATGGCAGGAGGGTTCACCGNCGGCATGGTCATGGGGCGTANCGTCCCTACCGGGANCGGTGTCGCTCCGAAAGAGCGTATGCGAGAGGCTACCGCTCCTGNTATTAGCCAGGGCGGGAGGATTTTCGAATTCCGGTGTGGGGAGGGAAGGGATAGGGTCCCGGGGTGCGTTTGATCCTGTTGTGCCTGATAGGTGGAATATGCCATCTGGCGGGTGGGCCATTGCCGCGTGGCGTGCCGGATGCCGTGACGGGATTGACAACCTACCCGGGGTGCCGGTTGAGCGAAGCAGAGTGGGCTGACGGCGACAGTTTTCCCGTGCGCTTTCCTGATGGGTCGGTTCANAGCCTGCGGCTCTACGGGGTCGATTGTTTTGAGACGACGGACCGCCATCAGACGGACCAGCGTCGNCTCNGGTCACAGCGGGCTTANTTCGGAGTAGGAAAAGTGGGAGGAAGTGAGCAGGCCTCCATTCNGGCNGCGAAGGGGATGGGAATTGCCGCACGGAATCGCGTNCGGGAACTCCTGCGGGCTCCCTTCACGGTTCATACGGCGTGGGCTGACGGCAGGGGGCACCCCTTNTACAAGCGCTATTATGCCTTCATCACCGAGGACAGGGGAAGGGATCTTGGAAGGGTGCTTGTGCGCGAAGGTCTGGCCCGGGCCTTCGGAGTAGCCCGCTCCCGAAGGGCGGGGGTAACCCGGGAGGAATACAAGGAGGGCCTTGCGGATGAGGAGCTGGCAGCGGCCTCCCGCCGGGTGGGAGCCTGGAAGATGACAAACTGGGAACTNCTGCCCGAAGAACGTCGGGTGGAGCGTATTCAGGAAGAGGCGGAGAAGGTGCGGGCCCTGCCCCTGGAAGAGAAATCGATCAATCCCAATACCGCCTCACGCGATGAGCTGATGCGGTTGCCCGGGATTGGGGAGGTGATGGCAGTCAGGATTCTGGAGGCCAGGGAAGAGGGGAAATTTCGAACAGCTGAGGATCTGGCCCGGGTATCGGGCATTGGAGAAAAGACGGTAACGAGACTTAGTCCTTATCTCTCCTTCGGGGATGCGCCGCAATGAACCGGATGGGGCTCTTTTTGCTATTGATCGGGTCCATGATTGCGGTGGCAGTGACCGTGACCCTGATTGCCTTTGGAGGATGAAGGGGGTGGAACTGACACGGGATCTCCTCATGGAGGCTGGGGGCTGGAAGGAGATGAAGGCTGCCCGCGAGATGCACCGTGGGGGTCTTGTGTGTGAAGCCTCCTACGCTAATGGATGGCTCGAGGGAGTGGTCCTCATCGGAGGACAGAGAAAAAAGGTGCGGATGGAGATCGTCTCCTCCACCCACATGGAGAACAAGTGCTCCTGTCTCATGGCCCGCCGGGAAGGGCGTGTGTGCGCCCATGCAATCGCGGTCGGCCTTGAAGTGATTGATCCTGGAAAGCGGCCTGACGAGTCCCCTCCGGAAGAGGAGGTGGATCAACTGGAGCAACGCTGGCCGGAGATCACAGAGGAATTCCAGGAAGAGGCCTATGCGTTGGAGTGCCGGGTGATGTTGCCCCTCAAGGTCGCGGATTCGTGGGAGAGGGGACAGCTCCTCGTNNTGTTTGGGACGGAGTANGAAGGGGAAGAGCATCTTCTTGCGAGCTGGAGCCAGGAGTATGTCCTGCAGGTTGGTGAGGAGGACAGCCGCCTTCTGGANATCCTCCGGCGGCTCTTTCCGGAAGAGCCACCGGGTGCGGTAAACATCAGTCGNGAGCAGTTTCTGGAACTGCTTGACGGTCTTGNCGGGCATCCCCGGGTCAGTTTTGGAAAGAGGGATGCTGCCACGATTTCCTGCCGCCNGGTCAGGTTGTCTCTGGGAGTGCAGCAGGAGCGCCTGCAGGCTCAGTGGCCCACCGGATTGATTCCNCTGGTAGAGGGTGGAGATGCCTGGGGGTTGAACGGGGAGACCCGGACATTTTACCCGGTTGCTTCCGGGGTTCCGGAATCGTGGGAGGGTGTCCTGGGGTCTGGTGTGCTNCAGGGCCCTTTGGAGGCCTCGTCTTTTCTCGACGCTCTCCGCCATTGGTTCGAGATCGAGGAAGGCCTTATCAGGGCTCTTCCGCAGGNGGCGATGCCGGAGGTGGAAGTCGTCTTCGAGGGTTCNCTCAATCACGTGGAGGGTCGCATGTCCTTTCTCTATGGTGACAACAGGCGACCAGCGGGGGTGNAGGAGGGTGCGCTTTTCAGCGTCGATAATGAAGAACGCGTCCTGGCCAGTCCGGACCATGAGCGTCTGGCCGANGATGCTCTCCGGCAGTGGGGTTTTGAGGGTCCAGGGAAGAAGGGAGAGTTCCTCCTGCGCGATTCGCAGGCAATTCTGCGCTTTCATGCGCACGGTCTGCAATGCCTTGACCCGGAGTGGACNGTTGTCAGGGGTGAGCGATTTTCGGAGTTTGCGAGAGAGATAGTTCCAATCAAACCTGTGTTTGAAGTATCCGGAGCCTCGGAAAACTGGTTGGAGGTGGAGTTGAACTATGAAGCGGGAGACGGAACCCGCCTCAAACGGGAGGAAGTTCAGCGCTTGCTCAACACCGGGCGCGCTGACCGGGTTCTTGGTGGGGGGCGCGTGGCTGTGCTGGACCCGGGCCAGGTTGATGAAGTAAGCGAGACCCTTGCTGACTGTGACCCCCGGCAGGCTCTTCCGGGAGTCTTTCGTGTGGATGCGAAGCAGGCCGCCTACCTCCGGCAGAGCGCGATTGACCTCGGTCTTGCTGGTGGGGAACAGATGCCGGGGCTTGAGAAGGATGAGGGCGAATTGGACCTGGGGCCTCTGGGAGNGGTCCTGCGGCCATACCAGAAGGAGGGAGTGGAATGGCTATGGCGACTGGCAGAGCTCCAGATGGGAGGAATCCTGGCAGATGACATGGGACTGGGGAAGACCCTTCAGACATTGGCCTTTCTGGCGGTTCGCGGAGGACCGTCGCTGGTGGTGTGTCCATCTTCCCTCATCGATAACTGGATGGAGGAGGCAGGCAGGTNTGTACCGGACCTGNAGGTGGTTGCCATCGAGGGACCGAAGCGGATGGAGGTGCTCGCGGAAAATCCGGGAGCGGATCTTCTTGTCACCAGTTATGCCCTCCTGCGGATTGATATCGACCTCTATCGCGATCGCGATTTCAAGGTAGTCATCCTTGATGAGGCACAGCACATCAAGAATCCGGACGCACAGGTTTCCCGGGCGGCCTTTCGCCTTCCGGGGATACACCGCTTTGCTCTTACCGGAACTCCCATGGAGAATTCGGTCAGTGATCTCTGGTCGATCATGAACTTTGTCATGCCGGGATATCTTGGCGAGCGGGGTCGGTTTGCCGACCGTTTTGAAAAGCCGCTGGCACGCGGGGATGCGCCCGGGTTACAGCGGCGGTTGTCCCGGCGTCTCAAGCCGGTAGTCCTGCGTCGTCTCAAGGAGGAGGTGGCGAGGGATCTTCCGGAGAAGATCGAACAGGTGAGGTATTGTAAGTTGAGTGACTCGCAACGGCAGGTTTACCAGACGATTCTTGAGGAGGGGCGGAGCATGATCAGCAGCGCAGAGGGAGGGCAAAGGAGAATGCTGGCCCTGACGACCCTCCTGCGACTGCGTCAGGCCTGCTGTGATCTGAGACTCCTGAATCTTCCAGACCTCGATGAAGAGGAAGGGTCAGTTAAAATGAAAGAACTGCAGGTTCTTCTTGAGGAGGCTGTCGGGGGAGGACACCGGGTTCTTGTCTTCAGTCAGTTCGTGCAGATGCTCCAGGGAACGGTTCCTCTTCTTGCGGAGAAGGGATTTGAGTTCTGTTATCTTGATGGAAAGACCAGAAACCGCGGAGAAGTGGTGAGGCGTTTTCAGGAATCATCCATTCCTGTCTTTCTCATCAGCCTGAAGGCGGGGGGAGTAGGGCTCAACCTCACTGGAGCGGATACCGTCATCCACCTCGACCCCTGGTGGAACCCGGCGGTGGAGGCCCAGGCCACGGATCGTGCCCACCGGATAGGGCAGGAGAGGGTGGTAACGTCCTACAAGTTAATTACTCGTGATACGGTGGAGGAAAAGATTCTCTCCCTGCAGGACCGCAAGCGGGAATTGATTGCTTCTACCCTGGGCAGCGGGGTGCCCGGCCCGGGCATGGGCCTGGATGAAGACGAGATCTTCGAGCTTTTCGGATAGCCCGGGTGCTGAGGACCGGAAGATTCCGCTACTTGGAACTAGAGGATGGTGGAGATCGTGGTTTTCACCGAATTGGCGAGGAAGCACTCCTCATGGGCCTTGTGATGGAGTTCCTCCAGTTTTTCCGGGGAAACGGTGATGCCCTCCGCCCATACCGTCACGGGATGGAGTTCGATCCGGCTCAGGACGGGTTTTCCATTGTCACCTTTTTCAAGATATCCCACCGCCTTGTCGGTATAGCTTTCAAGGGTCAGGTTCTGCAGGGAGGCAAGGGCCAGAAATGTAAGCATGTGGCAGCTTGAAAGAGAGGCGACGAAGGCCTGCTCGGGATCTGGGATTTCGGCGGTGCCGAGGTAATCGGCTGCAGCCGAGGCCCTCATGCGGATATCATGTCCAAAATCAAGATCGTGGTCCCGGGAGTATTCCTTGTAGCCGAATTCCTTTCCGTCTCGGTTCCAGGTGAGAGTAATGCTGTGGGAGCTCATGTCAGTGGTTAGTCGGGCGGGATGTCAGGGTGTTTTCCGCGGCAGTCTCTACAGGGAACAGTCGACCCTGAACACTCTAATTTGGATTCAGCTTCTGGTGGAGTTGCTGGAGGGGGGCGAGAATGGGGTTGAAGCCTGCCAGTTCCTCTGCCGACGTCACCCGCTTGCTGGACTCTATTCGTTTGGCAATGAGGGACCGGATTGCGCCTGTCAACCCGGGTTCTCTGCGGATGATGAGGTTGAGTTCGGCGGCTTTCTGGAGCGAGAAGATGTTCATGTTGCAGGAGCCGGTCAGGATCACCTCGTCGTCGAAGAGCAGCAGCTTGGCATGAATCATGGTGTCGGTGAGATAGACTTCGACGGGTGCCCGGGTGTAAAGGTCGTGAATGGCCCAGTAATTGACATCATTGCCGATGTTGGCCTCCCGGGAGAAGAGAATGGTGACACGGATTCCGCGTCTGGCTGCGGCAACGAGGGCGTCCGCGAATTCCGGGTCCCCGATATAGGCGACTTCGACGTAAATCGATTCCCTGGCAGCCTCGATGCAGCGCAGAACCTCGGGCTTGATCTCGAAAATCGATTCCTCCCCCTCCCGGTGGATGTTGCAAAGGAAGTCGATGTTGCGCTCGGGGTCGAAGGGGGTCTTTCCCGCCATGCGCATCCGCAGGCGCTGGATAAGTTCAGGGTCATCAAGGGCCACCATGTAATCGAAGTAGTTCTGGTGACGATCCTCAATGTTGATGCTCCCGGTGACGAGGAGACGTTCGTCGAATACGTAGTACTTGGTGTGGGTCTTGTTGATCCACTCCACCGTGACATTGGGATGAGACAGGAGCAGGGCTCCGAGTTCCTGGTTATATTCGTCCTCGACGAAGGTATCAGGAAAGGTGCGCCCGATGACCTTGTAGATAATCCGCTTGAGAAGTGGGATCCTGCGCGGAAAGAATGGTTTGCGGTTCATCTCGATGACCTCGCACATGATGGCTCCAATGTCCTTGATGATCCGGACCTTCACCCCGCGCTCGGCAGCGGCGAGAACCGCTTCTCCTATGCGGGTTCCTGCCTCGTCCGCGCGCCAGACATACATGAATATTTCCACGCTTTCCCGGGCTTTTTGCAGTTCTGCGACCACGAGGTCAAAGGTGGGGTCGGCTACCCGCTCCGGAGGAAAGGGTCCGTTCAGGGGAGGGTGCAGGAGTTGGTATCGGGTCTTCATGATGCAGGTAATCATTGTCTGAACAGGAATAGCAGTGGACGAAACCTGAAAATCCGGAATTTGTGGTTTGAGATGGGATGGTAGCTCCGCCTACATTCCCTCTGCCTATGGGACGTGCATTTGAGTATCGGCGGGCCGCCAAGGAAAAGCGGTGGGACAAGATGTCAAAGGTTTTCCCCAAACTGGCGAGGACCATCACGATGGCGGTCAAGGAGGGCGGTCCGGACCCTGACAGCAACTCGAAGCTGCGTACCGCAATTCTGAACGCCAAGGCGCAGAACATGCCCAAGGACAACATCGAGACCGCAATCAAGCGGGCTGCGGGTAAGGACATGGCCGATATTTCGGAGGTCAATTACGAGGCCAAGGGTCCCCATGGGGTCATGCTCTTCATTGAGACAGCCACGGACAACACAAACCGAACCATTACCAACATCCGTACTCCTATCAACAAGGCGGGCGGGGAGATGCTGAATACCGGGTCCTTGCAGTTTCTTTTCGACCGCAAGGCCGTGATCCAGTTCGACAAGAAGGAGGACCATGATCTCGAGGAGATCGAACTGGAGCTTATCGATCATGGACTGGAGGAAATGGAGGAGAATGGGGGCACGGTCTTCGTGTATGGGGACTTTACCAACTTCGGGTCGCTCTCCCAGGGTTGCGAGGGACTGGGAATCGAGTTGAGCAAGGCGAGCCTGCAAAGAATCCCGAATAATCCCCAGGAGTTCAGCGAAGCCCAGCTGGACGAGATCGAATCCCTCATCGACAAACTGGAAGANGATGAGGACGTGCAGGCGGTATACACCAACGTAGCCTAGCGNCGGGCAGGAACTGTGGCGGGCAGGTGAGGGAAGTTCAGGCGGGGTGGACGGTATAGCCGCCGGATGGTTCGTCCGCTTCGAGTTTCAGCAGTCCGTTTTCCTCCGCNTCGAGAAGAACCTCGTTGAAGGATCTGAAACCGTGGGCTCGTTCGTTGAATCCCGGGTTCCGACGCTTGAGGGCCTGCTTGACCATGGACCCCCAGATGGCCTCGTCGCTGTTCCGTTCCTCGAGGAGTGCCTCGAAAGTGTTGGCGACCTGATCGAGAGCTTCCTCGGTGGTCGGTCCATCGGAAGGCTTTCTCCTGGCGGTCTTCTTTTTCGCGGCCTTACGAACGGTTTTCTTCCGGGTGATCTTCTTGGAGGGGGACTTTCGGACGAGATCGTCGTAGTAGATGAACTCGTCGCAATTCTTGATGAAGAGGTCCGAGCTCGAGTTTTTAACCCCGATCCCGATCACGGTTTTGGCGTTTTCGCGTAACTTGCTGACGAGGGGTGAAAAGTCAGAGTCCCCGGAGATGATGACAAAGGTGTCGACGTGCCCCTTGGTGTAACAGAGGTCGAGGGCGTCTACCACCATGCGGATATCGGCGGAATTCTTTCCCGACTGGCGGAAGTGCGGAATTTCGATGAGCTCGAAGGCTGCGTCGTGCAGGTCGCGCTTGAACTCCTTGAAGCGGGAGAAATCGCAGTAAGCCTTTTTCAGGACTATGTGACCCTTGAGAAAAAGTCGCTCAAGAACCTTGGTGATCGAGAAGGCCGGATAGCGGGCGTCACGGGCACCGATGGCGATGTTCTCCAAGTCGAGAAAAACGGCCATGGTGGCGTTGGGAGCGTTTTGGGATGTGCTGATGATGGTAGTCTAGGCCATGAGGGAGGCCGGGAGCAAGTAGTGAGCGGTCCTGGCGGGCCGGGGCCTGTAGCGTTATTGGCGCTTTCGCGATTTCCTTGACCCATTGTAATCGATATCGAGGTCGTTGGTGCGGACGGCCTGCAATCTGGCCTTGAGGCGATTCTGGAATGCAAGGGCAGTTGCGGCGTGTGATGGATCGTCAGCGAGGTTGGTGAATTGTCCGGGGTCCCTGACCATGTCAAACAGCTCCCGCCCTCCGCCGGCCTCCTCGCCATACTGGAGGTAGGCCCAGTTCCGGTTGCGCAGGAGAAACCCCCTGCGCATTGGCGCCACGCAGAAGGCCTCCTCGCGCACCTCGTGTTCCGGGTTGTCAAGCATGCTGGAAATGTCCTTTCCCTGGAGACGCCCGGGAACCTCCAGACCACAGAGGGCGGCGGTGGTGGGATAGAGGTCCAGAAGTTCGACGAAGGAATGACAGACTGCGGGTTTCTTTCCGGGCACGCAGATGATGAGAGGAACGCCGGCGGATTCATCCCGCAGGCTGACCTTGGCCCAGAAATCGTGCTCGCCGAGATGAAATCCGTGGTCGCTGGTAAAGATGATGATGGTGCGATCGGTGAGACCGGCATCATCAAGCGCATCAAGCACCTTGCCCACCTGAGCATCCATGTAGGCTACCGAGGCATAGTAGCCTCCGATGGCCTTCTTCTGCCGACGGACGTCCATTTTCATGTTGGCACTGGTGCAGTAATTGATGCCGGCCTTTGGGATGTCTTCCCAGTCTCCCTCGATCTTGGGCGGAAGCACCATTCTGCTGTAGGGTTTGAAGGGTGCGTAATAGGAACGTGGAGCGACAAAAGGAACGTGTGGGCGGACGAAGCCCACTCCGAGCCAGAAGGGTTGCCTTGAGTTTTTTCGTTCTGCGATGAGCTTGCAGGCCGTGGCCGCGGTCCTGCCGTCGGAGTGGACGAGATCGTCTCCGTCGGCCTCCACCACCACGAAGGTGTTTCCGCCTACCGCGGGTTTTTTCCCGTCGGGATTGTTCTGGAGGGTTTCTCCGTCACCGGGCGCCCTCCACTCAGGCCCCTTGCTGTTGAATCGCTCGGTCCAGGAGGCCTCGTCATCAGCGCCATGACCTCCGCCCTCGATCCCACCCGGAACCCCCATGTGATAGATCTTACTCACCCTGGAGGCATGGTATCCATTGTTGATAAAATGCTGGGACCATGTGGCCCGGTCACCGATCCGGGGTCGGGGATTCCGATAGCC
Source organism: Roseibacillus sp. (assembly GCA_002709395.1). Classification (GTDB taxonomy): domain Bacteria; phylum Verrucomicrobiota; class Verrucomicrobiia; order Verrucomicrobiales; family Akkermansiaceae; genus Roseibacillus_B. The sequence continues at coordinate 16,982 of PAQU01000003.1, read as the reverse complement.
GAGCTCCCCGGTGGCATGGGGATAATAGCCCGACATGAAGGAAGCCCGGGAGGGTCCACAGTAGGTGCCCTGGCAGTAGGCCCGGGTGAAGCGCGTTCCGCGGGCGGCGAGGCGATCGATGTTGGGTGTATGGCAGACCTTGTTTCCGTAGCAGGACAGCGCGGTATAGGTGAGGTCGTCCGAGATCAGAAAGAGAACATTGTACTTCGGTTGCTCCGCCGGGCCGGCGGAAAGGATGCCGGGAAAGAGAAGGATCGCGAGGGGAAGGAGTAGCCTCATGGGAAGATAGGACTGTAGCGAGGGTCTCCGGTTGAGCAATCAGATTGACCTGACGTGTGGCGCGAGTAGTGGTGTGCGTGATGAAGCGCAGATCGTTTCTTGCCCAGGGCGCTACCGCCACTGTCGCTATGCCACAGCTGATTACCGCCCGGGAGGACCCCCGCAGGAAGCTTCGGGCAGGTGTTATCGGGCACACCGGACGGGGCAACTACGGGCATGCTCTCGATACAGTCTGGCTCAGGATCAGGGGAGCCGAAGTGGTTGGGGTCGCCGACCCTGACGAGACCGGAAGGCAGCGGGCGCTGCAGCGGCTCAAGGTGCAACGGGGCTTCGAGGACCACCATCAATTACTCCGGGAGGTGAAGCCCGAGTTCGTGTCCATCTGTCCGCGCTATGCCGACCGGCATGCGGCAATGATCGTGGACTGTGCGGCGGCGGGCGTGAAGGGCATCTACGTCGAGAAGCCCTTCTGCCGTACCCCGGCGGAGGCCGACCGTGTGCGGGAGGTGTGCCGGAAGCACGGGACGAGGGTGGCGGTGGCCCATCGCAACCGTTATAATCCTGTCCTGAAGCATATCGCCACGCATGTCGCGGAGGGCGGGATCGGGAAGCTGCTGGAGATCCGGGGCCGGGGGAAGGGCGACCGGCGCGGGGGAGCGGAGGATCTCTGGGTCCTGGGGTCTCATGTCATGGACATGATCCGGTTTTTTGCCGGGGATCCGGTCAACTGTTCGGCGGAGATGTTGAAGGATGGAAAGCCGGTGACTGCGGAGGACATCTACGAGGGCGCGGAGGGTCTCGGACCGCTGGCAGGAGACGAATTGCATGCCCGGTTCCGGATGGCGAACGGAGTGGTGGCTACGTTCGACTCCATTGCCAATGACGACACCGCGAACTTTGGATTCGGCCTGCAGCTGATTGGCAGCCGGGGGATCATAGCGATCAGGGCTGACCGTGATCCCCTTGCGCACCTCATCGCCGGTAATCCCTTCATGGCCCCCGGGGATCCGCGGGAGTGGCAGCCCATCACGACCAGGGGGATCGGCCGGAAGGAGGACCGCCCCCAGCTCATCAGGGAGATCCATGAACATGTGGTGGCAGTAAGGGATCTCGTCACGGCGGTGGACGAAGATCGCGAACCGGTCTGCGGTCTGGCGGAAGGGGCGGGCACGGTGGAAATGATCTGCGCGGTCTTTGAGTCTCACCGTCAGGGTGGGCGGGCGGTAGCCTTGCCCCTCGCGGATCGTGGGCATCCCCTGGCCAGGATGAAGAAGGAAGGGCGGAAGTAGGGCCGGAGACTTCCTGGCGCCCCGCCAGTCTCTATGGCCCGGGATGGCGCGGTGTATTCGCCCGGCTCCGGTCTCGTTGAGATGCCCTAGGCCCGGATCTGGTCGACGATCTGTCCTTCCCGGTTTCCGGGGCCCAGTCGACCGGGAGCGCCCATGGCTTGGATCATGGTGTTGTAGACATCCAGCCCTTCCGCCCCCACGTCCAGGATCTCACCGGTCTTGAAGCGGCCATTCGCGCTGGTGATGGCATGAAAGACACCCGAGAGCTCGCGTTTCACGTTGTTGTGGCGCCCGTCACCCGACTCGGTAGACAGGGTAAAGAGCGAATTCTCAAGGATGCTTCTGTTGTTGGCTTCCTTTGTTTCACCCAGTCGCTGGAGAAAGTACGCTACCTCGCGCATTTTCATATGGGCGTGGGCCCGGAGGGCTTCGTTTTTCCGGTTCTCATTGAACTTATGCCACCATTCATGGCTGCAGCCCTTGTCACCCGTGGCGTTTTGCTGACGAGCATCATCGAAGGTGAATATCTTACGCCCATCGTAGTGGTAGTTCCCGGTCAGGCGGATGCGCTCGCCAGCAGCGAGGAAAGTAAGTGAGCCAAAGCGGACGCGATCCGTCTCGATAGCAAGGGCGTAGAGGTCGGCCATCAACCGCCATTCGGTAGTAAGTTCCTCCAGGGTTATGTCGATACCCTGTCCCCCGGGATCGGCTGATCCCCCATGGAGAACCTGGGAACGGGGAGGTCGCTCCGGTCCCCCCTTCCCGCGCTCGAAGCTGTAGGCCCTCTGTTCATATTCCCGGATGCGCTCAAGGTGTTCCGTGATCCGCGTTTTCGAGGCGGATCCGAGAGGGGAGTTTTTTCCCGTATAGTATTGGTACTCATCGATCACGGAGTCGAGGAGACTGCGGCGAAGGCGGGCCTTTCGCGCGTCAGGGTCACGGTCATCAACGGAGATCGTCCCGAAAACGCGTTCGAAAAGATCGCGGGGGCGCTCCTGCATCGTGGCGGCAACGGTTCCATCCGGGTTGTAGGAATGGACGTAGCGACTGATCCGGCTTCGCCGGAAGTAGGTGCCTCCTACCAGGGTAGGGACCATCCCGGAAGGCATCCCCCCGGGGTGGGCTCCACGACGGATCACCTGCTCAAGGGAAGCGCCACCCGACTTTGCCTCTCCGTTTGGAGCCGTTGCGGTGAAGGCACCCGATGCTCCATCAAAATGAGCATTGATGCCACTTTCGTCACAGCGGACCTGGTCCACCTCCCGCATGATGAGGAGTTTTTCACGCAGGGGCTTGAGGGGTTCGAGGACCCCATCGAAGCCCTCACTCTGGAGGGGTTTCGGGATGCCAAGGCCAAAGAAGACGTTGAAGGCCCGCACCGGGATGTCTCCTTCGTCTGGCTGCGCCGCGGACACCATCTCCTCAAGAAAGGGCAGTCCGATTGTCGTGGCTCCCATTCCGCGAAGCATGGTGCGGCGATTGATCGGGGTGGTCTTCATGGGGCTTGTCAGGATAGTCGTCCGGGATCCGGCAGGAAAGCCGGGAATGTGGCCTTACTGGGGTTCGGTTCGGGTCATGAGGACCAGGTCGCTGGTGACCAGAGCCTTCATCAGGTCAGCCCATGTACCGCCTTCATTCATGGCACGGTCGTGGATCTGCTGGATGATGGGAGCTTCCCGGAACCCCAGGGGGCGACCGAGGGAGAACTGGCAGATCTTCCATGCGAGAGATTCAGAGACCCGGCTGTTTGCAGCGAGGAGGTCCATCAACTCGGCTGTGGATTCATAGCTCACGGGCTGGGAAGAACCGGGGACAAGAAACTTTCCGTCCTCCCTCAGGAGGTTCCCGTGATGATCCTTCTCATGGAAGGTTCCCAAGCCATCATATCTCTCCAGAGCGAAGGCCAGTGGTTCGAACTTGGAGTGGCAGCCACCGCAGGACTTGTCAGCGATACGATGTTCAGCAGCACCCCGGTGGGAGAGACCCGGTCGCACGGGTACGGGGGTGGTATCCGCCTCTGGAGGAGGGTCCTTCACCACTCCCCTCAGGAGGTTGTGCATGACAAAGAGACCCCGCGTGACCATTGAGGCGTCCTCTCCTCCCATGGTGAGGACACTCCCGTGGGTAAGCAGCCCCCCCCGGGTTGGGTTCTCAGTCAGGTCATGACGTGTGGCGTATGTCTCGCGCATGCGTTCCCGGGAGGAGGACATCCCCCGGTAGTGATCCGCGAGGCGGGGGGTCATGAAGGTGACCTGAGCATTGAACAGATCGGCGAGGGGCCGTTTTTCACTCCATACGACCTCCTTGAAGAAGAGTATTGTTTCCTGGTGCATGTCCCGGGCCAGTTGTGGACTCCAGCGGGGAAATCTCCCGGGATCCGGTTGCATGCTGGAGAGGCGATTGAGGTTCAACCACTGCTCAAGAAAATGGATGGAGCGCTGGATGGCCCGGGAGTCCCCAAGCATACGGTCAGCCTGTCTTCGAAGGGTCTCCGGCTCCGAAAGGTTGCCTTCGCGGGCCGCTCGCATGAGTTCCTCGTCAGGAGAGGCTCCCCAAATGATGTAGCTCAGCCGGGAGGCCAGCTCGTAGTCATCCACGGGCCAGGGAGATCCGTCCCCCCGCTGGTTCTCGATCCGGTAGATGAATCGAGGTGACTGCAGCATGGCCTGAATGATGTAGCCGATTGCTTCCTCCAGCGTTCCCCCCGTGGCGGCGACTGCGGTAGAGACGCCACGGTAGCTGACGACCTCACGCTGTTGAAGGGGGCCGCGAAGGATCCATCTCCCGAGGGGGCGAATGAGGGCCTCCATGCTTCGGTCGGTGAAGCGGCGATCGCGGGAAAAGCGCGCCGCGAATTCCCCGGGCTTCATCCGGCTCACGATGATCTCGGCCAATCTGGCGTAGGAGGTGACGTGCTTCAGGTCAACGCTGAGATTGTAGGCGGTATTGGTAAAGCCGTCGGCCCGCATGTCAGGAGGAAGAATCTCGCGAGCCTCCACGGAAATATCTACATCTACGGTCGCCTGAACGGTTGCGATGTATTCGTCCACGGTGAGGCGCTGAATCCATTGCTGGTCGGTTCCTCCACTGCTGTGGACGTAGTTTGCCGGGTCAATCCGGGAGAGGGACCAGATTGCACCATCCTCGATCCATTTTCTGAGGATGGCCTTCTGTGTTTCATCCAGGGGAGGATTATCCGCGGGCATCTCATCATGCAGGACACTTTCCCAGAGAAGGCTCTCCCCGGTTTTGCCGGGAATGACGGCTACCCCGTTTTTCAGTGGGGTGAAGGCGGTCGCACGACGGCTGAGGTCCAGCTTTCCCTTGCGAGTGGCTGGGTCGTGGCACTGAACGCAGTGATTGGCGAGAATGGGGGCCACCTTGTCCTCAAAGTAGAGCTCCCGGGGATCACGCGCTGGCGGAAGTGATTTCCCGGCGGAGGCACCCGCCTTGAAGTGGGCAACGACCTCCGTGGGTGAGAGATCCCGGCTGTAGACGGCCAGGAGATGGTAGCTTCCCAGCCAGGGACGGCCACCACTGGCCTCGTCCCCAAGAAGCAGATGATAGCCGGGGTCCCAGTTGGACGGGCTGCCGGGCATCGTTTTCTCGATGGTCATCTGACCGTTGAGAAAGATCCGGCTCCGACCTGACTGATCCCTCGTGTAGACGAAGTGGGTCAGTCCCGGAGTCAGGGTGCGCTGACCGGTGGCGAGGGACGGGAGCCCGTTGCTGCTGGTCCTCATGGTCCGGAAGCGGAGGTCGAAACGGTCTCCCTCCTGCCCGAGGGTGATGTTCCGGTTGGTGCTGTTCCGCGAGAGAGAAATGATCCGGGCAGGGCCCTTCTGTCTGGTGTCCGCGGGTTTGAGCCAGACCTCGACCGTGATTTCCCCACTCCTCCTCACGGCCTCGATCAACCTGCTGGCGGGCTGGGTTGATTCCAGGATGGTGGGCTTGCGGATCTGGAGGGAGCCCTTGGAACGCTCCACTTTCCCGGGATCCCTGAGCTTCAGGTCGATGGCCGGGTCCAGGCCAGAGCGGTCCCTTACGAGGGATTCGCTGGGAGAGCTGAAGTCGTAGAGAGCCTGCAGGCCGCGGATGGTGCGCCCGGCCTGAACGGGGGAACTTCCCATCCCGGCAATGATCCCGGCGAGGGCCCAGAGAAAGAGGATGGCTGGACGCGCGCGCATGACCGCATGACCGAGACCTGCCGGATAGAGAGCCGGGGAATCTTGGATTCGCCCTTACTTGATGACCCCGGAAAGGTCGTAGGCGGTGACCTTGTTTTCCAGCATCGGGGGGACGACGAGTAGCTTCTTCGCGGGAAGGTAAGCGATGTCGGCCGATCCCTTGGGCAGGTCCAGCACGGAGGTTACCGCTCCCTTGGAGCTGATGTGGAGGACGGCTCCTTCGATCCAGTCGGTTACGAGGAATCCTCCCTTGCCGTCCAGTTCAACGCCGTCGAGGTTCCCCACGGTCGCCTTGGTAACGGGTGTCACCTTGCGGGTGCGGAGGTCGAGGGCGAGAAGACGACCAAGGACCAGGGTATCAAAGGTGTCCTGGATGTCGCGTCCCCAACCCGCGATGTAAAGGGTCCCTCCGCTTACGAGAAGCCCATTGGGACTGTCGAGTTCCACCCCGGAAGCGACCTTGGAGATCTTGTCTCCCTGAAGAGCGTAGATCGTGCTGGCCAGCATGTCGGAGACGAGGACGCTGCCCCGTGCCGTGACCGCGACATCATTGAGAAACTTCGCCCCTTCGATTTCGTGGATCGCCTGAGTGGTGGCATTCTCGATATTGATGCCGACGAGGCGATCGATATCAGCAACCCAGAGAACCCCACCGGTGGAGCGGAGTCCCTTGGGGGCGTTCAATCCGGCAAACCACCTCGGATTGACCACGCTGCCATCAGGCTTGAGAACGGAGATCACTCCGTCACCATCCTTGCCAAGACCTCCACCTTCCCCGACCTGGGACAGGTAGATGTTGCCGGTCTGCTTGTCAAAGTATGCGCTTTCCGGGGCCTTGATTCCCTTGGAGAGCTCCCAGACCACCTTGGGGGCCTGGGCCACGACCGGAAGGGCGAGGGCTAGAAATGAGGAACCGATTGCGAGCAGGGTGTGATGTGTCTTCATGGCTGGAGCCCCGAATCTAGGGCCCGGATCGGTGGCTGCCTAGTGGATTTTCGGGTGATCCAGCGGAGATCGGCCTGTTCCCCCTGCCGGGGCGGAGGTTGTCACGGCAGAGGTGATCTAGTCGGGATGTGTGTCTTGACGAAGAGGCGTGCAGGGACTGAGGTAGGGTAATGAGCGCACGCCTATTACGTCTGGTTCTGTCAGCCGGCCTTCTTTCCCTGGCTGTCACCCACGCCGAACCGCCCAAGGAGGCGGCCTTCAAGTATCTGTCTCCGGAGGAGGCGATCGCCAAGATGAAGAGCCCTGAGGGTTTCGTGGTGAATGCCTTCGCGGCTGAGCCGGATTGTCAGCAGCCCTTTGCCTTCACCTTTGACGAGCGGGGCCGGATCTGGCTCTGCGAGAACCTGAACTATGAGACGAGGCGCTCAGATCTCTACAAGCTCGGTCCCCAGGGGCGCATTGTGATCCTTACTGATACCGACGGGGACGGTGAAATGGACGAACGAAAGGTCTTCAAGGACAAGATCATGTTCCCCACCGGGATTGCGCTGGGCCATGGTGGGGTCTGGGTCGGCTCTCCGCCCAACCTGCTCTTCATCCCGGATCGCAATCGCGATGATGTTCCCGATGCCGAGCCTGAGATCAAGCTCGACGGATGGGGGCGCCAGGATCGCCATGAGACCCTGAATAGTTTCCTCTGGGGACCAGACGGCTGGCTCTATGGAACCCATGGGGTATTCACCCACTCGAACGTGGGGAAGCCCGGGGCTCCTGACAGCGAGCGGCAGAAGATCAATGCGGGGGTATGGCGCTATCATCCCCTCAATGAGAAGTTCGAGGTATTTGCCTGGGGGACCAGCAACCCCTGGGGTCTCGACTTTGATGAGAACGGCCAGGCGTTCGTAACCGCCTGCGTCATTCCGCACATGTTTCACATCATCCAGGGCGGGCGTTACCACCGGCAGGCAGGTCGCCACTTCAATCCCTTCGTCTATGATGATATCAAGACCATCGCGGACCACCGTCACCCCTCTGCCCACGGCGGGGCACGGTTCTACCTCGCGGACCAGTTCCCCGAGAAATACCGCAAGAAGCTTTTCATGTGTAACATCCACATGCATGGGGTGCTGGTTGATGAGATCAAAAGGAAAGGCTCCGGGTATGTCGCGAGTGATCCGGAGTATGGGGGAACCTTCTCCATGTCCAACGATCCGCAGTGGCTTGGATTTAACATGGAGATTGGTCCGGACGGGTCCCTGTATGCCATCGACTGGCACGATTCCGACATCTGCGGGCGAAAGGTCCTGCACCGCAAGACCGGGCGGATCTGGAGATACAGCTGGGGAAAGCAGAGCTTCCCGGTTGGCATGGACCTGACCAAGCTCCCCGACGAGGAACTGGTTGAAATGCACCTTCATGCCAATGAGTGGTATGTGCGGCAGGCGCGGCGCCTCCTGCAGGAGCGGGCGCTTGCGGGGAAAATCAAGCCAGCCAGCCTTGCAGGCCTGCGCCGCATCCTGGATGGACATGATGATCCGGCCCGGCGCCTGCGTGCGCTGTGGACCTTGCAGCTGGTGGGGGGACTCGGGGATGTCATGCTGGCTCCCCTCCTGGATGACAAGGCCGAGTATATCCGGGCCTGGGCCATCCAGTTGATCGCCGAGGACAAGCGGGTTCCCGATGCCGTGCTCCAGAAATGGGCGGTCATGGCGCGGGAGGACAAGAGTGCCGCGGTCCGTCTGTTCCTGGCCTCCGCCATGCAGCGGCTTGACCACGACAAGCGCTGGGATGTCCTGACCGCCCTGGTGGCGCATGGGGGAGACAAGGATGATCATAATCTTCCGCTTCTGATCTGGTACGCCCTGGAGCCTCTTGTTGTTCTCGATGAAGAACGCACCGCAGAGGTGGTGGCAGCCTGCAAGATTGATAAGATCAAGGGGTTCATCGAGCGTCGTCGCAAGGCCGGTGGCAAGGCCGCGATCGCCAAGCCGAAGCCGAAGGGCCCCAAGGCGAGGGCGGCAGCCTCTGTTCCCGCAACCGGCCTTGTCCTGCACCTCAAGGCGGAGGACATTGTGACCGGCGGAAAATGGGGGGGAGCGTCCCAGCCTACCAGCGAGTTTCGTCCGGCAGTGGTGTCGTCCCTTGGAGGACGAAGGGCCTACAAGTTTGATGGGGCAGATGATCGCCTGGAGATTCCCCATCGGACCGACCTGGCCTTCGGCAAGAACGAGGCCTACTCCCTGACGGCTTGGATCTACTGCGAGGGGGCTGGCAATGGCTGGACGGCCCTGGTTAACAAGTCCCGGGAGAAGTCCCGCTGGTATGGCCTGTGGATTGACCAGGAGGGCAACTGGCTGATGGGTGGTGATGGCTCTAACGTGGCAGGGACGAGGGTCACCCGGGGCTGGCATCATGTGTGTATTACCCAGGACAAGGGGGAGAGGTTCCTGTTCGTAGACGGCCATCTGGCCGCTTATGGTGCCGGGTCGGTGGCTGCCGATGGGGCAGGAGCACTCTGGATCGGGGGTGCACCCTCGGTTGAGGAATTTTTCCGGGGAGGCATCAATGAGGTGCGCATTTACCGCCGGGCTCTCAGCGCAGGAGAAGTCAGTTATCTCTCTGATCATCCGGTGGGACTGGCGAGTCGCGGGGCCCGGGCGGAAGAGAATACCCCGGAACTGTTTGCTCACTACCGGGAGCTTCTGTCGAAGGAGAACCTCAAGGGGGCGGATGTGGCGCACGGTCACCTCGTGTTCTCGGAGAGTTGTGGCCGCTGTCACTCCGTGAATGGCGAAGGGGGGCTTTCCGGTCCAGAGTTGAACCGGTCTCAGGTCGCAGATCTGGACTATCTCCTTCCTCATGTCCTCGACCCGGACGGCGAGATCGACGAAAAGTATCGCTACTACAAGTTTGAACTCACTGATGAAAGAATAGTTCTCGGTGTGATTGCGACCGAAACGGCAGAAGCTTACACCCTTGACTCCAATGCGGGTCGGTTTGACCTTGAGAAGTCGGATGTGGCGCACGTTGACGTCCTGCCTTACTCTCTGATGCCGGATGCGGTCTTCCAGACCATGACCGACATCGAGGTGCGGGACCTGGTGGCTTTCCTTCGGGAGTGAGGCTGAACCGGGTGGCGAGCGCTGGCAATCCCGGGCCATTGGCATGATTTACCTCGACTCCAACGCGACATCCCAGGTGCACCCGGAGGTGGTGGAGGCCATGCTGCCCTACCTCACGGACCAGTATTACAACCCTTCGAGCGGTTACCGGTCCGCCCGGGCGGTCAGGGAGGCCCTGAGCATTGCACGGGAGCAGGTGGCTGCTCTGATCAACGCACATCCGGAGGAGATCGTTTTCACCGGTTGCGGGACGGAATCGAACAATATGACCCTCAAGTGGCTGGCTCGGTTGGTAGGGCGCCGGGAGTCAAGGGTGGTGACCAGTGTCATTGAGCACAGCGCCGTGCTGCGTCCCTGCGAGGCCATGGAAGCGGTGGGCTATGAGGTGGCGCGCTGTGCGGTGCACCCGGATGGACGTCTCGACCTCGATGAATTTTCCGGTCTGGTGGATCAGGACCGTCCGGGGTTTGCGTCGATCATGTGGTCCAACAACGAGACCGGGGTGATCAACCCGGTGGCGGAGGCCTGTGAGATCGCAAGGAAGGCAGGCTGGGCTTTTCACACTGATGCCATCCAGGCGGTGGGGAAAATGCCGGTCGATGTGCGGGAGGTGCCGGTGGACTTTCTGTCGCTCAGCGGACACAAGTTTCATGCTCCCAAGGGGGTTGGTGCGCTCTACGTCCGGGAGGGTGTGCGCTTTGAGCCGATGATCCGTGGTGGAGGTCAGGAAGATGACCGGCGCAGCGGGACGGAGAATGTGCCCTTCATCATCGGTCTGGGCAAGGCGGCCGAGATCATGAAGGGGGAGCTGGACCGTGAAGGTCATGCAGGGGTTCGTCGCCGACGGGATCGACTCGAGGAAAGGCTCACCAGCGAGATCAAGGGAGTGACCCTGAACGGCTCCCGGGAGCATCGGGCGGGCAATATCGTCCATGCCTCCTTTGAGGACTGTGAAGCGGCAGGGTTGCTCATTCTCCTGGATGAGGCGGGAGTGCAGTGTTCGGCCGGGAGTGCGTGCATGACCGGCAAGCAGCAGCCCAGTCACGTCCAGAAGGCCATGGGCCTGTCGGATGAGCAGGCCCGCAGCAGCCTGCGTATTTCCCTTTCCATCTTCACCACTGATGAGGAGGTGGAGGAGGCGGCCACGGCGGTGGCCGGTGCAGTTGAGAAACTACGTAGCGTGCAGGGCCCCCCGGGGGTAGGGCCGGTAGTGGTCTACGGCAGCTAATGCCGGATCCTACCTCGCGGCTTGACGAGTGGACACTGCTGCCGCAGTCTCCGCGCCCCACCAACGCATATCATCATGGCCACCAAGATTTATACCGACAAGGACGCCAACCTTAACGCCATCCGGCGCAAGAAACTCGCCGTCATCGGCTTCGGGTCCCAGGGACACGCTCATGCCCTCAACCTCAAGGAGAGCGGCTGTGACGTTACGATCGGCCTCTACGCCAAGTCGAAGTCCCGCCCGGTAGCCAAGAAACTGGGTTTCAAGGTGATGAATACCGACGAGGCAGTGAAGCATGCCGACGTCATCTTCATCGCAACTCCTGATACCGTCATTCCCTCGGTCTATGAGAAGGATGTCGCTCCCAACCTTACCGCCGGCAAGACCCTCCTTTTTTCCCATGGGTTTGCGGTTCACTTCGACCTGATTGATACTCCCGATGACGTGGACGTCATCATGGTGGCTCCCAAGGGGCCCGGCCACACGGTGCGCAGCCAGTTCCTTGAGAAGAAAGGGGTGCCAACCCTCATCGCGGTCGACAAGGACGCCACCGGCAAGGCAAAGCAGACCGCCCTGGCCTGGGCCAAGGGGATCGGGGGCACCCGCGCAGGGGTCTTTGAGACCAATTTCCGGGAGGAAACAGTGACTGACCTTTTCGGAGAGCAGTGTGTCCTCTGTGGAGGTGCTTCCGCGCTGGTGAAGGCAGGATTCGAAGTTCTGGTGGAAGCCGGCTACTCACCCGAGATGGCCTACTTCGAGTGCCTCCACGAACTGAAGCTCATTGTGGACCTCATGAACGAGAGCGGGATCGCCGGGATGAGATTCTCGATCTCGGAGACCGCGGAATACGGGGACGTCACGGTTGGAACGAAGATCATCAACGAGTCTGTCAAGAACCGGATGCGCCGTCAGCTCAAGACCATTGAGAGCGGCAGGTTCGCGAAGGAGTGGGTCGGGGAGTTCCAAGGAGGCTGCAAGAACTTCAACAAGATCCGCAAGGCCGAGGAGAAGCACGGCATCGAGAAGGTCGGTGCCAAGCTGCGCGGGATGATGAGCTGGCTCGGCAAGAAGGCCAAGAGCGTGGGCAAGGGAGTGAGCCAGGCGAGCTACGTTTCGACATCGAAATAACGGAGAGAAGGGAGCAGCCACCCGTTTGGTCCTGCTCCCGGAGATCAGATCTGCGCCTTATCCCAACGGCCATATCCAAGCCGCTTACTTTACAGGGTAGGCGGCTTTTCCATTTTTACGCAAAGGCTTTAAGAGGGGGCAGGTTCACCACTGAATGAACGGCAGGCAGGGGCCGATGAAGGGCTTGTCTTATGAAGATTGACCGTCATAATCCCCTAGTTTCTAACATCCTAGCTACACGACATGAAAGACCGTAACGACAAGTTAGTTTTTTGGGGGTGCTTTATCGCTCTAATCACGACGGCCTTTGCCTTCGTCACAAGAACGTTCATGGTGAACATGGACGGGTTGTGGCCGGCAACCTTCGGTCTCAACAAGGTTCAAGGGCAGGAGTTGTTTGGGGCAGGGATCTGGCCCTTCGCGATCAGTATCATCCTGTTTAGTCTGATCATTGACAAGATTGGCTACCGGGTTTCGATGGTTTTCAGTTTCGTGTGCTATGTGGTTTACGCCGCGATGGCCTTTCAAGCCTATGCGATCGTTAACGTTGAGGGCTTGGAGGGAGAAGCCCTTAAGGAAGCTCAGGCCAAGGCATACCAATTCCTATACTGGGGTTCAGTAGTGCTTGGACTCGGAAACGGAACGGTGGAGGCATACATCAACCCGGTGGTGGCCACCATGTTCAACCGGGAGAAGACCAAGTGGTTGAATATTCTGCACGCTGGTTGGCCGGGTGGCCTGGTGCTGGGTGGACTGTTGACCATCATGCTCGGAGCCAAGGTCGAAGCTGACTGGCGGATCCTGATTGTCCTCATTGCTCTGCCGGCTCTTGTATTTCTTGTAATGTTGATCAAGGCGCGTTTTCCGGTCAACGAGCGGGTGGCAGCTGGGGCAACTTACCGGGAGATGCTCGGTGAATTCGGTGCCATTGGCGCAGCAATCGCTGGATTCCTTATTGTGAAACAGCTTGGGATGGTTGTCGGATGGACTGACACGACAGTCATTATCATCGTGGCAGTTCTCGTGGTTGCCTATGGTTTATATTGCAGGTCGCTCGGTCGTCCTATGATGATCTTCCTATGTATAGTGATGATGCCTCTGGCAACGACCGAGATTGGTACGGATGGGGCAATTACCGGGATCATGAAGGAGCCGCTCAAGGCGATTGGCGCTAATGGTCTCTGGGTCCTAATCTATACTTCAGCGATTATGACGGTTCTGCGGTTCTTTTCGGGGCCAATTGTTAAGAAACTTACGCCTCTTGGCCTTCTGGCTGCTTGTGCAGCTCTGGCGGTTGCAGGCCTCTTTCTCCTTTCCTTCACCACGACCTTGTTTGCGATTTTCGCGGCCGCCACGCTCTACGGAATCGGGAAGACCTTCTTCTGGCCAACCACTCTTGGGGTTGTTTCGGAGCAGTTTCCCAAGGGTGGTGCTCTTACCCTGAACGCAATCGCTGGTATTGGAATGCTCACGGTTGGTGTGGTCGGTGGCCCACTTATTGGTGCGATGCAGGAAAAATCAGCCGAGACAGCCGTTACATCCGAGATGCCCGGGACCTACGAGAAAATATCCAAGACGGATAAATACTTTCTCGGAGAGTATAATGCGGTTGATGACGACAAGTTGAAGGCCTTGCCTGAGGGGGATGAGAAGAAGAAAGCTGGTGAGGTGATTCTAGATGCAAAACAGGGTGCCTTGGCCAAAGTCACGATCTTTCCTCTCATCATGTTGGGCGCATACATCGGGCTAATCATGTATTTCAGGTCGAGGGGTGGTTACAAGGCTGTCGAAATCGGCGGTGGTGGTGATGGCGGCGGCCACTGATCCCGGCGGGATATATTCTTCAAGCGGCTCCGGGAAACCGGGGCCGCTTTTTTGACGGACAGGAGAGGAGTGGGAACTGTCCTCGATTCAGGGTTCCGGGACGTATCTCCAGCTCCCGTTCTCAAGCGGGTTGGCCGCATTGAGAAGGTCAGAACCTGAAAGGCGGCTGGGGTTGGCCAGGACGGGGATGGAAAACGGAGGGGATCCATTGGACCAGGCGAGGTCGTAATGGAGGGTGAGGCGATAGGTGGGCTGGTTCCCAGTTGTGGAGGAGAGCTGGAATTCCCGGGCGTAGGGGGTGGTTGCCACCTGGGGAATGACGAACTCACCGGAGCCGAAGGTGCCCTGGTAGGTTCCGGCATAGCCGGTCCCGTCAAAGAAGCAGGTGGTGTTGACGATTCCCCGGCTGGGATCACGGAAGTTCAGCAGGATGGCCGCGTTGGAGAAGATCCGTTCAGTGGAAGGCCAGTGGGGGTATTCCGCCACCCCGCCGCGGAAAAAGGCCCGGGAGGCAAAGGCCTGGGTGGGGGTGAGATCATAGTCCGGGAATGGGTCGCCCGGCAGGTGGGTGAGAGTGAGCGGCCCGAGCCAGCTGTGGAGGTCGAGGGAACTCCAGAGCAGGAGGGTAGATCCCGGTGTGCTGTCCCACTGGAGGAAGGTGGAAGGGCCTGCCTGGCGGAAGCTGAAGAGGGGAGCCCGGGCGGAGGGCAGGAGGAAGAGGGAGAAGTGCTCCGGATCAAGGAGGTTACGCCGGAAAGTAAGGTCTCCAGGAGTCAGGTAGCGGATGCGTACCGAGTCGATGCGATGGAAGCCCGGCGCGCTGTTGGAGATGGACGCGACCGTGAGCCGGCCGTTTCCGCCGGGAGGATTGGTGGCCTGGAGGACCTGCCCCACCGCGGTATAGCGTCCGCCTGCCCGCCCGGGATTGGCGCTGAGGGTGGCGGGGAGGTTGATAAAGAAGCGGCTTCCATTGGAATTGGGCCCGTCGTTCTCCATGAACATGGTGTAGGTCCCACTGCCGGGCCTGGTGAAGTCATCCCGGATGGTCCACCCGGGAGTGTCGTCGCCACTCCCGGTACGGGAGCCACTCGCGATCTCGGTGCCGGCGGTGAGGGAGTGGAAGGAGAGCCCATCGTAGAAAGGGGTCTGGCGCACCTGTCCGCCCGTGCTGTCCACCCATGGGACGAGTCCCTCGGCCAGTCGGATGAAATTGGCGGTGGCATGGGGGGAATTATACTGGTCGAGCTGGATCGTGAAGCGACCGAACTCCTCGTCCTGCAGGGAGATCTCGAAGTCGGCCAGGATCTGGGACTGGGCCGGACTGCCGAGAGCCAGCAGAAGCAGGAAGGGAGCTGGGCGTGGCATCGAGGGAGGTTGGTGGAGAGTTGCTCGGCCGGGATGTTTCCCGGGGGCATGGGTGTCGGCTACTTGGAGACTACGATACGGAGGAGGGCGGTGCTGGTAGCCGGCGAGGAGATGGAAGAGTCCTCGACGCTGAGTTGCCAGCTACTTCCGAGGTCGGTCCGGGTGATGACCGGGCTGGCGGTGGTTCCATCGGCTGTCCGCCAGAAGGTCGTCCATGCCAGTCCATCGCGGGAGCTCTGCACCTCGTAGGACAGGGAGGCGGGTTCTTTTTCGTGGTGGAAGGTAACGATGGGATGGCCGTTGGCGGAAAGGCTGGGTTCGAATTCAAGGTTGAGGACACAGTAGGAGAGCTCGACGGGAAGAGTGGAGCCATCGAGGTCGCTCACCTCCACTACGACAGAGGCGGTGCCGGTAGCTCCCGGGACAGGATCGAGGGTAAGTTCGGCCCCCTCGAGGGAGGCATTAACGAGGGCAGCGTTGTCTGCTGATGCAATACGGTAGGAGAGGATCTCCTCAATCCGCATGGCCTCGAGAATCTGGACCAGGTCCCCACCGGCGGGAGCGTCGCCCTCCGGTTCGGAGGTAGTCGGCCAGTCGTTGATGGTCAGGTCAAAGGTGTCGACGCTCACGGTGTAGTTTCCCCGGGGACGGGAGTAGATGTCGGCGAGGACGGGCAGGGAGCCGGAGGTGGCCCGGCCAAAGACGGTGTAGCCTCCGTTCAGCTGGGCGCCATCGAGATTCGTGTTATCCGTTGAGTTAAAGTAGACTTGGCTGGAACCACTGTTGGGGGCACGGGTCTTGGCCATGGCGAGGGTTCCCATGAGATTGGAGAGGCCGGGCTCATCGACCACCGGGGGATCGGTGATCACCCTGCTATAGTCGCCGTTGCCGTCCGGCTTCATGAGCCCGGCCTGCACGACGGCAACCCCGGAGGTGGCCGGAATGGCGGAACGGTGAAAGATCACCCCGTCGTAATCGCCCCGGTCGATATAATTCAGGAGGTTCTCGACATGGGCGGGGCAGGTCGCCGGATAGAGGATGGAGTCGATATCCCCGAGGTTGGTCCGGAAGCGGATTGCGGTGGAGGTATCCGGATCACGAAAGTGCGGGGAGAGGTTGTAGCGGATCCGGCCGGTGGGGGGAGTGAGGAAGAGAAAATCCGGAACCGGGGAGGTTTCTTCCGGACCGGTGATCGCGGGCTTGATGCGAAAGGTGACGAAGGTGGAGGCGGTGCTGGTTCCATCGGTGGCGGAAATCACAGGGCGATAGACCCCGGGGGCGCTGGGAGTTCCCGAGATCACTCCGTTGGAGGAGTCAAACTCCCAGCCGGGCGGAAGGTCGGCGACCTCGAAGCCCGAGGCCTTCGCTTCTCCCTGGGAATTGTAGACCCGGAGGGCTGGGCCGGCCAGGGGCTGCCCCACCGTGCCGCCGACGAAACGACCGGCTTCGATCCAAAACTCGAGAAGGGTCTCAACTGGTTCGGTCCACTCCGAGTTCCCATCGGGCCGAAGGGTCCGCATCCGGAAGGTGACCGTGCTGTTGGGGCCCCGGGCCCAGAGCACCGTGCTGTCGGGTGGAGAGATTGTGAATGTGACCCAGTCCTGCCCGGAGAGGA
>PAQU01000002.1 GCA_002709395.1 Roseibacillus sp. | reverse complement strand
CCCTGCCTCTCATGGCAGCCTCCCGACCGAAGACGAACCCCTTGCGCTCATTGATGGTCGCGATTCCTTCGACCCCGCTTCCTATGGTCCCGACTCCTGTGCACGCCTCCTCTGGGTTCGGTGTCATGATGCCGATGAAGTCCTGCGCTGCTGCGACCTGCTGCTACACGACGGCAATCTCCCGATCCTTGTCTGTGATCTCCTCCTTAACCCTATCGAGGAAGTGCGCCGTATTCCTGCATCCTCTTGGTATCGCCTCCGCAATCTCGCCAGGCAATCCGGAGTCTCTCTCCTCGTCTTTACCCCCAGGCACGTCGTCCCCTGTGCCGCCCTCCAACTCACCTTTGATTCCACTTTCACTCTCCTCGACCTCGGACGCAACCGTGAGGATCTGAATCTCATTCCCTTCCAGGAAAAAGCAATTCCCCGAAGCTCGTGAGAGTATCTCTCTGAAAGGCGCAGCCCTCTGCCAAGCCCCCTACTCCAGAGCATTACTGTCTCATGTACGCATGTACCCATATTCCCTCTTTCCCCCTCGCCGTTCTCCTTCGTGACGATCCCGAGATGGCTTCCGGCCCAGCAGCCCTCGTCAGCACCACGACAGATTCTTCCTCAACTCCCGGACAGAGCAGGTCCACACCACTAATTCTCGCCGTCAATCCTGCCGCCTCCCGTTACCGAATTACTCCCGGCCTGACTACCACACGGGCCCTCGCCCGCTGCCCTCAACTCGCCCTTCTTTCCCCCGATCCAGCCCTTGAGCGACTTCACCAGGATGCCCTGCTCTCATATCTCTCCTGCCTTGGACCCGATTTCGAAGAAACTAGTCCCGGCACCTTTCTCCTCGATCTTCTCTCTCTTCCCCACGCCCTAAAAAATCCCCTCGGATGGATCGAGCAATCCCTCCACAAGGCCATTCCTCTCCGTCTCCCCCTCCAGGTCGCCCTTGCTCCTACTCCAGACCTGGCCCTCCTTTCCACCTGCAGCCCGACCCTGCGTTCCACCCTTGAAATTCATTCAAAGCCCGTAATCACCGCAAAGTATGTGCCATGTACAATACAAGCTCTCTCCACCGTGCCCCTCTCCTCCCTGGGGACAACCTGTCATGGTGAACAGGCCGGGGTCCGGAAACCCTGCGTGCTGAACAACCAGAACAACGACATTCTCGAGCTCTGGGGTATCGAGACCCTCGGTCAACTGGCCGCTCTCCCACGCCAGGGACTCGTTGAACGACTTGGCTCCGAAGCGGCCCTTCTCCACGACACCCTACACCGCAGAAATCATCGCCTCCTCACCCTTCACCGCCCCCCCCGGGACTTCTCTCTCACACGCGATCTCGAACACCCTCTTGAGACGCTGGAACCTCTCCTGTTCCTTCTGCGCCGGGGGCTCGACACTCTCTGCGCACGCCTTCGTTCCTCCCAGCGCGCCGCCATCACAGCCGAGCTCTCTCTTACATTCGATGACGGCAACCTGCACCTGCGCGAAATACGCCTCCCCGAACCCACCTGCGAACCACCCGCTCTTCTTCGAGTCCTCCACAGTCATCTCGACACCGTGCGTGCCCCCGCACCTGTGAAAGCCTGGTCCCTCTCCCTCACTCCCACCCTGCCCGGAGAAGCCCAGCACCACTTCTTCGAACACTCCCTGCGCGACCCTCACAAGTTCTCAGATACCCTCGCTCGTCTGGAGGCCTTCCTCGGCACGGGCCGCCTCGGAACACCTTACCCCATCGACACCCACAGGCCAGACAGCTTCGAACTCCGGGATGCCGTCTCAAGAATACCAGAATCCAGGAAAAGCTCTCTCTCTCCGGATTCCCCGCCATGCGGAAACGAAGTTTCCACGTTCACAGGAAAACAGGCTCTGGTGACAACCACGGCCCTTCCGCTGAAGAGATACCGCCCGCCTCTTCCCGTTCATGTTGCCACCGAGCCTGGAGATCGTTTTCTCCGTCCTCTTGCTCTACTCAGCGGGCCTTATTCCGGCCCCATCTCGGTCGCACACGGTCCCTTCCCCCTCTCCGGACAGTGGTGGGATCCTGCCGAACGCTGGCAACGCATCGAGTGGGACCTCCAACTACCGGACCGGACCCTCCTCCGCCTCTCTCATCAGGCCCCGGACTGGTTCCTCGAAGGAGTCTATGGGTAAACCTGACCACACAGGTCCGAAAAACATTATCCGTTCCCATTTTTACCGAACTACACGCCCGTTCCTGCTTCTCCTTCCTGCGCGGTGTCAGCCATCCGGAAGAGCTGATTCGTCGTGCCGCGGAACTCGGCTATGAATCCATTGCCCTGCCCGATCATATGGGCGTCTACGGCTCTGCCCGTGCCCACCTCGCCGCGCAGAAAAATGGTCTTCGGGCTCTCGTGGGAGCGACGGCCGAAATCTCCTCAGGGGCCGGAGAGCAAGGACCAGGATCTGACATACACCTTCCGCTCCTGGTAAAAAATAGTACTGGCTATCATAATCTCTGCCGCCTTCTCACCGATCTCCATTGTGGCCCTCGAGAAATCGCAACTTCGTCCAGGGTCTCCCCTCCTGCGCAGGACCACACCGATCCCCTCCAGACCCCTGGTCACCAACTCCTGCCCGGCAGATGTAGCGGCCTTGTAGCTCTTCTGACTCCCGAATCTCTCCTGCGGGGAAATCCTCCCCGGAGGATCCTCCTCAAGGCTGCAACCTGGCTTCGTGATATCTTCGGACCCAAAAACCTCTACCTCACCCTCACTCGACACCACATCCGTGGCGAGGAACGCCGAAACCGGCTTCTTATCGATCTGGCCGCCCACCTTCAAATTCCTCTCCTCGCCTCCAACGCACCTCTCTTCAGCGTACGCCCCGACCGCCTGCTTGCCGACGCCTTTACCTGCCTGCGCCATCACACCACCCTCGACCAGGCGGGCACCCTCCTCGCCGCAAATCCTGAAAGGTACCTCAAGCACCCCCGGCAGGTTTCCACCCTCTTTCATGATCAACCTGAGGCTCTTCTCAATACCCAGCGCCTCGCCGATCGACTCCAGTTCACTCTCGCCAACCTCGGATACCAGTTTCCCTCCTACCATGAGGACGGACGCCCGCTCCCGCCGGGGGAAGAAGGCAAACTCCTGCGGGACCTCACCTTCCGTGGCGCACGCCGGCGCTACCAGAAGCTCACCCGGAAGATTCGCGGACAACTTGAGCATGAACTCAACCTCATTACCCGTCTCGGTTTTTCCGGATACTTTCTCATCGTCTGGGAACTGGTTCAGTTCGCCAAATCCCAGGGCATCCTCTGCCAGGGGCGGGGCTCGGCAGCCAACTCCGCAGTCTGTTACTGCCTTGAAATAACCGCCTGCGATCCGATTGGTGGGGGCCTCCTCTTTGAGCGATTCCTGTCCGAGAACCGCAGATCCTGGCCCGACATTGACATCGATTTCCCTTCCGGTGAACGCCGGGAAACAGTCATTCAGCACGTCTACCGGAAGTATGCTCCCCGGGGCGCCGCAATGACCTGTAACGTCATTACCTACCGCCCCCGTTCCGCCTTCCGCGAAATGTCCAAGGTCCTCGGATTTCCAGACTCCATCGCCAACCGTTTTTCCGATCTTTCATCCGCCCCCAGGGTNNACGACCANCCCTCNCCGAGCCANCCCTCACGNACNNTNACNGNTGCAGNATCTTCCCCGGNGAANANTNCNTCATCCANGGTTTCNATGGAGAACTACTATCCGAAGGGAANGGTCGCCAACCTNGNNGGCACCTTCGAGCAGGCTGGCATACCGGNCGNCCACCCCCGTTTCAAACCGCTTCTCCACCTNTANCGGNCGGCCCTNTCCCTCCCCCGGCACCTGGGTCAGCACTCCGGAGGCATGATCATCTGNGACAACGGNCTNGATNCCATNGTCCCTCTCCAGCCNGCCGCCATGCCCNACCGNACCATCGTGCAGTGGGACAAGGANGACTGCGAGGANCTCGGCATCGTAAAAGTCGATCTTCTCGGCCTGGGCATGCTNGCTGCGATGGAAGACAGCNTCCGCATCTGCCACCAGCGCGGCAAGAAAATCGATCTCGCTCANATTCCCTACGATGATNCCGCCACCTACGACCTCCTCTGCCGTGCCGACACGGTAGGCACCTTCCAGGTCGANTCCCGNGCNCAGATGGCCACCCTNCCCGTCATGCAGCCNAGAAATTTNTACGANCTCGCNATCGANGTNGCNCTTATNCGNCCCGGNCCNATCGTGGGNGAACTNGTCCATCCCTATCTCAACCGCCGCAACGGCCTTGAGAAGACCGACTACATCCACCCTTCNTTCGAACCTGTCCTGGCCCGCACCCTCGGCGTTCCNCTNTTNCAGGAACAGGTCCTCCGCATGGCCATGATCATTGCTGGNTTCGACGGAGCGGAAGCNGACGAACTNCGCCGNGCCATGGCCTTCAANCGCTCNGACGAACGCATGGAATCNATCACGGNCAAACTACGNCTCCGCATGTCNGAACGNAACATCGACATTGCGGTNCAGGAANAGGTCGTCCAGGCCATCGGGTCCTTCGCTCTCTACGGCTTTCCNGAAAGCCACGCCATCTCCTTTGCGCTCATCGCCTACGCGTCGTGCTGGCTCAAGGTTCACCACCCGGCGGAATTCTTCGCCGGCCTCATCAACAACCAGCCCATGGGTTTCTACTCGGTCGCCACCCTTCTCCAGGATGCCCGCCGCCACGGAATCCGCAGCAGGCCGGTTTCCGTCCTCCACTCCTCCTGGGAAACCCTCGTCATCGAGCANGAGGGACGGGACAGCCTCCGCCTCGGGCTCCACCGCCTCAAGGGGCTCTCCACTGCCACTGCAGNGCGTATCCTGGAAGCGCGCTCCCATGCCCGTTTCGCCGACCTGTCGGACTTCCTTCGCCGCGTCCTGCCCAACAGGAAGGAGCGCCGCCTCCTCGCCGCATCNGGGGCCCTCAATGACCTGCCCGGGATAAAACACCGTCGAGACGGCCTCTGGCAGGTGGAAAAGGATCCTCCCGACGACTTGTTCGCTCATCCCGGCACCCGGGCCGCCAGAGAGACGGCCTCCGGCCCCAGCACGTCGAAAAAAAATCGCTCTCCTGCCACTCCACTCCGCAGCATGACCGCTCTCGAACGCTTACACGCCGACTATGCAACCCAGGGCCACACTACCGGACCGCACCCCATGGCCCTGTGGCGCCGGACCTTCCGGTCAAACTCTCCGCCCACTTACTCTCTCCCCTCACCACCTGCTGCCTCACCTCTCCGCGCCGTCGACTTTCGTGCCGTCCCCCATGGCCAGCACATCACTTGCGCCGGACTCGTCATCTGCCGGCAACGACCCGGCACGGCCAGGGGGCACTGCTTTCTCTCCCTTGAGGACGAAACCGGCATTGCCAACCTCTTCATCCCCCGTGACACCTTCCACCGCCACCGCCTTGTCCTCACCTCCGAGCAATTCCTTCTCTGCCATGGAAGAATGCAGACAGGCGAAGGCGATACCCACACCCTCTACACCACCGCGGTGGAACCCTTACCCTTCCCCGCTGAAATCGACACCACCAGTCATGACTTTCATTAAGGTCCAGAACCCTTTTCAGCCCGGCCTCCCCGCCCTGCTTCGCCTTCCTTGCTGTAGTCGTCGATCCTACTCTTCCGAAGAACCTTCTCCCTCTCCTTCGGGCTCCGGGGGTTCTTCGCGGCCCCGGGCTTCCTCGTAAGCCTTGAGGATATCGAAACCCTGCAACGCTCCCGGCACATTGAAGGGCTTCATCTCCGTCTCATCGAAGGCCTCGATCCGGCGGTCATGGAACGGTTCGATGCCATCACCACCGTATTCATCTGGCAACTTCCAGCGAAAGGTTCTCATCTCCCCGTCCACCGAAACGAGATACAAGGTTCCAATTTCGTTGGGAGCCCGCAGCACCTGGGAGTCCGCAATCAGGTTAACCGTTTGATTTATCACCAGAGGAACAAAATAGACCACCTCATCTGCCACGCACCAGATATCATGCCTCATGGTCCTGACCTGTTCCCCGGGCACAACTTCTCCCTTGTCATCATATTTCGGACCGATGATGAAGGAAGAGGAGGTGTGGTCTTCACGGTTAATGTGCCACGACCTGTGCTGCCCTTCCTCACTCACGTGTTCCCAGCGCCCGACCAACTGCTTCTCACGATCATTGAGGGGCTTATCCAGCAGAGCCTTGAAATCTGCCAGGGTCCGCGGCACCTCTCCGTAGGAGGAGAAGACTCTCACAATCTTTCCCTTCAAGACCTCCTCTTCACCCACGTCGAGCCTGGCCTCTCCACCCTCCTCCGGCAGGATTCCGGAGAATTCAAGGACCCCGATAACCTCATGCCTGGCAAACTTGAGAATCACCTGCGGTCCCCCCACCCGGTAAGTCCCGTTCCTCAGGGGGTTGTCGTCATAGATCGTCACCGAACCGTCCTCCCCGACAGAAACCCTCTCCTCCTGATCCACGCTCAAGCTCCCGTCTTCCCGGAACACGAGCCGCACCTTGCCTTTAAATACCCCCTCTTCCTCAAATAACAGGTCCACCATCTTCCCCGGAAGGAAGGCCTGCAGGCCCGTGCCCTCCCCGGGCTCCTCCCCCTTGGGATTCGTTCCCTCTCCCTTGCTACCCGCCGCCTGTTGAGGACTTTCCCTGCACCCCGGCAGGAAGCAGATGATTAGAGCCGCCGTCATCGACAAGAGGCCCCCCTGGAATTGAAGATTCATCTCAACATGCTGAGCCAGGGAGCCGATCCCGAAAAGAAAACAGTTTAGTTGTCGCTCCTCTCGACCCTTCCGAGCCCGGGAACCCGGGTCCAGACGGTGGATGCTTGGCCCCGGCGCGATGATGTGCTGGAATCCGGGGCAATGAAACTCGCGGCCCTTTTTTCACTTCTTGTCCTCTCGATTGGGGTAGGCACCGCCCAGGATGATGCCAGGGACCAGACCAAGCTGGGAACCGACTATCTCCTCGGCCGCGGGGTGGAGCAGGACCGCGATCAGGGCTTCAAGCTCATCCGGGGAGCAGCCGAAAAAGGCGGGGCCGAGGCCCAGCGAATCCTGGGCAACCTCTATGAGTATGGGGTGGGCGCTCCCATCAATCTCAAGGAATCTGCCAAGTGGCGACGCAAGGCCGCCGGCCAGGGAGATGGCAAGGCCGCCCGGGCCCTCGGCAACATGTACCTCGCCGGCCAGGGAGTCTCCGCCGACAAGTCCCTCGCCTTCCTCTGGATGCGCCGGGCCGCGGAACAGGGAGACCCCGAGGGCCAGGCTGCCCTCGGCGACATGTACGGGGCTGGTTCCGGGGTCACCAAGAACCCGGAACAGGCCGCCAAATGGCACAAGCAGGCGGCCGCCCAGGGCCACGCCGGGGCCCAGTTCACCTACGGCCAGGCCTGTGCCGCGGGATCAGGGGTCGACCGTAATGTGACGCAGGCCCTCAAGTGGCTCACCCTCGCGGTCAACGCGGGCTACGGTTCTGCTGCGGACGACGCTCTCTCCGCCCTCAAGGGCAAGGCCACCCCCGGGGAAATTGCCGAGGCTGCCAAACTCGCTGAAGCCTGGAAGCCCGGGACGGAGAAGTAATAACCCGGTCCCGGTCTACCCCCCCTGTTCTACCCTGCGGTAGAGGAAGGCATCGGATGTAAGCAGGGACACCAGAAGGGCCTTCATGCTCCCCTCGCTCTCACGGTAGGCCTTGTGAGCTGCCTGCAATACCGGAGCGTCATGAAGGCTTTCGTTGCGCCCCATCCAGAAGCGAAAGGCATGGCGGACAAAGACCTGCTCCACCCGCTCACTCTCTGCGAGTCGATCGATCAGCTCGAGGGCATTGACCACCTTTCCATCAAGGGATGGGTCNCCGGAATCGATGATTTCGCCCGAGGTGTCGACNGGTTTATCAAGCTCCCACTCACGATANAGCCCGGCNTGGTTATACATCTCNAAGGGNAGTCCCAGCGGATCCATCTTCCGGTGACAGGTCCAGCAGTAGTCCNCCCTCGTGACCCGCATCCGCTCCCGGAGGGTGCTGCGGGGTTCCTCCGGCAACTGGGCGTCCACCGTAATCGGCACGTCGGGAATGCCCCCNCCCAGCAGGCGCTCACGGATCCANCGCCCCCGCAGGATGGCGTGATTGTCCATCGCGTCTGAATGCGAGACCAGCCAGCTGGGATGAGTCAGNAGTCCCCGGCGCTGGTTCCGCGGGACCGTGGCCAGGATNCGTTCCGGCTTCATCGAACCGCNTCCGAAACTNCGCCTGCTCACCCGGGCAAAGATCTGCGGTCCCGCAAGTTTCGCAGTTTGAACCCCGNCGNTGGGACTTTTCGGGGGCTTCCTCCTGGGAATCCGCCTGCTTCTTCGCGGCCACCAGTTTCNTTCGTTTTTGACCGAGACTTTGTTNCNGNNCCTTGTCCTTCGGATCCGCTTTTGACTTCTCCTCGAGGTTGGCAATCTCCTTTTCAAGGCCCTTNACCANGGCCTCGGCTTTCTTCCGGCTTTCCTCAAAAGCCTTCTTCTCCCTCTCGGCAGCCACCCTTCTCTCGGCCTGGCTCCTTNTCTTTCCAAAGTAGANTTCGTCCTTNCGGGTGGCCACCACCTTGTCGGTGGTAAGCAAANTNCGGAGAACCTCCNTGTCNTCCTGNAGAATCAGCTCGATCANCCGGTCCGTGCTGGCAGTGGCATCGAACATGANGCGGTAGTGTTCCGTCCCCCGGTTACTGGCCCCNGTCTCCGCAAGGGNCCTCGAGTCCTTGCAGATATAGCCCCCGAGATCGTGGTCAAAGAAGTCCCGGAAGAAGCGCAGGANCCTGGGCTTGCGAATNCTCTCATCAGCCAGCATGCGCTCGACCTCCCGTNTCACGTCTTCCCGACNGCGCATGCGTCCNTCCNCTACCGAGGCCCGGAGTGCTTCATCAGGCCTGATGTAACGAAGGGCNTGGTTGACNGCGAGAGCNAGNTCCCAGTCCTGNAGCAGGACCCGNCCGTGNGTATCCGNGGTTCCTGACTGGCCCAGTTCAGGGCGGAAAAGGGCATCGCGGTCAAGAAAGAGGGAGGAAAGNCCCATGAAGGCCCCCTCCTCCTTGCCCACCTTGTCGATCGCATTTCGCACGATCTGGAGGTAAGACCCGATTTCCTCCGGGGTAGGAGGACGAAAGGTCACCGCCTCAAAGAGAAACTCCACGGTCTCCTTCAGGCGCTCATCCGTCACCCCGGGCTCCTTCATCAGGTCGTGAATTGGAGTCATGGGGCGGACCACCTTCGTGTTGTAGACGATCGAGGTAGGCTGACCCCGGATATCTCCTTCCATCTTATAGGAGTTCGGGTTGTCGGTGATCTGCTCCGGCTGGGCAATACTGAGCGGACCGTAGGCCATGTAGCGCAGGATGTCCTCAGCCTTGGCGAGGATCTGGGTCGCCTCCGCGCTATTGACCGTGGCGAACCCGGGATAGTTCTCGAAGCCGTGCTTGCGGGCCGAGGAAAGCACCGCGGGCACACTCTTCACCGCGGTGGCATAAGCCACCGTCCCTCCCATCCACTTGGTGATACGATCCGTTCCAAAGTAAAGCTTGAGCTCTCCCCCGTGGTTGGTGGGAACCACATCCCCGTGGGTTCGCCGACCAGGCTTGGCTGGATCATACTCCGGCTCGGTGTTGATCAGGTCATTAAGGCGGGTGATATGCTCCTGCGGGGTCACCCGCCAGAGGCGGGCCGGTGAGGAAGTCGGCTCCAGCTGGATGCCCCCGGGCAGCGGGCCGAAGAGCAGGTCATGACTGAGGAAGNTCCCCTTGTGCGGGTCGAGGTGCGCCCGAAACCCTCCCTTGTCCTTCATCACATGCTGGAGCTCACGCACGATCCAGTCCGAGAAACGCAGCCGCTCGACCTGGCCGGGCTGGGCTTTCTTCGGGGGAGGCATTTCCTNCAGGGTGACCTGGGCCCAGATNGANTTCCAGAGGGCNGCATTGGTCTCGTCCACCGGACCCAGCTCGACCAGTGAAAGGTCTCCCTTGGCGGTGGCGNCGTCGTGACAGTCGAAGCAGTGGTCCTCGAGGAAGATCTGCGCAAAGTTTTCGAANCCCCCGGGNCCCGGCCTGCCGGGCACNTAGGGTCCCGCCCCAGGCGGTTCCGCGGATGCCACCGCGGCATGNAGGAGCGTCCCGAGGACAAGAATCAGCCTGCTCACACCAGGATTTCCTTCAGGGGCCCGGTTGCCGAGTCAAACTTGGCGGCCAACTGCTCGGACATGTTGTAGCGGTCTCCTGAGACTCCCGANGCCCGCAGGATCGAAGTATANAGGGCATTGATCGGNCGCTTGCCATCAAGCTGGGTAAAGCAACCGGTCCGGAAGGCCCCNTCATAGTTGCCCAGCAGCATCACGGGCCAGTTCTTCCCGGAGGTATGCTGATAGTNGGCATTGTTGCTGGTGTAGACGATCAGGGTGTTGTCCATCATCGTTCCGCTCCCCTCGGGAACCTTCTCCAGNTCCTCCATCAGGCGGACCAGCATNCGGCTGTTGTATTGCCGGATCTTGATCCAGATCGGGTTGTCCGGCTGNTTCATGTGGCCAAGNTTGTGACCCTGCTGTTCAACTCCCAGNCCCTTCCACGCNCCGAAGATCTCNCCNCGNCCGGACCCGATNGTCANGACACTGGTGATGCCGGACTTGAGNGCCGAGATNCCGAGATCNAGGAGCGCATCATGCCAGTCCGTCTCGAACCCGGGGTTGGTGTAACGTTCGTCCACTTCCGGGGCAAACTCCNGGAGCCGTGGTNCGGCCTTNCCCAGNCGCTCCCGCAGCCCGTTGATTTCACCAAANCCATCAACATACTGACTNTAGCGCTNGCGGCTTNCCCCCTGGAGATTCCCACCCTTGGCCTCAGCCAANCGGGCAATACGGTCGAACATGCTCGAGCGGGCCTCATGCTGCCTCCGGATCTCACCCTCCGCGATCCCCCCATAGAGCATCTCGTAGAGGTGATTCGGGTTGGAGTGCATGAAGATGGGCTGACCCGCGCCACTGGCCGANAGGTTGGCCACCGTNGGCTTGGTCTTCATGTTATCCAAGGAGTCCATCCCAATNCAGAGATGGGGCAGGAGGGTCTCGGGCAGGGCCCTGCTCANGGTGTAATCAATAGTGGGACCGCTGGGAGGNACCCCNTCACTTCCCCGGTAGCCACCGAGGGCTCCGAAGAAGGCACTGTGCGAGGGNCTGGTATGCANCCCATGCAGGCCATTGATGATGTGCAGNCTCTCCTTGTAAGGCTCCAGGGCCTCGATNGGCTCNGGCAGCTTTNCCCTGGCGAGGGACCCACTNTTCTTCATCCCCTCCGGAATGCAGGTCTTGGGATCGAAACCCTGGTTCTGCAGGAAGAANATCACCCGCTTNGGACTTCCCTTGACCGNGGCNGCCGGAGCGGCCGGGGACANNCCGGGGAAGANCGGAGTANCGGCGGCAGCAGCCGCCATNCCCTTGAGAAATGTTCGTCGATCGTTCATCANNGTTCTGANCTGCGGATGTTCTACCCTACGCTCCTCCTCCCGTCGAATCTTTCAGTCGCTTCCCCCTCTGTGCAGCNGCTGAGGCGANACNNGNCAAATCNCNNNCGGAGACCTTGCGCGGACAGGAGATGGGNNTAGGNTCCCNCATGGNNCGTTTNCTGCCCCTGCTTCTTCTTNCTTTNCTNGCTCTCGCNCNTGCCGAAACCCTTTCCTTCGACGCNAGCAACCCNANCATCAANCTCGGAAATTCCGGAGCCTCCCACTACCGNATCAATGGGTTCAATGACCCGGTNNTGGCCCTCCGCTCNGGGGTCACCTACACGGTGAACCGTACNAGCGGGGGTCATCCCCTCGTTTTCGCATACAACGATACCGACTTCCCGGATGCGGTNACCTANTCCGGGAACCTTGAGGCGGGAACTGCCTTNCGNCAGTCCGGAGTNCTGGGTAGCGGAGACCCNGGNTGGCTCTTCCGGGTCGCTCCCAACTCCTCGAGNGNGTTCACCTTTCCCCCGGCCCTTGAAGGCAAGGAGGTGTTCTACTACTGCGAGATCTCAGGTCATCGNGGCATGATCGGNAAGGTNACCATCGAGCCACCNNTCACGGNNCNNGTNTCCCCCNNCATCANCTCCCTCACNCTNGATGGCGNCANCCTGNTCCTCGCNNTCNNCGGAGCACCCAACNCAAACTTCGTGGTNAAGAGCACNACCNACCTGAGCGANNCNANATTTCCCACNANCGAGAACACCACTCCTGCTGTCATNACCACCAATGGNANNGGCACCGCGTCCCTNACCNTTGGAGACNGCCGCNCGNCCNGCNCTCTTNCTCCGGNTNGAGCAAGTCCCCTGAGGGCAGCAACTTCCCGTTGCCGGACAAGAGGGCGAATCGACCTGTGATCCCCCGGACTCAGCGGGGAAGACCTCAGGCCATCAGTTGTGAGACCGTTCCCGTGCTGTCAGCAAAACGTCCCGTCTTCAATCCCATGGCCTGCGCCTGGGTCAACCAGAGATTGGCCAGAGGCGTTCCGCCCTCAACCTTCTGATACTTACCGTCCTTCTTGGGCACCGGACCCGTGTTGGCGGAGAGGTTGATATGCTTGCCGGTGGCGAGCCGGCCGCCGCCTGAGCCCGCCACTACAATCGGCAGGGCACTGTACTGGTGCGTGGCACCATCCCCCAGGCCTGACCCGTAGGTGAAAATCGTGTTGTCGAGAAGGGAGGTCCCGTTGGCCTCCCTGATGGTATCCATCTTCTCCAGAAGGTAGGCAAACTGCTCCATGTGGAAGCGGTCCACCTTGAGCAGGTCATCGATGTACTTGCCCTGGTTATGAGACATTCCGTGATGACTACGTGGTTTTTGGAAGAGGCTCTCAAACAGATACGGGGTGTCCCAGCGCTCGGGACCAACCATGAAGGTGGCGACATTCGTCAGGCCGGTCTGCAGGGCTACTACCATCAGGTCTCCCATCAGGCGGATGTATTCCCCCCGTGGCAAATGGGCTTCCGGGGGTTCCTCAATCCTCGCCCTCGCCAACTCTCCCCGCATCTTCTCCAGTTTTTCCGTCTGCTCCTCAATCGTGCGGATGGAGTCGAAATACTCATTGAACTTCTGCTGGTCACTGTAGCCGAGTTGACCTCTGAGGTGGCGGGCGTTCTCCAGGACGAGGTCCGTGATATTGCGGTAGGCCTTGATCTCCTTGGTCCCGAACAGACGCCGGTAGGCCTCTCCCGGGTCGCGCAGCGAGGGCGCCACATGCCCGGTCCCATACCAGGAAATATTATCGAAGTACATGGACTCCTTGTTGTCCTTGTGGCTGTTGCAGCTGAATTCGAGGGTCCGGAACGGGGTGTTCTCCCCGACCGTGTCAGCGATGACATGGTCAAGACTCCGATCGAGCGGGTAGGGAGACTGAGTGACCTCGAACGCACTGGCGCTGGTGAGAAAGCAGGAGGCGCACTGCGCGTGCACGTCAGTGCCCGGCTGGAAGGTCCGGTCCATCCCCGTGATCAGGGTGACTTTCTCCCTCATCTTCTCGAGGGGCTCCATGGTAGGCGTCAACTCGAGGGGGCTCACTCCCACCGGGATCTGCTTTACGCCCTCCGCCATCTCCTTGCGGCTCCCGGTAAACTTCGGAATTCCCGCTGCGGCCTCCCCGGGAAAGAACCCGCGGCGCACCACCCCGATCGGCACATAAAACCATGCAATACGCTGGGCGGGTTTCGCGACGGCAGCTTCCTTTCCAAAGCTCTCCATCCACGGCAGGGCCAGGGTGGCTCCACCAATACCGCGCAGGAAGGATCGTCTTGAGGAAGGTCTCACTGTTTTTCCGTTATAGCAGGTTTTGATTCGCCAGATGAGGACGTTTTTCGCGAAATCCCACTCGATCTGCTCACGAACGGGGCACTCTGCACCACTCCCTCGATCAGGGTCCTGATGCGATAATCATCAGAAATTGTCTGTGCAACCAGCTCGTCAAGCGCCGGGGAATCTGCCGGGGTGATCTCACGACCGAGGGCAAAGGAAAGCAGGTGCTCGGCAAAGGCCCGGGTGAACCTGTCCTTCTCCTCCAGAATAGCCTGCTTGAACTCCACCACGTTGCTGAACCTGTGCCTCCGGAAAAGTGTCCCCGAGGCATCGACCTGCCGGCCGTTTTCGTATTTCTCACGCCAGCGCCCGACGGGATCGAAATTCTCGAAGGCAAATCCGAGGGGATCAAGCTTCGCATGGCAGCCGGCACAGTCGGCACGCTCGCGATGGGCTGCAAACCGCTCCCTTATGGTGAGGTTTTCTGCTCCCTCCTCCTGCGGTTCCAGGGGTGGCACATCCGCAGGCGGGGGCTCAGGCGGATCGTTGAAGATCACCCCCGCGATCCAAGCCCCGCGGGTGATGGGCTTGGTCTCATCCGGACCGGAGGTCATCGTCATTACCGCCGCGTTGGTTATCACCCCCCCATGCCGCTTATCGGAGACCGGTTGACGCTTGAAGTTCAGGGTCACCGGCCCGCCCAGCCTCTCCTTGGTCGGTTCCCCATACCACTTGCGCAGGCGGGGCGTCCGGTAAGCGTAATCCGAATCGATGAACTCAAGAATTGAGCGATTTTCAATCAGCACCGTCTCAAACAACAGGAGCGGCTCCATCATCATGTCCATGCTGGTCCGGTAATTGGGAGGGGCATAATAGAAATCCCGATAGATCGTTTCATCCGGAAGCGATGAAATAATTCGTTCCAGCTGCAGCCACTGGGCCGGGAAACTATCGCAGAAGCGCTTCAGTTTCCGGTCGAGCAGCATCCGCCTGACCTGCTCCACAAGCACCTCCGGCTCGACCAGCTTGCCACTTCCTGCCAGTTCGAGGAGCTTGTCATCCGGAATACTTCCCCACAGGAAGAACGACAGGCGGGAGGCCAGCTCGTAACCGTTCAGCAACTCAGCTTCATTACCTTCGGAAGGTTTATCGTAGAGGTAGAGGAACTGGGGTGAGGCCAGCACCGCTGAGACCGCTTCCTTCATCGCCCCGGGGAATTCCTTGCCGGACTTGAGCTGTCCCATCACGTATCCGACGTAACTCTCCAGCAGGCCCTTCTCCACTGGCTGACGGAAAGCCCTGCCCAGGAAGACTCGCAGTCGCTCGCGCACCTCGCTCTCTATTTTCTCCTTCTCGGCGGGAGGGACAAAGAACTCCTGCCAGATCCCCACCGTCCGCTTGTCGAAATTCGAGCTCTGCACAATGCGCCGGCTGAGCTTGAAAAAAGCCTCCATCAGCATGGGGGAAAGGGTCAGGTGATCACCACGGTTATCAAAGCCGTGCTCCGCGCGCAGGTCCTGCGGAAAAGGCCCCACCCCCGCCAGCCGGGGCTCAATGAGGGCTGATTTGCCAAGCTGGCGGCTGCTGACTACCAGTTGACCGGGCATCTTGCCGGTTTCCGGGCGAAAATAACCGGAGCGGTCCCGCATCATCTTCTCCGGGAGAGGAAAAACCACGACCTTCAGTTTCAGCAGGTCCACCACCGCATTGTTATACTGGAACCGGTTCATCCTGCGAATAGGCGTGGGCGCATACCCCTTCTCCGCCGTCGCCCCGGCATGTAGCATCTTGCGCAGCTCCAGCACCAGTTGCTCGCGCACCCCGGGCTTGAGTTCCGGTTCCTTCTCCGGCGGCATCTCATGTTCATCGAGCACATCAATGATTGTCTCCAGACGTTCAAGATCGGAAACGAGGTCCGCGGTTCCCCCAATCTCGAGCAGGTCAACCTTGCCCTTCACCTTACCGTCCCGGCCATGGCACTTGACGCAGCTCTGCTGGAAAACCGGCCGCACTACTTCTGCAAACACCGCGTCATCCGCGGAACAGACGCCGGGCGGATACCAGGCCACGAGGGCCAGGATCCAACAAGCAATTCTCTGCAGATGCGTCATGCGCTACCGCCATGTTCGCACCCGCACCGATGAACTTCAACCGGTTACATTCAAAATTCGGTAGTCCCTTGCAATCTTACTCCCCGGCCGGTGCGCCCTCTTCCTCCTGAGGGTCCTTCGCCTCTTCATAGGCTTTCAAGACATCAAAACCCTTCAACGCTTCCGGGGTGTTGAAGGGTGCCATTTCCGGTTCCTCGAATTTCTCGATGCGTCGCTCCACTGACTTATAGGGTTCTCCATCTTCGGCAACCAATCCATCAGTCATGTTCATGCAAACCACTTTCCCCGCTTCCATGGAGACAATCTCCATGGTGTAGGGGCTATTAGTTTCATTGTCCACGAATTCCGGGTCAGACGACACGAGATCCATGAAGTAAATGGACTCATTCGCAATGGCCCAGACGCCATGGACGATTATTTTTGTCCCATGAGCCGACCCCCTCAGAACGGCCACGGCCCCGTCGTCAAGCTCCTCAAGCTCCTCAGGCCTCTCGTAAGACACCTCGGTCAGATAGGAGTAGGTGTGGTCCTCACGAATAATTGTCGTCCACTGGCTCTCCTGATCTTCCCCGGCCCAGCGTCCCACATACTGCTTCTCACGCTCGTTAAGGGGAGTGCCCGGCAACTTCCTGAAATCTGCAGGGGTCCGGGGCACCTGCCCGTAGGTGGCGTGGGTTTGGATCGCCGTGATGCGCCATTTGGCGATCTCGTCATCCCCCACATCGAACTGAATCTCTCCACCCACTGCTGGAAGACCGCCGGGAAACTCCAGCTCCGCGATGGCCTCCTCGTCCTCGATCCTGACGACAACCACTGGACCTTTCACCTCGTAGGTTCCGGATACCTTCCGGTTCCTCCCGATTTCACTGAGGGTGAACCCTCCTCCCTCGGTAAAGAGAAACCGCATACTGACTTTATCAAACAGCTCTCCTTCGACGAATGCCCCCACCACCCCCTTGCCCGGGAGAAAATCCTGCAGGCTGACGCCCTCTTCCGGGTTCTCCTGCCCCGAAGTCACTGCTTCCGTTTCCTGATCCTCGTTCCCCCCACCGCAACCCGGCAGGAGAACCACAAGGATACCCACCATGAGCCCCCGGAAAATGCACGCGAGAGACCACTTCATCATCATATCAGGAAGGCTACCCGCCGGGGACCTCGAAGAACAGCTCACAAGATGTCCTGCAATAGAATGACCCTCTGGGTCCTTGCGGGAAAGAGCTCTCCCCTCACAATGGTGCCTACTCCTCTGCTTCCCTGAGAATTCCCATTCCATCTCTAGTTCTGGCCACGGTCGTCTGTACGGTCTCCCCTGCCGGGGCCCGGGACGACCCCGGCCTTGCCCAGCTCGCGAAGGACTACCACCCGGAGGTGAGGGTCCTGCTGGAGCGCTACTGCTTCGAATGCCATTCCGGGGACGAGGCCGAGGGCGAGATCGACCTTGAATCCTTCGAGACGATGGAGGATGTCCGGCGTGCGCCAGGAATCTGGCTGCAGGTTCGCGAGATACTTGAGAGCCGGCAGATGCCCCCGCGGAAGGCCAAGCAACCAACCGAGGAAGAACTCATCCTCCTCCAGAGATGGGTGGAATCCTACCTCCGGAGGGAGGCTGAGGCGCAGGCAGGTGATCCCGGTCCCCTCGTGCTGCGTCGCCTGAACAATGCCGAATACAATTACACCGTGCGGGACCTGACCGGCGTGCCGTCCCTCGATCCCACCCGCGAGTTCCCCGTGGATGGAGCAGCGGGTGAAGGCTTCACAAATGCAGGGGCGGCCCAGGGCATGTCCCCCGCGCTGGCCAGCAAATACCTGGATGCCGCCAAGGAGGTCGCCGCCCATGCCGTATTCACCCCGGAGGGAATTCGCTTTTCGCCTCACCGCACGGAGCGGGACCGGACTGATGCCCTCCTCGCCCGGATCCAGGCCTTCTATCGCCGGTTCACCGAGG